>NZ_CP113432.1:3245088-3545118 GCF_026686735.1 Pseudomonas triclosanedens | reverse complement strand
TCTCGACGCCGAGGGCGCGCTCAATGAAGGTGAGGCCGCCGCGCAGTTCGTTCTCGGCCAGGTGGCCGGTCAGCATGACGATTTCGCCGCGGCTGGGCCACGGCCGGAACAGGCACGATATGCGGAAGAACTGCTCGTCCTTGGTCTCCGACCACAGTTCGCGCAGGATCGCCAGCCGCGTGTTGCCGCCGTTGCGGATGATGTAGTGGTCCTCGCCAGGCCGTCGGGTGATGGCCGGTGCCGCATCCAGGCCGCGCTCGCGGATGGATGCCTTGATCTCCTCATAGGCCGAATTGCGCTTCTTGCGCGGGTCATGGTCGTAGGGGCGTAGCTGGTCCAGGGTCACGACCATGGGGGTGTCGGCGATGGGGTCGCTCAGGGTCGAGGCGGACGGACCGCTGCGCTCGAACCCGGCCGCGAGCAGCTTGCCAGCCATCTGCTGGGAGGTGATCTCAGCCATGGCGGCCTCCCTGCGCTTGGAATCGGGCCTCGCGCTCGGCGCGGCGGATCTGCGCACGGGCGTTGAGGGCGGCCCGGTGGTCGCTGGCGGTCGAACTGGTGTAGATCGCGGCGCAGCCTGCCTTGGTGAATTTGAGATGGCCGCCCGGCGTGCGCTTGACGTGCCAGCCCTCGCCGACGGCGAACTCGATCAGGGCGCGCAGCCGTTTGTGGCCTCGGGCCAGTTCATGCGCGTTCGCCATGGTGCCTCCCGGTATCAAGAGGGAATGGCGGGCGGCCGGACACCGTGGCAAATCGGTGCTGCCATTGCGGGAACAGTTCGCCAGCGAGGCCGCGCATGGTGTCGAGCGCGGCGGGGGCGACTCTGCCCGGTGGCTGGCGGTACTCGACCCGATGCACCGGCAGGCCGCGCGTCGCGGCGCGCGGATAGGCTTCGATGGCCGGCACGTCGGTGGCCAGCACGCGGATGCCTGCGTTGTCCTGGAACAGGTCGCGCAACGCCTGCTGAATCAGCCGAGCGTTCGCCGACACCGGGTGGACGCGGTTGATGAGCAGGTGCAGCGGCGGTGGTTCGATGCCCAGGTGCCGGTACGGCGCGATGTCCTCCAGCAATTGCATGGTGCCGCGCCGCAACTCGCGGGCCGCGAGGATTTCCGGGGTCACGGGTGACAGCGCGAGATCAGAGGCGAGCACCGCCATCTCCAGCGTCACCGAACGCGCGCCTTGGGTGTCGATCAGCACCAGGTCGTAGAGGGGAGCCAGTGCGGGAAGCAGGTGCCGCAGCCGCAAGCGTCCGTCCGGCGCATGCAGCAATAAGGTGTTCAGCTCGCCCCGGTGGTCGTTGGACAACACCAGATCCAGGCCTGTGATGTTCGTGCGGGACACGAGCTGGCCGAGGTCGCGCTCGTTGAAGGCCAGCAGTTCATAGATGCCGCCAGGCGCACGGTGGCCCAATTCGTAGTAGGACGACAAGGTGGGCTGCACGTCGAGATCGAGCAGCAGCACGCGCAGCCCCGCGTCGGCGACGAGCCCGCCCAGGTTCGCGGCCGTGGTGGTCTTGCCGACGCCACCTTTCGTTGAAATGATGGATACAACCTGCATGGCGTTCTCCGTGTGAGGATGGAAGGTCCGCGGGAGAACGGGTCAGGCCCGGTTGTTGACGCGCTCGGCGATCCACTGATCGATTTCGATGGAATCCCAGCCGACGGCGCGCACGCCCAGGCGCAGCGCCTGCGGGAACTGGCGCTTCTTCATCAGGTTGTAGATGTGGGCGCGCTTGAAGCCGGACTTCGCTTCGACTTCTTCCAGGCGCAGGATGCGGCGCTCGCTGGGTGGTAGTACAGGTGTTTGCGACATGGCGGTCACTCCTGAACGCTCAGTGGCGTTTGTTGGCGTGACCTCTATTCAATAGACATGGCTGCGGAAAGACATTGCAAATGCAATCTCCGCGACTGCACATACAAGCTGGAAAACCATCAGAGGATGGCGCTATGCAGCCGGCGCCTGGCCGTGGCGAACTTGCCGTTCAATGTCCGCTCGGCGATCCCCATGACGCCGTGGTGATGGGCGACCAGTGCGCTGACCACGGCCTCCTGCGTCTTGAAGCTGGAGTACGGTGCGCCCGAGGGCGACTGGCCGAGCATCAGCTCCAGCATGCCCCCGATGATGTTCAGGTAGGTGGCCTCGGCCCGATCGCTGATCGGGCACTGCGCGCAGGCGGGAATCACCGTGGACTGCTTGAGCAGCGCGTCGTGCTTGTCCTGCAGCTCGCGAAGTTGGCGCTTGGACTGCTCCAAGGCGGATTTCAGGGCGAGCTGTTCAACCAGCATGGCCTGCCCTGTCTCCAGCGAAATGAAGGGATGGGTGATGCGCTCGCTACGGGAGAAGAGAAAGCCCGGTCGCTGCTCGGGGTAGTGCTGGCGCATCCAGCGCTTCAGATCGACATGGCGGATGGTGAGATCGAAAGAGTCGATCAGTTCGGTGTCGTGCGTCGTGATGCCGTCCCGTCCGAAGGGCAGCTCCCCATTGAGGATGCCGTCATAGATGCGTTCGGTGTATAGCCGCAGTTCGCCCCAGCGTGGGCAGTCCAGCGAAAGTGGCAGGTTCCGGGGCGACGAAATCGAGGCCAGGATCACCTGCTCGTACCGCAGCAGCCCGGCCCAGCGGATGGACGCTTCGATCGGGCGGTAGAACACCTTTGATGTGGGTGCATCATTCTTGTTCTCGTGCATGCTCCGTCTCCTTCCAGGAGAAGAACTACATGGCCGACTCCTTTGCCTCCGACCTCATGATCGGCGTGTTGTCTGTGCAGGAAGCGAGCCCCGAGGGCGGCTTCGTCATTGGGCTTGAGTACCTCTTACCAGTCGGCGCTACTGGTAGCCGTCGTGTGCTCGATGTGTAAAAATTCATCGAATAGAAGGTAGAGCATCAGGACGCAGGCTCGACAGTGACGCTCACGCTATCAGGGTCGTAAGAAGTTACGGCCTCTGCAAAACCGTCTGGGTATGGCCTGATATGCCCACGGTCTCATGGGGTGCCAAGGGGATGGCAATCGTCATCCAACGTCCAGCAGGACGCGGCGAATCCGCGCCTGTCATGCTCATCCCGGCATGCTGATATATCCATAAAGAATCGTGCGCCTACGCATCATGGCGAGGGTGCGCATTCTTCCGGTGTGGCTTGCGCAGATGGGCGCCGCGATGCGCGGTGCGCCTTTCCACGGAGGCATCCGAACTGCCCCGACATCGGAAGCCTGCTGCCTAGTCGGCATCGCGATGAAGATGGGGAAGCAGAGAGCGGGAGATGGGGGGCGAGTTCGAGGGCGTGCGGATGGCGATGTGCCGGGTGCGGGTCCGGTGCGCTGAGTGTGTGTCTCTGGACGTCGATGGACTTCTTTGGACGAACTCGTTGCCGGGGACGAAAAATTAGGCTACAATTCAGGTCTTCGCTGGGTACCTCGGCGAAGAAAGTGTTCGGGAAACAACGACTTACGCGCCTAGTAAATGTCTCGTTTCCCGCTCCAGATTTTGACGGTTCGCGATGTGAGCCGTTCGTTTTACGGCTGAGTAGCAGAGTGGTTATGCACCGGATTGCAAATCCGTGAACGCCGGTTCGATTCCGACCTCAGCCTCCAATAGAAAAGCCCTGTAAATCCAAAATTTACAGGGCTTTTTCTTTAGCAGACAATTGTGCTTGCAGCAGCTCTCGCGGGTTGCAGGCAGGAACTGAGGGTGTATATATTTCGCCCGCTTTTCATTTGATCTGTTCAGCCGCGCTACCGCCCGGATGGCGAAATCGGTAGACGCAAGAGACTTAAAATCTGTTTTGTCAAGTCCTTTCTGCTTTCGCCACCAAGCCGGAAGGTCAATAGTGGCAAGGACTTGGGAGCATCCAAGGCGTAGCTTCGCGGCTCGGCTTGATGGTCAGGAGCCAACTAGGAGCCAGCAGGGAGAGGTGTAGGCTCCAGTGCATCATGTAATGCCCGAGTGGTGAAATCGGTAGACACAAGGGACTTGAACAATTTGAGCCCTCCGGGGGAAACCCCAGAGGTGAAGCCCGTCAAAGTCGGCGAACGCCCTGGATGCCCCGGCATCCGAGCCAACGCCGAGCCAAGCCCAGGCCCAATGCCTGGGAAGGTGTAGAGAGCAGACGGCGGGCACCTACGGCTGCAAGGCTATGGTGAAGGCGTGCTCCAGACCACGAACAGCGCACGCGCTGGCGGCGAAAGCCGAAGTGGTAAGAAAATCCCTCGCCGAAAGGCGTGCCGGTTCGATTCCGGCCTCGGGCACCAATTCAGGGGCCGCTTCTGTTGGCGCAGAAGCGGCCTTTTCATAGGGGGCAATGACACGGCTCATCCAAGCGCGTTCAGTCAAGGTTAACTCCGCTGCGCTAGATCGCGACAAGCCCAGGAGCAAGGTCCAGCGGCCTTCACCGATTGACTGCCCGATGTGTTGAAACCTCAGCCCAGATGCTCCGCACCTCGGATTACGGCCTCGGGGAATAGATTCTGCGCCACGATCGCGGTGCGAGCCGCTGCGACATCGGGCACAAAGGCCACGACTGCCAGGTCCTTCGTTGCACGCGAGCAGCACACATAGAAGAGGCGGCGGGTTCGATCGAGTACGGACTCTTCACCTGCCGCCAGGTTGGCTTCGTCCTTGTCCGAGAGGGGGACGTACCCGAGATACTTCCCGTAAGAATACTGCCGGAAGCCCGCTTCCTCATCGTCGATGACGACCAATACGCGCTCAAATTGGGCACCCTTCACCCCATGATGCGTCGCGAACGGTGACTCCTCTGTAAAGTAGCGCCGGTAGGCCCAGAGTTCGTCGACACCGCATGCCAGATAGGCTTGAACGTTCTCGAAGCCGCTGCTGCCGTCATCCACAGGCTCTGCAACCAGATGCATGGCGAAGCGATCATCGAGGCGCAGCAACTCGTTATCTCGCACATGCGTCAAGACGTCCCGGATAGTCGCCTGCGATCCTGCTGCCAACAGACCGACAAGCCCGTCGAGCGCTTGCTGTAGCGCTGTAAGAACGGGGGCCGTCGCTTGCCCTCGAAGCCGCGCTGGTTCAAGCCTCGGGCATTCGCTGCGCAAGGTCGATATCACTGTGAACCGATCACCCGCTTGCGCCGCGACAACGAGCGGAAGTATGTGCTGGACAAGTGGACGGAGCGGCCAGGCTGTGCCATCGCTCAGCCCTTCACTCAGACTCATGGGGGCTCGGTCATTGAGCGCAGCATACAGATTAGGGAACCCGAGCCGGTTGGCCGCCATGCGGTGCACCAGTACAAGCAGGCGGACATCGCCTTCCCGCACGTCGCTTAGCCACAGACCGTCGCCGGTTTCGGCGGCCAGCCACTGCCTAATGGCCGCGAGGCGCGCACTCCGCTCCGCGTCCGCCGGCAGGATGAACAGATTGGAGGTACCGGCAACCGGCTGCTCGATGCCATCAACGGTTATCGTCCGACCACGCACCTGCTCAAGACCGTCGCCAGGGGCGCGGATTGCATTGATGACCCCGAGCACCGATGTCGGGCACCGGAAGTTCTCGGGCTTTGTGATCTCCGCCCAGCCGTCGTTCAGCGGGACAGTGCCTGCTCCGCTCATATAGATCTTCTGCATCGGGTCTCCGAAGAACCCGACACACAGGCCAGGATGTTCGCCCGCAATGTGCCGTAACGCCTCGACGACCTCCGGATTGGTGTCTTGGCTCTCATCGACGAAGATGTAGGGAAAGCGCTTAGCGACGAGTTGTCTCAGCAGCGGATGCGCTGCGACGCAGGCTGGGGTGAGCTTGAGGATATCGTCATGGCCAAGGATGCCTTCAGCGTAGCTGCTGCCGGTGCCGTAGACGAACTTCTCTACTTCACTGATCGCAGCCAGATCGGCTTCGAGATCTGCGATCTCCTGTTCGAGGCGGGCCTTCGTTTTCGCCTGAGTCCGAGGCTTGTCGTAGTGTGCGCGTCGCTCCGCGATCTTCTCGTCGATGCGGATGGCTACCCAAGCCGCGATATCCGAATGGAACGGCCGGATGACTGACCACAGGAAACTGTGGATGGTCGAGATGTGGAATAGCGGCGAGGCCCCGACATCGGCCGAAATCTCACCGACGGCGACTTCGGTATATGTGATGCAGGCGATTTGTTGCCCGGCGCGGCGCAGGGCAGGACCGCGGGTCTCGGCTAGGTGCGCGATAGCCTTGATCAGCGAGGTCGTTTTCCCCGACCCCGCACCGGCGACCATGACAAACGAGCGTGGCGGCATCCGATCGAGACACGCTCGAACATCTAGATCGGCTTGTGTGTCAGGACTGCCGATCCGGCTTGTCATGCCGCTACCTCGTCGCCGGCGGCGACTGGTGCCCCCTGGGGCGCGTCCTCATGCGGCTGGCCCTCATGCGGCTGGTCCTCGTCCGGTTCCGGCGGCGCAATCTCGGTCTCAAGCCAGCTCAGGCCCTCGGCGATATAGGTTGGGACAGACCAACTGCTCGGATCTTCGGCTAACAAGGCGAGCGCGAAGTCGGTCTTGCTGAAGCTCTTAGCCTGCACGCGCTTGTGGATGCGTTCCGCAAGCGTGGTCAGGTTCTTCTCGTCGGCCTTGGCGATGCGGAGCTGAAGCGGCTTACGGTTCTTGTCCTGACACCATTCAAGATTTTCGAGTGCGAATGCTTCCTCCAGCGTGCGCCCGGCTAGCGCCAGGGTTTCTCCGCCCCAAGTGACATCGGTCCGGCACTGATAGGCAACGCGTACCAAAGCGTCATTGTCGTCCGTCCTCGCCTGGATCTTCTGCTCAGCCGTCGCCTCCCACAGGGCGGCGACCGTGTCGCATTTCGGTAGCCATTGGAGCAAAGTCTGATTGGACGTCGCCGCGCCCGGATGACCGGCTATGCACGCCTTCCCGGGCTTCTCCGCAGCCACAGGCAAATCCTCCTCGTCATCGTCAATGTCCTCAGCGTCAGCGCCGGCAGCCTGCGCGTTCTCGGCGGCTGGTTCCGCGGCTTCCGGTTGACCAGCGGGTGCCGCACCCTCGCCATCCTGCCCCAGTGGACCGAACACGCTGTCGAGATCGGTGATGATGAGCGTTGTCAGTCCGAGAAACTCGATCAGCGTTTTGAATCGGTAGCCGAACGCTCCGCCGATCTCTAGGACGGTGAGATAGGTCGATTGCAGCCGCGGCGCGGCATTGGCGATCATCTGCGGCAATAGCAGCCGTTCGACATTGCCTTCGACCAGCACGGCGCCATCGGCGAAGAACAGATCGCAGTGCGCGAGTTTCAAATAGCGCTCGAGGAAGCTTCGGATGTCCGGATCGGTGCTGTCGTAGAAAACCGAGAGGTTGAGCACATCGGAGGTCGACACATTCTGTGCACGGCTTCGACGAAAATAGCGGATCGGCCGGAAGCCTCGTTCGTAAAGGATATGAGTCGAATGGGTCGTGACGACGACCTGGCTCGTATAGTGCGTGCGGTCCTCGCCCTTGAGCGCTAGGATGTCCATCACCTTGCGTATGAAGGCCTGTTGAAGCTGGGCATGGAGGTGCGCTTCGGGCTCCTCGATGAAGATCAGGTGGACCGGCGGACGGTTTTCCTCGATCGCCAGCCATTGAGCGTGGAGGTCGAGCAGCTCAACGACCATGAAGATGAGGTTTTTGAAGCCAAGACCGTTATACCGATCGGGCAAGGTAGGCGGGTCGGGCTTCCCGTCATCGGCTCCCAACGCATAGTGAACGATCGCGCCATCTCGACCGCTCATGATCTGGGCAGGGTCGAGGGCCGAGCGGATCATCATGCGCGGGTTTGAGAGGCCCGGATAGCCGAGCTTCGACAAGCTCTTGAGCGTCGGTTCGAACACTCGTTCGAGATGCTCATTAAGCGAGACTTCGGATGCTGCGAGGGCGCGCAACGCTTCGATATCTTCGCCTTTCTGTTCGAGGTTGCGCCCGTAGAAGCGACTGAGTACACGGGAGAGATCCTCGGCGCGAGAGCCACCTGGGCCGTCCGAGAGATGGCGCTGTGCGTTCAAGAAGTCAATGTGGAGAAGGCCGTTCAAGATCTCACGGCCGCTCCGGTCGCGTCCGGTGAGAGTGGCTGGGTCATAGCCAGCCTCTGCGACCATCTTCGCATCGAACCGCGCGGGATCGAGTACGAAATAGCGCAGCTCATATTCGTCATGTAGCCTGTCGCGAAGGAACTCCCGCAGGTTACGTGGCGAGGGATCGAAGGCGGGTGCTCCGTCTTCACCCTTAGCGACCGCATCGAGCACGCGCTGGCGCACTTCGACATAGCGTGCATGCGTCGCCGCAGGATTGGTGGGCGCGTAGGCAACACGCATCCCCACCAGCTTGCCTTCCCAAGCAAGGCTGGGAAGAAGATCGATGACGCGGTGAACATCGTCCGGACCGATTTCGAACCAAACGTCGATTTCCATCGTGGGAAGGCTCGCCTCGCCATCGCCCTCACCAAACGCAACGATGTCGGCCCAAAGTTCGGCACTAAAGTCGTGAATGTTGAAGCGGCCACTGCCAGTGAATAACTGGAGTGCGTGCCCGACTGATGTCTTGCCGCTGTTGTTGGCACCGACAAAAATAGAGATGTCGGAAGCAAGATCAATTACAACGTTTCGCAGCCGCCTGAAATTCCGGACGGCCAACTTCTTCAAATGCATCCTAACCTCCCCCGGTTATCGGACCATCTGGCTGGTCAAAAGGCCAGCATTTTTATGCAGATTACTATAACTATAGCGTTTCCCTTAGGGCGACGAACTTGGCGGCCACTGGTTGCTGCCGATCCACAAGGACACTTTCGACTGGTGCTGCATCGGTGGAACGGCCTATCGAACGCGTCGCGGCGTTAGCCGCCCCGATTCGTAAGCTCCGCGATCCCCTTGCCCTTTGGAGGAGGAGATGCATTTCACTGCAATGAGTAGAAACTTGGAGCGCATGCGTGCTGCTATTACCGAATGGATGATTAAAGAGGAAATCCTGGGGGATGCGTTCTTCGTCGATATCGAGGCTTGGAGAGCTCGAAACGAGCCCTATGGGAACGACTCGCTCTTAGTCTTGGTGTTCGACAGCAGCACGCTTCATACCATGTTGAACTACGGTGGCGACACGATGGAGTTCGACGATCTGGTTGAGTCGTTCGGATTCTGGTACGAGCTTGGTCACTCTTGGAACATGGGCTTCTACCCTATTGAGGGGTATGACTACTCACGGCTTTCAGGCACCTATGCATCCAAGCTGCAAGATGAAAGGTGGTGTAAGAAGGCAGCAACCGTGAAGAAGCGGGCAGGACATCAATGTCAGGACTGCGGAGCCACGAAGCCTTTGGATGCCCACCATTGCTACTACGCAAGTATGCGAGAAGGCTTCGAGCCGTGGGAATACCCACTCAGTGCCCTGCGTGCTTTGTGTCGTGAGTGTCACATCCGGCGCGAGAGATCAGAGATCCGGCTACGTGCGTTTGCTGCGTCCCTGACGAGCGAAGAACTTGACGCGCTGCGCCCCGCCATCAGTCACGCCATCTATTGGCACCAAACCGCAGCGGTGTTCTCGTCCCTTTCCGCCCTGGGGCCAGAAGAACGACACCTACAGGCAGCGCTGGAGATTCTCAGAAACGGCCGAAACGATCCCGACCGCTGAAGGGGCGTCTACCTTGCGTGGCGTCTAAATCCCCGGTCCCCCGCCATGAACGCCTCCAGCATATGCGGGATCAGCGTCATGGCGTCGACCGTCTCGCCATACGTCTGTGCGTGCAGCGCGGCGTAACGATCGAGGTCTGCCTTGAGGCTGCCCGAGCAAACAAAGGTCAGCTTGACGCTCTCGGTCTTGGGCAGCGGCCCGAGTCGCAGCTTGCGGGTCGTGCTCATCTCGAACTCCCCCGGTTGAAGAACAGCGGCTGATAGGGGCGGAGAACCAGGTCGCGGTTGACGATGATCCGCACCGGCAAACCCGGCCGTTCGGTCAGCGTCGGCTGGATGTTGAGGTTGCGCCGGGTCATTTCCTGTCCGACCTGGTTCACGCTGTCCTGCAAGCTGTCGCGTCCGGCGATGATGACGCGGTCGCCGTTCTGGCGGTTCCCCGGCGAGGCCAACTCGGCACCGACGCCCAGCAGCGTCGTCAGGGCGGCGCCGGCGAAGATGCGATCCCAATGCCAATCGACACCATCCTCCAGGCCGGCATAGCCGGCCGGGTCGGTGCCGGCCAGGTTGTCCAGCGTCAACGAGGACGTGTCCGGCAGAATGATCCGGTTCCACACCACCTGCACCCGGCTCTGGCCGTAGCTGACCTGGCTGTTGTAGCGCCCGAGGATGCGCGCCCCCTGTGGAATCAGCAGATGCCGGCCCGTAGCCGTGTCGTAGACAGGCTCCGTCACCGTAGCGATCACGTCGCCCGGCAAGTCCGACTTGATGCCCGTCACCAGCGCGCCCGCGATCACGGTTCCGGCCATCACCTGATACGGAGACGCCGGCAGCGCCAGGTTGCCGGAGTTGCGGGTTTCCGTAGAACCGGCTTTCAGGAACGCTTCTTTCTGGTCTTGCCGGTTCTGCACGGTCGTCGGGTCGGCGAGCTGGGCCGCCGTCGAGGCAGGCCCGGCAGCGAGAGGAGCGAAGGCCGCGAGTGTGTTTGCAACACCAGGCGCACCCGGCGCAGCTTGCGCGACCGTGGTGGCGGCCTGGCCCTGGGCGCCCGAGCGGAAGAACACCGACGAGGCCGCCGCCGCGTCCGCCTCCTTGCGCAAGGCATCTTCGGGATCATGGCCTGGCGGCGAATAGCCCGGCGTCACCGGCTGCTGCGAAGCGACGATGGCCGGGCCAAGGTCGCCGGGCAACGGCGGCCCCAGCTCGGGCACATCGGGCGGCAAGGCTGG
Source organism: Pseudomonas triclosanedens (assembly GCF_026686735.1). NCBI lineage: Bacteria > Pseudomonadati > Pseudomonadota > Gammaproteobacteria > Pseudomonadales > Pseudomonadaceae > Pseudomonas > Pseudomonas triclosanedens. Next base: position 3,534,286 of record NZ_CP113432.1, on the reverse strand, counting down.
TGGCAGCTTCGAGTAATCCGTCGGCAGCGCATCCAGTCCTTCGGACTTCGAGACGCGATCGACGTTGTAAAGCTCGGTTTGCTCGCCCGTACCGCGCCGCTGCGGTTGCAGCGACCAGATCGTGGCCCCAAGCACGGCGACCGACAGGCCGCCGACGAGGATGGCCAGCGTGCGCCGGTTCAGGCGCGTGACCGGGCGCGGCTGGGCGCGCAGCGCCACCGCCTCGGGCGCGACCTTGCCCGCCTGCGGCGTGGCGAGGTCGGGGGTGTTGTCCTGGCTCATGGTCAGTTCCTCCGTGCCACGCCATCCGTGCGCTCGATCCGCACCACGTCGCCCTTGTCACCGCCCAGGCGCAGTTCGGCCGCGCCGAACAGCCGATCCACGATGTAGTACGGCGAGCGGAAGCGGTAGTTCACCAGTTGCCCGTCGCCCTGCGCGCCGATGACAAACAGCGGCGGCAGCTCGCCTTGCGCGATGCCCGCCGGAAACTGGATATAGACCTTTTCGCCGTCATCGAACGCACGCAGCGGCTTCCAGGGCGGATTGCTGCCGCTGATCGCGTAGCGGAAGCGCAGGTTCTCCAGCGCCAGCCCGGTATCGACAGGCGCGGCGGCATTGGCCGCCTGCGCCTGACGCTGTAGCGCCAGCATCCGGTCGCGCGGATACTCCCAGGACACGGACGCCATCCACGTCTTCTCCGTCGAAGCCAGCTCCAGCAGGTACGTCCTGCGGCTGGTGGTAATGACGAGATTGGTCTTGAGGCCCGAGCGGATCGGCTTGACCAGCACGTTCACGCGCAGGTCGGCACCGCTACCGCTGGACGTGTCGCCCACGATCCAGCGCACGGTATCGCCGGCGGCCACCGTCACCAGTTCCTCGCCCGGCTGGAGCGAAACCACGGTCACACGGCCGACGGCCGCATAGACCTGATACAGCGCGCCATCGGTGAAGGGCCAGACCTGAATCGCATTGACGTAGCCCTCGCGCGTGGGCGCGACGCGGGCCTCGGCATTGGCGCGCGAGACGCGCACCTTCTCGTCGGCCGGCTCCGGCGCGGGTTTGGCGTCCTCGAGCGGCTTCAACTGCGCCGGCATTGGCAGCACCTCGGGCACGGCCACCACTTCCACCGGCGCGGGCGGCTCCGGCAGCGGCTGCGCCTGCACCGGCTCATCGAGCGAGATGGTTGGCGGTGGCTTGCCCTGCGAGGCGCAGCCCGCGAGGGCGAGCAGGATCGCCGGCAAAGCGGATTTACGGAAAAGATCATTCATGGCTTGGCTCCTTCGGAAGAATCCAGTTCGCGGCTCCACGACAGGCCGTTGACGTAGATGCCCAGGGGGTTCTTGCGCAGGCGTTCTTCGGTGCGCGGCGGCTGGAGCACGATGGACACCACGGCCGTCCATCGCTCCAGCCCAGCCGCGGCGCCGTTGACGTAACGGCGTTCCGTCCAGCGCACGTTGAAAGAGGTGTCGCTGGCGCGCACGACGCTGGTGATCTGTACCGTCACAGACTCCTTGCCGATGCGCGCGAACGGGTCGTTGACCCGCGCGTAGTCGTTGAGCACGGCCGCGCCCTTGTCGGTCGTGTAGTCGTAGGCGTCGAGCCAGTTCTGGCGGACGACGATGGAGTCGATGGACAGCGAGCGCACCAGCGTCACGAAGCGCGCGATGTGGTGCGCGGTCTGCGCATCGTTGGGCCGGTATGGCGTGGCGGCTTCGCCCACGGCGCGTACCTGGCCCGCGTTGTCCACCTCCACGACGTAGGGCGTCACGATGGATTGCGCCGAGCGCCACACCAGCCCGCCGGCCATCAGCAGCGCAAGCGTCAGGCAACCGAAGGCCATCAGGCGCCAGTTCTTCGCCTGGACGCGCGGCGAGCCGATGCGCGCGTCCCACACCTGGCCGGCAGCTTGGTACGGCGTGGCAGGCTGCGGCGTGTCGGCGTAGCGCACCTGCGGTTTCTTGAATCGCATGGTCAGTTCTCCTTATGAATCGGAATCGCGCAGGCTCGGCCCCTGGCCGGAGCCGCCGCCATCGCCACCGCGCAGCGCGTGGGCGGTGGTGGTCGCGGCGTGGGTGAGTTGCTGGCGGCGATGCAGGCGCTTGGCCCAAGCGGGCTGTTCCTGTGTCTGCGCCGTAGCGGCGCCGGATGCGGCCTCGCCTGCGGCACCCTGACCGGATGCCGCGCCCGCGCCGCCATCGGCGGCAGCGCCGTTCCAGCCAGCGCGGAAGGGAGCGGCCATGCGTTGCCCGGCAGCGGATGCACGGGATGCAGCCGCACGTCCGGCGGACTGCGCGCCGGTCTTGGCGACGTTGCCCAAGCCCGCCATCGCGCCCTTTGCGCCGCCGCCAGCGGCGGCGGAGCCGGCCTGGAACGCCGATTTCGCACTGCCAGCCGCCGACGTGGCCGCACGCGCACCAGCGCCGGCCAGCTTGGCGGCAGCCGGTGCCATGCGCGCGCCAGCGGCCACGGCACCGCCTACGCCCGTCGCGGCAGCACCAACAGCCACCGCCGTCCCGGCTGCGCCGATGGCAGCGCCTGCCATCGCACCCGCGCCGAGCTGCGGCGCACCGGACACAAGGCCCGTGGCGATGCCAGGGCCGAAGATCCCCAGCGCCAGCAAGGTGAGCGAGGCCAGCATGATGACCAGTGCGTGGTCGAGCGACGGCTCATCGGGATGGACTTGGAACTGAGTGAACAGGCCCGAGCCGATACCGACGATCACGGCCAGCACCAGCACCTTGACGCCGGAGGCCACCACGTTGCCCAAGACCTTTTCGGCCAGGAACGAGGTCTTGTTCCAAAGCGCGAACGGCACCAGCACGAAGCCCGCGAGCGTGGTCAGCTTGAACTCGATCAGCGTGATGAATAGCTGGATCGCCAGCACGAAGAAGCAGAGCACCACGACCAGCCAGGCGAGGAACAACACCAAGATGGCATCGAGGTTCAAGAACACCTCGGGAAATCCCATCATGTCGTCGAGCTGGAGGAAGATCGGCCCGCCCGCGTCAAGGCCGGTTTTCGCCAGCCGGCCCGGCTGCAAGAAGTTCTCCATCGTGATGGCAGAGCCGGTGGCGGTGATGCCCAATCCCGCGAACGAGCGGAAGACGATGCTCGCCAGCCAGTTGAAGTTGTTGATGATGTAGGCGAAGGCGCCGACGTACAGCACCTTGCGCAGCAGCTTGGCGATCACGTCCTCGCCCTGGCCGGTGGCGTGGCTCATGGCCCAATACAGGCCGGCGATCGTCATGTCGATGACGATCAGCGTGGCCGTGAGGAACGCCACTTCGCCCCGCAGCAGCCCGAAACCCGAGTCGATGTAGGCGGAGAAGGTGTTGAGGAACTGGTCGATGATGGTCACGTCATTCATGGCGTGCCCTCCGGTTCGGTCGGCGGTGCCGGCGCTACGCCATCGGCTGGCTCATCGAAGCTCGGTGGGATCGACGGCAGGTCGGCCAGCGTCTGGTATTCATCTGGCCCGGCCTCGCCGGAAAAGAAGCGCCGTCGGAAGGCTTCGGCGGCGGCGCGACAAGCGTCCTCGCCCGTGGCCTGCCGGTCGGCCGCGCATTGCGCGCGCAATGCCTTGAGCCGCATGGGATCGGCGGCCAGGGCATCGACATGGTGGTCGGCCGGCTGCTCGCCGCAAGCGGCCAGCAGCACGACACCAAGGGCGAGGACGCATCGCATGGCGGCCTCCCGTCAGTTGCCGTAGAAATCCACGCGCTGCGGCGTGTACTGCGTGCCATCGCCCAGGAAACGTCGCCGCACCTCGCGGGCGCGCTCGGTGGCCGCCGCCTGCCGCGCCAGTTCCAGCGAGGCCGCACGATCCTGCGTGATCTGGAGCCGTTGCGACTGGATCGACTGCTTGGCCTGCAATGCCAGCAACTGGTTCATGGCCTGCATGGCTTGCAACGCACCTTGAGCCGACTGGCTCTTGCCCACGAGATCGGCCAGCACGCTTTCGTCTTCGCCCAGGTTCTGCGACACCTGGGCCTGCATCTGCATCGTGGTCTGCAAGCCGTTGAGGGTGTTCTTCCAACGCTCCTGCGCGTCGCGGTACATCTGGTCGCCGCTCACCGTGGCGGCGTACTGCTCGGGATACAGGCGCGCAAACTCCCGATCCAGATTCGTCACGTCGTAGGCCAAGCCGCGAGCCTGGGCGATCAGCCGCTCGGTCGTCGCCAGATTGGCGCGCAACTGGCCGACCACGCTGGACGGCAGGCTGGCGAGGTTGCGCGCCTGGTTCATCAGCATCTGCGCTTCGTTCTGAAGCTGCTGGATCTGGTTGTTGATCTGCTCCAGCGTGCGGATTGCAGTCAGCGTGTTCTGCACGAGGTTCGTGGGGTCGATCACCACCCATTGCGCATGGGCGGTGGCAGTGCAAAGCATGGCCGCGATGGCGGCGGCGATAAGGCGCTTCTTCATGGCAGGTTCTCCTGGGGTTGGTCAGCGAGGGAACCCGGCGCGAGGCCGGGGAACGAGGGCAGCAGGTCGGCCGCCCAATCGAGGCCGCGATGGCGCAGCCACGCGCCCGCGAAACCGGGTACGCCGGCGTCCAGCAGCACGCGGTCTATGTCGCGCTGGTCTTGCGGCGTGGATGCGCCCGCGAAGGCCAGCGCCGCCGGCCCCAGGTCGAGGTCGAACAGGCGGTTGCCGAGGCGGGATTGGTAGTAGTAGTCGCGCTTGGGCTGCGCGGTGGCGACGATTTCGATCTGCCGCTTGTTGAGGCCGAAGCCCTCGTAGATCGTGCGAATCTGCGGTTCGGTCGCCTGCGGGTTGGGCAAGAAAATCCGACTCGCGCAGCTCTCGATGATCGCGGGCGCGATGCTCGAATCCTTGATGTCGGCGAGGCTCTGCGTGGCGAAGATGACGCTGACGTTCTTCTTGCGCAGCGTCTTGAGCCACTGGCGGATACGCGCGGCAAACGCCGGGTCATCGAGGAACAGCCAGGCTTCATCGAGGATCAGCAGCGTGGGCGCACCGTCGAAGCGTTCATCGAAACGCGCAAAGAGGTAATGCAGCACGGCCATGACGGCGGCCTTGCTGTGCATCAACTCCTCCATCTCGAAGCACTGCACGTCGGCCATGCCCATCCGATCGTGATCGGCGTCCAGCAGCTTGCCGTGGGCGCCGCCGAGCACGTAAGGCGACAGCGCCTGCCGCAGCGCGTTCGATTGCAGCAGCACGGAAAGCCCCGTCATCGTGCGCTGCTCCAGCGGCGCACCGGCGAGACTTCCCAGCGCCGACCAGATGGCCGCTTTCTCATCGGGGCCGACCGCCACGCCTTCGTGCAGCAAGCGGCCTTCGATCCATTCAGCGGCCCAGGTGCGGTAGCCCTCGCGGTCGATGCGCGCGAGCGGCTGGAAGGCGATTTCGCCATCCGTGCCCAGGTCGTAGTGTTCGCCGCCCAGGCCGAGGATGGCGGCCCGCATGGAGCGGCCCATGTCGAAGGCGAAGATGCGCGAGCCGCGATAGCGGCGGAACTGCATCGCCAGCGTGGCGAGCAAGACCGACTTGCCCATGCCGGTCGGGCCTGCGACCAGCGTGTGGCCCACGTCGCCGATGTGCGTCACCAGCCGGAACGGCGTCGCGCCATCGGTGCGCGTGACGATCAGCGGCGGGCCGTCGAGGTGGTCGTTCTTCTCTGGCCCGGCCCATACCGCCGACACCGGCATCATGTGCGCCAGGTTCAGCGTCGAGACGATGGGCTGGCGCACGTTCGCATAGGCGTTGCCAGGGATCGAAGACAGCCAGGCATCCACGGCATTGAGCGTTTCGGGGATGGTGACGAAGCCCCGGCCCTGGATGGCGCGCTCCACCATGCGCAACTTCTCGTCTGCGACGGCGGCGTCCTCGTCCGTGACGGTGACGGTCGCCGTCAGATAGCCGAAGGCAACTTGATCGCTGCCCAGCTCCTGCAAGGCAGCGTCGGCGTCGGCGGCCTTGTTGTTGGCGTCGGTATCGACCAGCGGGCTTTCCTGCTGGAAGATCGTTTCGCGTAGCAGCGCGATGACGTTCTTGCGCTTGGCGAACCACTGGCGGCGCAGGCGGGCGAGTTCTCTTTCCGCCTCGGCTTTGTCGAGGCAGAGAAAGCGCGTGCTCCAGCGGTACGCAAAGCCAAGGCGGTTGAGGTCGTCCAGAATCCCCGGCCAGGTCGAGGTCGGGAAGCCCCGCACCGACACCACGCGCAGGTGCTGGTCGCCCAGCATGGGCGCCAGGCCACCGACCAGCGGCGAGTCGGTCAGCAGCGCGTCGATGTGGAACGGCACTTCGGGCACGCCGACGCGATAGCGCCGCGTCGAGATGGTCGCGTGCAGGTAGGTCAGCGTCTGCGCGTCATCGAGCCAGTCAATCTCCGGCATCACGCCGTCGAGCAGGTCAAAGACGCGATCCGTTTCCGCGACGAAGGCTTGCAGCCGCTCGCGCCAGTCCACGCCATTCGTCGGCGTGTTCTCGTAGAGCATCTTGGCTGCACGGGCGCGGGATTCTTCCGGCGGCAGGTAAAGCAGCGTCAGGTGATAGCCGCTCTCGAAGTGATTGCCCAATTCCTCGAAGGCGGCCCGGCGTTCTTCCTCCACCACCCACGAAAGCGGCTCGGGAAACTCCGAGTGCGGATAGTCGGCCGCAGGCCGGCGCTCGGCTTCGATGAATAGCGCCCAGCCCGATCCCATGCGGCGCAGCGCGTTGTTCAACCGCGCCGACGTGGCAACCAACTCGCCTTGCGTCGCGCTGTCGAGGTCAGGCCCGCGAAACCGGGCCGTGCGCTGGAAACTGCCGTCCTTGTTCAAGACGACGCCCGGTGCGACCAGCCCGGCCCAGGGCAGCCAGTCGGCAAGCAAGGCTGGGCGCTGGCGGTATTCGGCGAGGTTCAGCATCGCGGCGTCCTCCCCTCACACGTCCAGCAGCGGGCGGTGCTTGATGTGCCGGGCGAAGACCTGCATGAACTGCGGATCAACGCGCGCACCCCACACCGCCAGCGAATGGCCGACGATCCAGAGCACCACGCCGGGAATCCACAGTTGCAGGCCCAGGCCGACAGCGGCGGCCAGCGTACCGTTGGCGATCGCCACGGTGCGCGGCGCACCGCCCAGCAGAATCGGCTCGGTCAGCGAGCGATGCAGCGGCACCTCGAAGCCGTCCGCGAAGGCGTCCGGGGCACTCATACGACCGCCCCGCCGGAGAAGCTGAAGAACGACAGGAAGAAGCTCGAAGCGGCGAAGGCGATGGACAGACCGAAGACGATCTGGATCAGCTTGCGGAATCCGCCGGACGTGTCGCCGAACGCGAGCGCGAGGCCCGTGGCGATGATGATGATGACGGCGACGATGCGCGCCACCGGCCCCTGGATGGATTCGAGGATGGATTGCAGCGGGCCTTCCCACGGCATCGAGGAACCGGCGGCCTGCGCGGTGCCTGCCAGGAGCAGCATCAGCGCGGCCAGTAGCAGCCCTTGCCCCGCAGGGCGGGCCAGGCTGCGTAACCGCGTGAGGCTGGACAGGTGGAAAAGCGGATTTACGGAAACACGGAAAGCATGGGCGTGCGTCGTCATGGAAGTTCTCCAGAAAGGTCGAGGGATGGGGAGGTCGCCGCAGCGGGTGCGGCATCGGGAAGTGGCGGCAGCTCGGGAAACGGCGTTTCCAGTGCATCCGCCAGTTGGTAGCCCACGCCGTCGAAGCCGACGACGCGGGCGATGCTCTCGATGCGGCGTTTGCGCCCGCGCCCGGCTATGTGGATCACCACGTTGACTGCCTCGGCGATCAGCGCACGGGGCGGGTTCACCGCCACTTCGAGAATCAGTTGCTCCAGGCGCAGCAGCGCACCGAGTGCGGAGCCGGCGTGGATCGTGGCGATGCCGCCGGGGTGGCCCGTGCCCCACACCTTGATGAGATCCAGCGCCTCGGCGCCGCGCACTTCGCCAACGACGACGCGATCAGGCCGCAGGCGCATGGACGAGCGCACTAGCTCGGTCATGGACACCACGCCTGCGCGCGTGCGCAGCGGAACGTGGTCGCGGGCCGCGCATTGCAGTTCCACCGTGTCTTCGAGCACCAGCACGCGGTCGCCCGTGGCGGCGATCTCGGCGAGCAGCGCATTGGCGAGCGTGGTTTTGCCGCTGCTGGTGGCGCCGGCGATCAGCACGTTCTGCCGCTCGCGCACGGCGCGAACGAGAAAGCCCGCTTGCGCGCTGGTCATCATCCCGTCGATGACGTACCGCTCCAGCGGAATCACGCCGATGGCGCGCTTGCGCAGGGCGAAGGCCGGCCCCGGCGCGGCGGGCGGCAAGATGCCCTCGAAGCGCTCGCCCGTTTCGGGCAGCTCGGCGGATAGCAGCGGCTGGCCGCGATGCACTTCTGCGCCGACGTGGGCCGCGACCAGTCGGATGATTCGCTCGCCGTCCGCCTCGGGTAGTTCCACGCCCATCGGCGCGCGCCCACTGGAAAGCCGATCCACCCAAAGCGTGTGATCAGGATTCAGCATCACCTCCACCACGTCCGGGTCTTCGAGCGCGGCGGCGATCAGCGGCCCCATCGCCGTGCGCAGCATCTGGATGCGGCGGTCGAGCGACGTGGCACCCATGGACTGTGGAACGGCGCTCATGACGCACGCTCCTGCGCTTGCGCGGCTGCCGCCGCGTCCTCCATCCGCATCGGGTCGGGATGCAGTTCCTCCACCACGTCGCGCACCAGACTGCGACCGCGCAGCAGGTGGCGGCCAAGCTGCTCGGTGAACTGCTCGAAGCGTGCTTTGCCCTGCGCGCGTGCCGCGTCTTGGTGCGCCTCGGGAACTGGCGTGCTGACGGTCAGGTAGTAACGGATGAACAGCGCCAGCGTTTCGATGGCGATGTTCTGGTCGCGCTCCATGCGCTCGGCTTGGCGGGACAGGCGATCCAGCCGCTTGGCGATGGCCGCCTCGCGCTGGTCGGCGGCATCGGGCGACAACCACGATGCGAGCGCCGCCGCGACGATGGACGACTTGGACACGCCTTTCTTGGCGGCCAGCTCGTCCAGGCGCTTGGCGTGCTCCGGCTGGATGAACAGGTTGAGGCGGTAGTGGCTCATAGCTCGATTCCGTCGTTGGGGTCGAGGGAAGCCAGCCGGGCCGTGCGCTGCATGGCTGGATCGAGCTGGCGCGGAAGGGGAAGCGGCAGGTCGTCGTCGTCATCGAGCAGCGCAAGGTCGGCCGCGGGAGCGGCCAGCTCGGGGTCGTAAGCGACGGTTTCGGAGAGTTCGGGCTGACGGCGCGGACCGCCGTCGTCGACCGAACCCAAGTTCTCCAGGCCATCGGCGGATGCCGTGGCAGGCGCAGCGGGCACGGACGGAATCGCCAGCCCGCTCCAGTCGTCGGGCCGCGACGGCGGCGCGTCGGCGTACTGCCCTTCCGCCAGCATGGGCGGTGGCAGCACGCGACGCTTGAAATTGGCGTCCGTGTAGTAGCGCAGCTTCTTCGCCTTGATCGGCGCCACGCTGGACACCATCACCACGGCCTCGTCAGGCGGAAGCTGCATGACTTCGCCCGGCGTCAGCAGCGGGCGCGCGGTTTCCTGGCGCGACACCATCAGGTGGCCCAGCCACGGCGCGAGCCGGTGGCCCGCGTAGTTGCGCTGGGCGCGCAGCTCGGTGGCCGTGCCCAGCGTCTCGGAGATCCGTTTGGCGGTGCGCTCGTCGTTCGTGGCGAACGTCACGCGCACATGGCAGTTGTCGAGGATGGAGTGGTTTTGCCCATACGCCTTGTCGATCTGGTTGAGCGACTGCGCAATGAGGAAGCTGCGGATGCCGTAGCCCGCCATGAAGGCCAGCGCCGTCTCGAAGAAGTCCAGGCGCCCCAGCGCCGGGAACTCATCGAGCATCAGCAGCAGCTTGTGGCGGCGCTCGATGCCATCGGAGCCATCGAGCGATTCGGTGAGGCGCCGCCCGATCTGGTTGAGGATCAGGCGAATGAGCGGCTTCGTCCGCGAAATGTCCGAAGGCGGTACCACCAGGTACAGCGATACCGGATGCTCGGCAGCGATCAGATCGGCGATGCGCCAATCGCAGCGCGAGGTGACTTCGGCCACCGTCGGGTCGCGGTACAGGCCGAGGAACGACATGGCGGTGCTCAACACGCCAGAACGCTCGTTGTCCGATTTGTTGAGCACTTCGCGCGCCGCAGAGGCGACGACCGAATGCGGCCCATCGCCCAGGTGCGGCGTGGTCATCATCCGGTGCAAGGTCAGCTCGAACGGGCTGGCCGGGTCGGACAGGAAGTTGGCGACGCCGCGCAGCGTCTTGTCCTCGCCGGCGTAGAGCACATGCAAGATCGCACCGACCAACAGCGCGTGGCTGGTCTTTTCCCAATGGTTGCGCTTCTCCAGCGCACCTTCGGGATCGACCAGAATGTCCGCGATGTTCTGCGCGTCGCGCACTTCATGCGCGCCGCGCCGCACTTCCAGAAGCGGGTTGTAGGCAGCCGACTTCGCATCGGTCGGGTTGAACAGCAGGCAATGCGAGAAGCGCGAGCGCCAGCCTGCGGTGATCTGCCAGTTCTCGCCCTTGATGTCGTGAATGACGGCCGACGCGGGCCAGCTCAACAAGGTGGGCACTACCAGGCCCACGCCCTTACCCGAGCGCGTGGGCGCGAAGGTCAGGACGTGTTCCGGGCCTTCATGCCGCAGATACTGGCGATCGTGCTGGCCCAGGAACACGCCGGCCGGCTGTGTGAGGCCAGCCTTGCGAATGTCCTGCGCGTTGGCCCAGCGCGCAGAGCCGTAAGTCGTGACTAGGCGCGCTTGGCGCGAGCGCCATACCGACATGGCGATGGCGACGCCCACGGCGACCATGCCGCTGGCACCGGCAATGGCGCCGCCGGTGTCGAAGACTTCCGGCGCATAAGCGCCGAAGAAAAACCACCACTCAAACAGCTTCCACGGGTGGTAGATCGACGTGCCAAGAAAGTCGAACCAGGGCGAGCCAAGGCGTACTTGGTAGCCAAGGGCCGCTGCTGTCCATTGTGTGGCGCCCCACACTCCGGCGATCACGATGCCGAATACCACGGCGATCTGACCGAACAGCACGTTCGTCCCTTGCATGACCTGGCCTCCGATTTCTCCTGCGCTTTTTCCTCATGGAAAGAGCGGCACAAGGACGTGCCGCAGGCGTCAGGTTCGGTGACGGGTCAGTGCCGGTCAAAGACCATTTTCAGCAGAAAGGTCGAGCAAGAAGACGGAGTTCGCGCGGTGTCGAACCAAAGAAAAACGCCGCAAGCGAAGGCGCATTGCGGCGTGTCGAACAAAAAAATGAAGGCGAAGCGGCTATCCGCCAACAATCAGAACTTGGGCGATTCCTTCGGCGGCGTGTAAGGGGTTTCGCCATCGCCGTAGAACCGCTTGCGCGTGGCCTCGGCCACCCGGTTGCACAGCACGTCGCCGAGCTTCGGGCGGTCGGTTTTGCATTGCTGGCGCAGTTCTTTGAGCCGTTCGGGGTTGGCCGCCAGTTCTTCCACTGTCGGGATGTCCGGTTCTGAACTGATGGCCTTCTGAGGCGTCTCGGACTGACCGCAGGCGGTCAGGATGGCCGCCAACAAGAATGGGATGGCCTTCTTCATGGCATCAATTCCTCCGGGGGATCAGGGTTTCGGCCTCGTATGGCCCTAGGAGTTTCCTGCGACTCGATGGTCTGCACGCGCTCAATAAAACGTGTCAGTTCGTCAGACGGATCGCCGTCGAGACGGAGCAAGTAGGTCGTCAGTGGCGGCACTCGCGACGCCAGCGGCCGAGCTACGACGCCCGGTTCACGGCTGGCGGCAATGTGTGCAGCGCCCGCTAGTCCAAGCGCGAAGCCGGCCGATACCAGTGCCATCATCAGATCGCACGTGGCAACCCGTTCTGCGATCAGCGGTTCCATGTCAGCACGACGCAGCACTCGTTCAACGTGCTTGGCGTGGCCCTCACACACTTGCGGATCGCACAAGACCAGCGGGTAGCGCAGCAACTCGTCCAAGGGAATACGCTTGTGGGCCAGCAGTGGATGCCGGGCCGGCACTGCCACCATGAGTGCATCGCTCCAAGCGGGCAAAGTGACTATGCCGTCGCCCACCTCGTCGGATTGGGCAAACCCCACGTCGTACAGATCATCATGCAGCCCTTTGATCTGCTGCGATAGTGACACCTCGAAAAAGCGGATCTCGACCTCGGGTTCTTCCTGGCGACACAACGCCAGTAAGGTCGGCAGGCGCGACGGCGTGATGCCGTCCGACAAGGCCACGCGCAACTGCCCGTGAAAACCGTTTGCCGCTGCTTTCACGCTCTCTCGCGCTTGCTCCAAGGCAGCAAACACACGACGCACATGTTCCAAGAACAATGTTCCGGCATGGGTCAGCCGCGTACTGCGCGTGGTGCGGGCAAACAGCATCACGCCGAGTTCTTCTTCCAGTTCCTTGATGGCCCGCGACAGCGGCGACTGCTCGATGTGCAGCCGCTCGGCGGCGCGCGCGAAGTGGAGTTCTTCGGCGACGGCGACGAAGCACCGAAGATGGCGCAGCTCCATTTACACCCCGCCGGACTTGTGATGAACCGGCTCCCCTCCGCCAATGAGGCGCGGAGAGCGACGTTTGCGTCTGCCCGAAATCGACCGTTGCCCGTCGTCTGAGATCACGGTTCTGTTGTCCATTGCGGCCTCCTTTTCGCGCTTCCCCTCTTGCGGCAAGCTTGCATGGTGCTAAGATAGTAATAGATTACTCACTTTCGAAGGCGCAAGCAATGAGTGGACACTCCAAGCATCTACCGGCCGATGAGCGGCGCGCGGCCACAGTCGAGGCGGTGGTCGACTTGGCCGCCGAGCAGAACCCCAGCGACATCACGACCACAGCCATCGCACAGCGTATGGGGCTGACCCAGGGGGCGCTGTTTCGTCACTTCCCGACCAAGGACGCCATCCTGCAGGCGGTGATGTCCTGGGTCACGGAACGCCTGCTGGCTCGGGTGGACAAGGCAGCAGAAGGCACTACGTCTCCGGTCGCAGCCCTTGAGGCGGTCTTCATGACGCATATCGACTTCGTGTCCGAGCACCCGGGTGTGCCGAGGATGCTCTTCGGCGAATTGCAGCGACCTGGAGAGACCCTGCCCAAGCGAATGGTGCAGACCTTGATTCAGCACTACGGCGAGCGGTTGCATCGCCTGCTCGAAGCCGGCAAGGCGCAGGGCGAACTGGATGCGGGACTGGATGTGAATGCCGCCGCCGTGTTGTTCATCGGCACGATCCAGGGACTGGTCATGCAGTCGCTGTTGGCGGGCAAGGTCTGTCGCATCCGCCGTGACGCACCAGCCGTGTTTGCCATCTATCGCCGTGGCATCGAAAGCAACACATGAAACACCTGTCTTCTCCGCAAGCGCGACTGCGACCTCCAAACCCTTCCACAAATCGGGAGCAACGAACATGACGGCACACAGCGAACGCGCGATCTGGATGCGCGTGGTCTCCTTGATTGCGATCGGTTTTGGCCTGATGACTATCAGGGAAGGCGGCGCAGTCCTGTTTGTCGACGGCGCCGCGCGCCAAGCCGCCGGCCACTATGTGCCTTTCGTGCTCTGGTTCAATTTTCTTGCCGGGTTCGCCTACATCGTCGCCGGCGTCGGCTTGTGGATGCGCCGGCGCTGGGCCGCGTGGTTGGCGATTGTCATCACGGTGGCGACCGCGCTCGTGTTCCTAGCTTTCGGAGTGCATGTGGCTCTGGGTGGCGCCTGGGAGCGGCGCACGGTGGTCGCCATGACGCTGCGCACGTTGGTGTGGGCTGGCATAGCGGCCATAGCCTGGCGCCGGTCAGCGGCGAATGCGCCGGTCGCACGCGAGCACTGAGCACCTTTATCCAGCGGAAACCCATCGATGAAAACTCCAAACCTCCTTTCCAGAAAAACCCGTTGGGTCGTGATCGCCGTTGTCGTGCTCGCTCTTGGCGGCGCACTGGCGTTCTGGCTGTCGCGCGACCATGGACAACAAGATGCATTGCGCCTCTACGGCAACGTCGACATCCGCGAGGTGCAACTGGCCTTCCGTCAGCCCGGGCGCGTGATGCAAATGGCTTTCGATGAGGGCGATGCCGTCAGTGCCGGTGCGCGGCTGGCGACGCTCGACGCGCAGCCGTATCGGGAAGCCCTTGCGGCAGCGCAGGCCCAGGTGCAAGTGGCGCAGGCGGAACTGGCCAAGCTTCGCCGCGGTCTGCGACCGCAGGAAATCACCCAGGCGCGCGAGGCCCTCAGGCAGGCCCAGGCGCTCGCCACCGAAACCGAGCGCAATTTCAAACGCCAGAGTGGCCTGCTGGCATCGGGCGCCAGCAGCCAGCGTACGGTCGATGCCGCCCGCACGGCGCGAGACCAGGCAGCCGCTGGCGTCGAAGCAGCGAAGGCGGCCCTGTCGCAAGCATCCGAAGGTTTCCGCAAGGAAGACATCGCCGCGGCAGAAGCTCGCCTTGCGGCCGCACAGGCCGCCGCAGCGCAAGCCACGACAGCCTTGGCGGACACCGAGTTGATGGCGCCCAGTAGCGGAACCGTCATCGCACGGGTGCGCGAGCCCGGCAGCATGGTTGCAAGCCAGAGCGCGGTCTACAGCCTGAGCCTGGACAAGCCAGTTTACGTGCGCGCCTACGTGGGCGAGTCGGACTTGGGACGCATCGCGCCCGGTACTGTGGTACGCGTCAAAAGCGATTCATCAGAGAAGGTCTATCGCGGCCAGATCGGCTTCATCTCGCCACGCGCCGAGTTCACCCCCAAGACGGTGGAAACGACGGATTTGCGCACGGATCTGGTGTACCGCCTGCGCATCGTCATCGACGAAGCCGACAGCGACAGTGCCTTGCGGCAGGGCATGCCGGTGACGATAGCGGTCGATGCCAAACCAGGCCTCAGCGCGCGCGTGGGGGAACGTTAAGATGCAGGCGAACGCCGCCACGCCGACAAGCGCAAGCGCGGATGTCGCTGCCGCTGCCGTCGTCATCGAAGACGTGGACAAGCATTTCGGCGACGTAAAGGCGCTGCGGGGCTTGAGTGCGCGCATCCACTATGGGCGGCTGACGGGTCTGGTCGGCCCCGACGGCGCTGGCAAGACGACGCTGATGCGGATTCTGACCGGCCTCCTGGTGCCGAACGCCGGCCACGTCACCTTGGCAGGCTATGACGTGGTCAAGGACAACGACGCCATCCACGTCGCCAGCGGCTACATGCCGCAACGCTTTGGCCTGTACGAAGACCTGTCGGTGATGGAGAACATGCGCCTGTATGCGCAGTTGCGCGGCATGGATGCGGACCGCAACGCCGATCTGTTTGCCGAGCTGCTGGACTTCACGCGGCTCGGACCCTTCACCAAGCGCTTGGCCGGCAAGCTTTCCGGCGGTATGAAGCAGAAGCTGGGCCTTGCCTGTGCGCTCATGGCGCGGCCCAAGGTGCTGCTGCTGGACGAGCCGGGCGTGGGTGTCGACCCGGTAAGCCGCCAGGATTTGTGGCGCATGGTGCAGGCGCTGACCGACGAGGGCATGGCCGTGGTCTGGTCCACCGCCTATCTCGACGAAGCCGAGCGCTGCGAGAGCGTGCTGTTGCTGAACCAGGGACAGCTCCTGTTCGCTGGCCCGCCGCAGCAACTCACCGCGCAGCTCGAAGGCCGCAGTTTCCGTCTGGAAGACGTCGGTGCCGAGCGCCGAGCGGTCCTGACCCAGGCACTCGACCTACCCACCGTGAGCGATGGCGTGATCCAAGGCGCCGGCGTGCGCGTGGTGTTGCGCGAGGGCGCGGACGCAGGGCAGCTCCAGGCCCTGTCCGATCAGGCGCAGGTGCGGCTGGCGCAGGTGCCTGCGCGCTTCGAAGACGCCTTCATCGATCTGCTCGGTGGCGGCCCCGGCGGCACGTCGACGCTGGCCGAGCGTCTGCCGCCGGTTGAGCTGGGTTTCGACATTGCCGTGTCGTGCCGAAACCTCACCAAGCGCTTCGGCGAGTTCACCGCCACCGACAACGTCAGCTTCGAGGTGCAAAAGGGCGAAATCTTCGGCCTGCTCGGCCCCAACGGTGCCGGCAAGTCCACCACCTTCAAGATGCTGTGCGGCCTGTTGAAACCCACTGCTGGCGAAGCGCATGTGGTTGGCCATGATCTGCGCCGCGCCACCGGCGCAGCCAAGAGCCGGCTCGGCTACATGGCGCAGAAGTTTTCGCTCTACGGCCTGCTCTCGGTGCAGCAGAACCTGGAGTTCTCGGCCGGCGTCTACGGGCTGGAAGGCAACACCCGGCGCGAGCGCATCGAGGAAATGATCGCCACCTTCGATCTGGGCGACTGGCTGTCCGCCACGCCTGATTCCCTGCCGCTGGGACACAAGCAGCGCCTGGCCTTGGCCTGTTCGCTCATGCACCGGCCGCCCGTGCTGTTCCTGGATGAGCCCACGTCGGGCGTGGACCCCATTACCCGGCGCGAATTCTGGACCCACATCAACGGCCTGGCGCGCAAGGGCGTGACCATCATGGTCACCACCCACTTCATGGACGAGGCCGAGTACTGCGACCGCGTCGCCATGCTGTCGCGTGCGCAACTGATTGCGCTGGATACGCCCGACGCACTCAAACGTTCGGCGATCAGCCCCGAACGACCCGACCCGACGATGGAGGACGCCTTCATTCACCTGGTGGAGTCCGCTGACCGCGAAATGGAGGCCGCCATATGAGCGCCGCTGCACCTCACAAGGACGCGGGTGGTTCGATGCAGGCCGACTTGCGCCGCTTTGACCTGCGACGCCTCATCGCCCTGGTCACCAAGGAAAGCTACCAGGCGCTGCGCGATCCCTCGACGCTGCTGATCGCGTTCGTGCTGCCGGTGGTATTGCTGCTGCTGTTCGCCTATGCGGTGTCGCTGGATGCGAAGGATGTCCGTGTCGGCGTGGTCCTGGAGTCGCCCGGCGCATCGGCACAGTCGCTGGCCGCAGCGTTTTCGGGCACCCGCTTCCTGGATACGCACTTCGCTCATGACCGACGCGAAGTGGCCGACCAACTGGTCTCAGGCGACCTGCGCGGCTACGTGGTGATCCCGCAGGATTTCGAGCAGCGCCTGGCCCTCCGTGGCAGCGAGCCGCTGGTGCAGATCGTCACCGATGGCTCCTACCCCAATACCGCCAACTACGTCGAGAACTACGCCCGTGGCGTGGTCCAGTCGTGGCGTGCCGGGCTGGACGTCGGAGCACCAGCGCAGTCCGTCATGCTGGAGCCGCGCTACTGGTTCAACCCCGAGCTGGAAAGCCGACGCGCACTGATTCCCGGCGCCATCGCCATCGTCATGACCATCATCGGCACCATGCTGACTGCACTGGTGGTGGCGCGTGAATGGGAGCGCGGCACCATGGAGGCAGTGCTGTCCACGCCGGCCTCGGTGGCTGAAATCCTGGTCGGCAAGCTGCTGCCGTACTTCGCGCTCGGCATGCTGTCCACGCTGGGCGCAGCGGCGCTGGCGGTGTTCGTGTTCGGCGTCCCGATGCGCGGCTCCTTGCTGTCCCTGTTGCTCTTGTCGGCGGTGTTCATGGTGCCGGCGCTGGGTCAGGGTCTGCTGATCTCGTCGCTGGCACGTAACCAGTTCCTGGCCGCGCAGATCGCGCTGTTCACGGGCTTCCTGCCGGCCTTCATGTTGTCGGGCTTTCTGTACGAGATCGACGCCATGCCGGCACCGATCCGCGCCATCACCTTGGTGGTTCCGGCGCGCTACTTCGTCGATTCGCTGAAGACGGTGTTCCTGGCCGGCGACATCTGGGCCCTGTTCCTGCCCAACCTCGCCGCCATGGCGGCGATCGGGGTGCTGTTCTTCGTGATCGCCAAGCGCGCCACGCGCAAGAACCTGGAGTGACGCGATGTTGACTTCCGCATTCTCGTTCACCCGCCTGCGCGCCCAGTTCATCAAGGAAGTGCTCAGCGTCCTGCGTGACCCGCGCAGCCGCATGGTGGTGTTCGTGCCGCCGATCCTGCAGTTGCTGGTGTTCGCCTTTGCCGCGACGCTGGAAGTGCGCAACGTCGATATCGCCGTCTACGATCAGGATGCGGGGCGGTGGTCGCACGAGTTGGTACAGCGCCTGGACAGCGCCCGCTTCATCACCCGCGTGTGGCATGTCGACAGCCAGCAGCAGCTCCACGAGCTGATCGACCGTGGCGAGGTGATCGCCGCGCTCGCCATTCCCGTGGATTTCTCGCGCTCCATCGCCGCCGGCGAAAGTGGCCGCGCGCAGGTACTGGTCGATGGCCGGCGCAGCAACTCCGGGCAGATCACCGTGGCCTATCTGTCCACCATCGCCGCCGATGTCGGCGCCGAGGTCGTTCCCGACGCCCAGGCACCAACGCCCGTGGTCGTGCGCCACTGGTTCAACCCGAATCTGGTCTACCGCTGGTTCATCGTGCCCGGCCTCACGGGCATCCTGGCGCTGTTCAGCGCGCTGCTCATCACCTCGCTGTCGATCGCGCGCGAACGTGAACTCGGCACCTTCGACCAGTTGCTGGTATCGCCCACCTCGACGCCCGAGATCATCATTTCCAAGTCACTGCCGGCACTCGCAATTGGCACCGCGCTGGGCCTGTTCATGATCAGCGCGGGCGTATTCCTGTTCGGCATCCCGTTTACGGGCTCGTTTGCGCTCCTGCTCGCTAGTCTGGTGCTGTTCATCCTGTCGGTGGTCGGCATCGGTCTGATGATTTCCGCGGTCAGCATGACGCAGCAGCAGGCCATCCTGGGGGCGTTCGCCATCGGCGTGCCGGCGGTTCTGATGTCCGGTTTCGCCACGCCGGTTGAAAACATGCCCGTCGTCCTGCAATGGCTGGCCCAGGCCATTCCGCTGACCCACTTCCTCATCATCGTCGAAGGCAGCTTTCTCAAGGCCATGCCGCCCGGCGACATTCTCGCCAGCCTGTGGCCGCTGGCGGTCATCGCCCTAGCCACGCTGACGATGGCCACCGTATTCGTCCGAGGACGCCTGCAATGAAATCCAAGCCCTGCACTCCCTTTCTTCGCGCAACCATCACCGGCCTGACCCCTGGGCGCGCGCGTCCGCTCGCGCTGGCCTTGTCCTGCGTGCTGCTGACCGCCTGCGCAAGCGTGGGCCCTGACTACCGCGAGCCGCCGCCGGTCGACGTCGGCAGCGGCTGGAGCTTGCCGTTGGCAAGCGAATCCCAGTCCACAGACTTGAGCCAATGGTGGTCTGCACTGGACGATCCCATCCTCGATCGCCTGATGGCCACGGCGCTGGCACAGAACCTGGATCTGCGCCAGGCTGCGGCACGCATCGATGAGGCACGCGCCCTGCGCGATCGTGTGGCCGGCGAGGCATTGCCCACCGCCGCCGCTGGCGCGAGCGTCAACCGGCGCCGTCAAAGCGAGAACGGACCCCTGCCCGTAGGCTCCATCCCCGGTCTTGACGCCACGCAGACCATCTACGACGCGGGCTTCGACGCGGCCTGGGAGGCCGACTTGTTCGGGGCCAGGCGGCGCGCCCTGGAGGGCGCCAGCGCTCGCCTGCAGGCGACCGAAGCCGATGCACAGGGAGTACGCATGCGCATCGTGGCCGAGGTCGCGCGCACCTGGTTCACCGCCGTCGGCGCCCGCTACGAGTTGCACGCACAACAGGCCACACTGGATACGCTGCAGCAAACCTTGGAATTGGTGCGCCTGCGGCATGCGCTGGGCGACGCGTCGGCCGCCGACGTGGAGGCGGCGTACGCCCAATGGACAGCAGTCAACGCGCTCATCCCGGATATCCAGGTGCGTCAGCGCGCCGCAGTGCTCGGCCTGGGCGTGCTGCTGGGCGCGCCGCCGGAGCGGGAGCTGGCACTGCTGGATGGCCCCTTGACGCCGAGCACGCTGTGGGCGCTGCCGGTGGGCGAGCGCGCAGAGATGCTGCGCCGGCGCCCGGACGTGCTGGCTGCGGAACGTCGCCTGGCAGCGAGTTCCGCCGACATCGGCGTGGCCACGGCCGAACTGTTCCCCAAACTCTCCATCGGTATCGGCGGCGGGTTCCAAGCGCTCAGCACGGGCGATTGGTTCGATGCATCCAGCTCGCGTTTTTCCATCCTGCCGCTGATTTCCTGGCGCCTGTTCGACGGCGGCCGTGTGCGCGCCGAAATTCGGGCACGCGAGGCGGCCGAGCGGCAGGCCGCGCTGGCCTATGAGCAGGCGGTGCTGACGGCGCTGGGCGACGCCGAGCGCGCGCTGGGCGACTACCACGGCGGGCTAGACACGCTTGAGCGCCGCGGTATGGCACTGGATGCCGCGCGCACCAGCTACGGCCACGCCAAGGCGCGCTATGCGGCAGGCGACATTGCGCTGGTCGAACTGCTGGCTGCCCAGCGCAGCCTGCACGAGGCCGAAACCGCAGCCGCACGCGCGCATACCAACGCCGCCGTGCAACTGGTGGCGCTGTACAAGGCCCTTGGTGGCGGCTGGGACGTATCCACGACGGCATCGACCGCAACCCATCCGCAGCGGGGCGCTGCCGCCACCGTCGCGTTTTCAAGCCGTTGACTCAACACAAGGAGACCGTCATGCAAATCAACGTTGGAAGTCTCGACCGCATTGTCCGCATCGTCGTCGGACTGGTTCTGCTCAGCCTCCCGCTGTGGCTGGATTCATCCTGGCGTTGGCTGGGACTCATTGGATTCATGCCGCTCATCACCGGCCTGGCTGGCCGCTGTCCGGGCTACCGTCTGCTTGGCCTGAGCACTTGCCCGATACAAAAGAAAAAACCGGAGTGAGCATCCCATGAAACTGCATTTTCTGGGCGCTGCGCGCGAAGTCACCGGGTCGTGTTTCTTGGTGGAAGCGCTCAACGTACGCTTCCTGGTGGATTGCGGCATGGTTCAGGGCGGCCGCACGGCGGCGGCGCGCAACCATGGGCCATTCCCGTTCGACCCGGCGTCGATTGATTTCGTGCTCCTGACCCATGCCCATATCGACCATAGTGGGCTATTGCCCAAACTCACGCGCGCCGGGTTCAAGGGGGCCATCTACGCCACTCCCGCCACGGTTGATCTGCTGGGCGTGATGCTGCCCGACAGTGCCCACATCCAGGAGAGCGATGCAAAACGCAATGCGCAGCGACTCCGCGGAAAGGACGCACTGCCGCCGCTGTATACGCTGCAGGATGCCAGCGACTGCTTGCAGCAGGTGCGAGGCATCGAATACGACCGGGAGTTCGCGCCCCGCGTCGGGGTGCGCGCCCGATTCCGCGATGCCGGGCACATTCTTGGGTCGGCCATCATCGAGGTCTGGGTCACCGAACATGGCGACCCGACAAAGCTCGTTTTCAGTGGCGACCTCGGCCAGCCGGGGCGCCCGATACTGCGCGACCCGACAACCATCGAGGACGCCGACATCCTCGTCATCGAGTCCACCTACGGCAACCGCCAGCACAAGGATTTCTCGGCGACCGAAGAGGAAATGATCGGCATCGTCGAAAAGACATTGTTCGAACGCGGCGGCAATGTCATCGTGCCGGCCTTCGCGGTCGGCCGAACCCAGGAAATCCTTTATCACCTGCACCGACTCACCTGCGAGGGGCGGCTGCGGCAACCGAAGGTATTCGTCGATTCGCCAATGGCCACGCAGGCCACGCGCATCACGCGAAAACATCTCGAATTGTTCGACGAACAGGCGAAACGGTTGGCAGGATGGCACGCGCGCGGCGAGAACCTCCCATACCTGAGTTTCACAGCGAGCGCTGAGGAGTCCATGGCGCTGAACCGGATCCGCTCCGGGGCCATCATCATTTCTGCCAGCGGCATGTGCGATGCGGGACGTATCCGGCACCACCTGCGCCACAACTTGCCGCGCCGGGAATGCAGCATCTTGTTTCCCGGTTTCCAGGCGCAGGGGACGCTTGGCCGACGCCTGATCGAGGGGGCCGAGCGCGTGCGCATCTTCGGTGAGGACATTCCAGTACGTGCTGCAATCCACAGCGTGGATGGCCTCTCGGCGCATGCCGACCAAAAGGCGTTGCTGGATTGGGCTCGGGGTTTTATTCACCCCCCGGCGCAAACCTTCGTGGTGCATGGGGAACTGTCCGCCGCCCAGACCTTCGCCGAACTCTTGCAACAGCAACTCGGCTGGCAGGTCACGGTGCCCGAGCATGGTCATGCGCTGCGCTGGCCGGACTTTCTGGCGCACGAGTGATGAAGCCCGCCGAAGATCTCGATGAACGCCTGCGCGCCATCCGCGAGTCGCCAACGTACCGTCTTGCGTACGAAGACATCGAGCTGCTTGGCCAGGAAGAACTGCGGCCGCTGCGACTGCAGCTCGAACTGCTCAAGCCTGACCGCATCCTGCACGAGCAAGGCATTCGCTCGACGGTAGTGGTCTTCGGCAGCGCACGCGTGAGCGATGCCGAGACGGCAGAAGCCCGTCTTGGCGCGCTGGAGCGTCAGGCGCGCGTCACTCCGGAGGATGTCGGGCTGAGGCAAGAGCTTGCCCGAGCCAATCGCCGGGTCGAACAGGCACGCCACTACGAGCAAGCGCGGCGTTTCTCGGGCCTTATTTCGGCGCGTTTCCAGCAGCAAAACCGCCGTGATTTCGTCGTCGTCACCGGGGGTGGGCCCGGCATCATGGAGGCCGCCAACCGCGGTGCTTTCGAGGTCGGCGCACGTTCGATTGGCCTCAACATCACGCTGCCCCACGAACAGGCACCCAACCCCTACATGTGCCCAAATTTGGCGTTCCGATTCCACTATTTCGCGCTGCGCAAGATGCACTTCTTGTTGCACGCCAAGGGCTTGGTGGCCTTCCCCGGTGGCTATGGAACGCTCGATGAGCTGTTCGAGGTGCTCACCTTGATCCAGACCGAAAAGATGCAGCGTATTCCGGTGGTGCTGGTCGGCCGTGCATTCTGGCGTCGCGTAGTTGATTTCGATCTTCTGCTCGACGAAGGCTATGTCTCTCCATCCGATCTGGACTTGTTCACCTGCGTAGACGAAGCCGAGGAAATCGTTAGTGCCCTCGAACGCTTTTACGTCAACAGGGCGGCAGGCGATAGGGCAACATGATTGGCATCGACGGGTATCACTGGAGCCTGCGCGGCAACAAGGTGCAGCAGCCGATGCAGTGCGCCGCCTTGTTGATTGCGGGTGCATTGTTCAGCCCGATTTCTGCTTTCGGTTCCGACTTCTCGCTCTCTGCAGATCCTCCCTCCTGCTCGCCAGGGCAATCCCTGCGCTGGCGGGGTGGCACCCTGCGCCTGGAGAACGATCTATTCACCGGCTCCGACCGCAACTACACCAACGGTGTCGCGCTAACAGCAGTCTCACGTGATCTGCAAGGCGAGCTCCGTCCCGAGTGCCTGCCACAGCCGATTGGTTTGTACGCCCGCTTCATCGGCTGGGCCGATCCCGGCTTCTGGCGCGATACCGGCGACCAACCGGCATCGCAGAACCTCGTCGTTCGCTTTGGCCAGTCTATGTACACACCCGAGGACAAGACGCGCACCGATCTGATTCCCGACGATCGGCCGTACGCTGGCCTGCTCTACCTGAGCCTGGCGTGGAATCGCCGAATCCACCCACAGGCTGCCAGCTATGAAATGCTGGACGTACGCGAACTAACCCTGGGCTTGATCGGCCCCTGGTCGCTGGCAGAGAAGTCGCAGGATCTGGTGCATCGGGTGCGTGGCATCGAGCGATTTCGCGGCTGGGACAACCAGTTGCGCAACGAGCCGGCATTTCAGATGGCCATGGAACGCAAGTTCAAGCCGTACACGGAGGGTGCGGTCCGCCCTGGATGGGGCAGCGACGTGATCGGCAGCTATGCCCTGCGGGTCGGAAACATCGAAACCGCCGCCAGTACCGGCGTGGAGTTTCGCGCGGGCTGGAACATACCGAACGACTTCGGCAGCTATCCGATCCGCCCTGGCGCGGAGAACCGCCCGCCCTCTGGTGTTGCCGATCTGCGCACGACAACGCCGCAATCGGTCCTGGCGCCCAAACCTGGGGCACATGTCTTCCTGAACCTGGAGGGTAAAGCCGTCGCCTGGGACTTCTCACTCGACGGAAACATGTTCCGGAATAGCCACCATGTCAGCCGGCGGCCTTGGGTCGCGCAAGCAGCTCTCGGCATCAGCAGCCAATGGATCGTTGCTGGACGTGGCGTGCGGCTTGCCGTGATGCGCGTTTGGAGAACCCGCGAGTTCGACCAGCAGGCGGGCTATCACGCATTCGGATCGATCGCGCTGAGCTTGGAATTTTGAGGACACCTGCAACCATTCGTTAGACCCAAAGCATTCGTCACAACATCAATGGAGAAATTCGTGAACCAGCCCTTGAAACCCAGATCGTTCTTCACAGTCTCGCTGTCCGTGCTCTTGGCAACCTTCGCCACGGCACTCGGTGCGCAGTCCGTAGAGGCGGCAAAGCCAATGGCGCTTCGTACCATAATGGAAAGACTCGGGCGCGACATGCAAGTCGTCACGGGCGCGATCTCCAAAGAAGACTGGCCACTGGTCGCCGAGCTAGCACCACGAATTGCCAAGCATGCCGAGCCGCCCATGTCGGAAAAGATGCGCATCCTTGCCTGGCTTGGGGCAGACGCTGGAAAGTTTCGGGGTCTTGATGGACAGGTTCATGACGCCGCGACCGCCCTGGGCGAGGCTGCACAGCGGAATGACGGCCAAGCAGTCATCGCGGCTTTCTCCAAAACCCAGCAAAGCTGCCTAGCCTGCCACCAGAGTTACCGTCGCTCGTTCGTGGAAAAGTTCTATGGAAGCCGCTAGCAAGGGATGGATACACCTGTTGACGGAAGACTAGCTTCTATCCAATCGATATACCTCGACGAGTTCCGAGTTCCCAGGAAGCCGATCCTTTATGAATGGTCGCAGCGAGTTGTTGTCCCAACCGCTGCTCGATCACCGGCTTCCACGGCACCAGGCTGAACCCCATGCCGTCATCGAGCATCGCGTAGCGCCCGCTAGCGAGCATGACGGAACGCCTGTAGATGCCAGCCACGCGTTGGCCGTCGGACACGGGCCGGTGCTCCAAGCCGGTTTCGGCCGCAATGTCCTTGGCGGCCTGCGCCAATTCCCGATTGCGCAGCGTGCCCAACAGGTTCTGGGCTAGGATTACGCGCTGCCCGCGCCGCTCGGCCAGCCTCTGTTCGGCCAGGAAGTCGGCACGCTGCTGCATCGCCTGTTTGGCCTCGCCGCCAAAGCCCAGGTCGCCCAGGCCCGAGCCGCCGCCGATCAACTGCTGGTCAAGCCAAGTGGCCCCGATCACGCGGGCTTGCCGCTCTATGGGCAGGTGCGATTTCAGTGCAACGGCCACGCCGCCCAGGCGCTGCGCGTCGTAGCGGCGGCCCTGCTCGGGCAGGTCGCCCGGCACCTTCCATAGCCCCTCGGCCACGCGCTCCACAATGCCGGCACGGCGCAGGGCTTCGAGGCGGCGGACGTGGGCCGCGACGACTTCCTGCGGATCGCGGCCGGGAACGGCCTGACCCTGCGCGATGGCGAGGTGATGATCGGTGCGGTACAGGCCACCGCTCGCCAGTGCGGCGATGTTCTTGTCGGCGGCGCGCACGTTGGCCGATCCCTTCACCTCCACCACGGCACCGGCTGGGTAGTTCGCCAGCTCGTCGCGGGCGTTAAGCGCGACGTAGTGGGCCTTGCCATCCACCCCGTCGATGACCAAATAGCCCCGGTCTCGCAGCTCGTCGGCCAGCCCCTTCGCGGCCACGCGGCCGAGGATGGTTCGGCCGTCATCTCCCGGCTCGAACACCGCCAGTTCGCGCGGCTCGCCGTGCATGGCCCGCTGCATGGTGCGGATGATGTCGCCACGCTCGCCCAGGGCGCGCAGGGTCTTTTCAGCGTCGGCATGGACGGCCCAGGTGCCGGGCTGCATTTCGTCGGCCAGGCCCAGGCGCTGCAAGCGTTGCAGCCGGCCGATCAGCAGCAGGCGCTGGCGTTGCAGGCGCGGTTCGTTGAGCCGTTCGACATGCACCAGGCCATCGTCGCCCAGCTCGCGCTTGAGCGTGCGATCCAGGCTCGTCCACCGCTCTTGTTCCACCTCGCGCTGCAAGGTCTGCTGGATCTCCAGCTCGGTGCGCGGCCCCAGCCATTCGGTCGCCAGCTCGGCGGCGCGATGGCGGAAACCATCGGCGATGTAGTCGCCGGCGATGATGAGGTCTTTGCCGGTATCGTCGCGCCCGCGCACGACGATGTGCGTGTGCGGGTTGTCGGTGTTCCAGTGGTTGACGGCCACCCAATCGATGCCCGTGCCCAGGTCGGCTTCCATGCGACCCATGAGGTGCCGCGTGTAGGTGCGCAGGTCTTCGAGTTCCGTGCCATCCTCGGGCGAGAGGATGAAGCGGAAATGGTGTCGGTCGTCGGCACAGCGTTCCTTGAAGGCGTCGAGGTCGGCCGCATCGGTCTGCGGCCCGTAGGATTGGCCCGGCTCGCCATCGCGGCCCACGCCATCGCGCTCGATGTAGCGCAGGTGCTTGGCGAGCGACTGCGGGCTGGCCTGGCGCTGGTTGACCAGCAGCGTCTTGATGGTCACGCGCCGCGACATGGGCGTGAGCTTCGCCCCCGCGAAGCGCGCCGCCGTATGGCCCCGCCCGAGGCGCGAGCCGGGCCGCTGGCCGGTGCCACGCGCCGACGCCGGACGGCGCACCGAGGACTTGCCTCCGCTGGCCTTGCCTGCCTGCTTGAGCACCTTGGAGACGAAGCCCTGGCCCCGGTTCTTCGGGGCGCTGGGTCGGATGCGGAAATCGTCGTCGCGGCGGTCGGTCATTGTTATGCCCTCTGCAAGCTCTGGCGTGTTCGGTCGTGCGAAGCACGCGGACATGCCTGCATCGGCGCGGGCCTCGCGCCACAAGCGGCACGGCGGCGAAGCCGCTGCGTGCCGCGCAACCCCCATGTGCAGACTGACTTTCGACGCGGCCCGGTGCCGCGTCCTTTTGTCTTGCCTTCCGCCTTTGCCCCTCGCTGTCGCTCCGGGCAGCGGCGGCCCGGCGGCGCTGCTGCGTGAGCAGCCAGCGCGCCGGCGAACGCGGGCACGGCCGCAGGCCGGGCGCGTTCGAAGCAAGACGACTGCACGTTGGACGGCTGCGTCGAAGGCAGCGCGAAGTGCGGTGCGAATGCACCCGCACTGCACGCGCGACGACACGGCGACGAACAGCAGAACGACACGCCCGATGGCACGATGAGGTGCACGGCGACGTGCAGCGAATCGGCGGCCATCATGGACGAGACTCCAGCCAAACCGGATGCGCGACGCCGAGCACGGCGGATGCGTTGACCGGCCCGAAATACCGGCTGTCGAACGACGCCGGGTTGGTCACGCTGAGCAGGAACAGTTCGCCGGGTTGAAGGCGACGGCATTGCTGCCGGGATGGCAGCGGCCGGCCCCAGCGATCAGCAGGCAGTACGGCGGCCGAAGGCACGCCGTCGATGCGGACGATGCGGCCAGTGATGCACACCTCCTGCGGCGCGGCGGCGCCCACGCGCTTGAGCAGCGGCACGCGCGCCGGCAGGTAGCCTCGCTGCGCGGCCAGCGCGGCAGCGTCTGGCGGCAGCGTGGTCAGGACGATGCTGCCCACGGAGAAGGAACGTGGCAGCGAGCCGGTGCCGTCGCCCAGCGGATCGACGCGATACCAGCCGACCGCCACGCTGTCGGACGGGTTGTAGATCAGGCGCGGCAGCGGATGCACGAAGGACGCCCAGGCCAGCGCAGCGAGGCCGCAGGCGGAGAGGCCCGCCAGCACGATGCGAGCGCGCAGGCGCGAGCGAGGACGCGGCGCGGTGCCGGCAGTCGAAACGGCGGTCATGGCAGCGCCCTCCCGGTCAGCCAGGCGGCGTGCCGCTCGGCGGTGTATTCGGGCAGCGGCAGGCGCGCAGCGAGCCGGTTGGCGAGCGTGCGCCAGTACACGGGCGAGGTACCGACAGGCGCGATGCCCAGCGCCTCGATGGCGTCGATGCGCTCCAGCACGGCGCGCACCTGATTCTCGCCCTCGGCGTGCAGCAGCAGGCGCGCGCCCGGCTGCACGCCGGGAATGCGCTGCGCCGCATCGAGCGGCGTGCAAGCCTGCATCACCATGAGCTGCCAGCGAATCGTGCCGTAGTCGTTGGCCTGCCAGCGGATGCGGCAGAACATGGCGCCCGGCTGGAACACCGCGCAGCGCCGCCAGCGGTCGAGTTGATGCGTGCGCGCAGGTTCGCCGAAGCGCAGGTAGAGCTTGAAGCGCGGTTCGATGTAGGCCAGTGCCACGCGCGTCAACGGCGCGCTGGCAGGCTGGCCGGAAGGTGCTGCGAGCGCAGCCGTGGCCGAGCCAGCAGCAGGCGAAGCAGATGCGGTCATGGTGTGTTCTCCCGGAGATGCTCTGGAAACTCACGCTCCAGCAGGCCACGCAGCAGATCGGCCACGGTCACGCCTTGCGTGAAGGCCGACACCTTGATGCGCGCGCGCAGCGCGGGCGTGATGTCGAGGGTCAGGCGGGCGGTGTAGAGGTCGCCCTTGTTCAGCGCAATGGCGTCGCCCTGACGAATCCACGCCTCGGCGTGCGGATTCGCGGGCGGACGCGCGCCGATACCGACGCGCTTTGCCGTGCGCTTGCTGTTCGGTGGCGGCCTCGCGGTCATGTCGGCCACCGCAGCAGTTCGTCCACTAGCGCGGTGATTTCGCGCGCGGCGGCGCTGTCCGGCGCCGTCTCGCGCGCAAGCCGGCCAGCGGCCACGCTGTCGGCAAACACGATGCGCTGATGCACTTCCGCGCGCAGCGCAGGAAGCGGCTGGTCGGCGAGTGCCTGGCGCGCTTCGCGCCCGATCACGGTGGTACTGACGCGCCGATTGATGACGAAGGCCGCACGCAGCGCAGGCCGAAACACCTGCGCCTCGCGGATCAGCGCCACCATTTCGGCGCTGGCCCACAGGTCGTAAGGGCTGGGCTGCACGGGGATCAGCACGCGCTCGGCCGCCAGCAGCGCGGAGCGCGCCAGTGCCGCGATGCGTGGCGGGCCGTCGATGATGACGTGATCGGCTCGCCTAGCGAGTTCTGGCGCCTCTTGGTGCAGCGTTTCGCGTGCGAGGCCCACGGCGCTGAAAAGCCTTGGCAAGCCTTGCTGGCTTCTGCGCTGTGTCCAGTCCAGCGATGAACCCTGCGGGTCGGCGTCCAGCAGAACGACGTGCTGACCGCGCATCGCAAGCTCGCCGGCGATGTGCGTGGCGAGCGTGGTCTTGCCCACGCCGCCTTTCTGGTTGAGCAGAGCGACGATCATGGCGCGGCCCTCCGTGCTGGAAAGCCGGGCTCTTGCTGCTGCGCTTGTGGCCGCGCGGTGGTTATCCACCGCAGCGGCGTTTCTCTACTAAAAGTTAGAGAAATTAAGTTAGGGAAGTTAGAGGGCGCGCAAACCCAACACTGACACGGGTTTGCAGCCCATCGGCACGCCTGATAGCACGATAGTCCCACGCCTGATAGCACGATACCCCGCACGCCTGATAGCACGACACCATCCACAGGCTTTTCCCGAGTTATCCCCGTGCCGTATGCGGCACGGGCCGGAAGGTCAGCAGCTCCATGCCGTTGTCGGGCATCCGCTCGATGCTCAGGACGTAGCCGGGCAGCGACTGACGCGCAACGAGCGCGCGCAGATCGCAGGCGAAGTCGTAGGGCTTGGCGGTGCTGCCGGATTTCTGGTGCAGGTAGCGAAAGTCGAACTGCCAGCCGTATGTCTGCTTGCCGCCGTGCTTGCGCACCAGGCGGTACAGCCACCGCTCGATGCCGCCGGTCAGCCGGAAATACGCCGGGTCGATGGTCAGCACCAGGGCGGCATCGAGCACGCCCGCGTAGAACCAGTCCGGCAGGATCAGTTCGATGCCCAGCGGCGTGCCGCTGGCATCGGCCAGTTCCTTCCATTCGTTGATCCACGAGAAGCGGTGCAGGCGCCGCCCGGTCGTCTCGCGGATGGACGTGGCCACCGTGGTCGATTGCAGCCGGTCGAGCGCGGCCTTGAGGCGCTGGTAGTCGCGCAGCGACTTGCCGCGCCCGATGAAGCGCAGGATCTCGTAGGGTGTGGCGCGCATCAGCCGCGATGGCCGCAAGCCCGCGTCCTTCGCCTCCACGATCTGCGAGGCCGCCCATATCAGCACGTCCGCATCCCAAATCGTGGCGATGCCGTGCTCGGCCGTGCCTTCCACGCGAATCGTCACGTTGCCCGCACGGAAGTCGATGGGCTTGACCCGCTTCGACTTGCCGAGCGAGAAGAACGGATAGGCCATCAAGTCCTGGCTGTCGCGCGGCGCCATGTCGCCGGGCAAGGCGCGGAACAGGTCGAGCTGTTCGCGCTCCTGCAACGGCCGCTGCCGGGACGGCAGCACGGTGCTGGACATGGCGATGGCCTGCCGCGCGCCGCCGATCAGCACGCACGGCTGTCGGCCGAGTGGTGCTCGGCGTATTCGGGATCGGAAGTCGTCTCGAAGCTGCGGTCGGCGGCCCAGGCATCGAGGTCGGCCACGGCGTACATGACGCGTCTGCCGAACTTGCGAAAGCGCGGGCCGCCGCCGATCACGCGCTGCTTTTCCAGCGTGCGCGGCGATAGGCGTAGGTACTCGGCGGCTTCGTCGTTGGTGAGATAGCGTTGAGGTTGCGCGGCAGCGGTCGAGACAGTGGCGGCAGGCCGCAAAGGAGCGGGACGCATGGTGTGAACCTCCATCGTTTGAAAACGCCCGGCCACACAGCGCGACCGGATGGAGGCAGTCTCAAGAAGCGAGAGGTTTCCGATCAGGGCCGTTTTGCGTCCGCATCAAAACGACCCTTCTCAAGCGGCGGAAGCTGTGCTAACCGGCGATAGCCGCCGCGCATCAGCGCATCGCCGCGCCGCACCAGGCGGCGCACCTTGGAGCGCAGGCCGCCATCGCTGTACCAATCGGCCACGGCCTCGGCACCGAACAGCCCTTCGCCGACATCGCGCAAGGATGCGCCCGCCAGGGTCGCGTCGAGCGCCTGCAAGGTGTGCAGCTCCAACAGCGTGGAAGGTGTTGGCCGCGGCTTGGTGGCGGCGAAGGTCGCGCCGGGCGCATGACCGCGCGCAGGCGCGGCAGTGCTGCCCCGCTGGGCATAGGCGACGGCCATGCCGTCTTCCAAGCCGGGCGCCAGCGCAAAGCGCAGGCAATGGCCTGGGCTGCTCGCGATCAGCGCCAGCTTCTTGCCATCGTGGAACAGTTGTTTGTGACCGGGGATGCGCCAGAACGCGAAGGCGGTTGCATCCTGCGGTGGATCAGCATCGGGGTAGAGCTGCACTACGGCGGCATGACCAGGTAGCCAAGCTGGATGCGCGTCACGCGCATCCAGCATCGGGTCTTCCAGCAGGCGCAAACCCCAGCGATGCGCTGCTTCAGGCCGGCGATGACGGCGCAGCCAGTCGAGCCGGTAGTCGGGATACCTGCGCAGGTACTCCCAGGCGAGCGCAAGGCCATCCAGATGCAGCACGTACAGATACGCGGCAGTCGGATACCAGTGCTCGGCGCTGCGATCGACCATGACGCCACCTCCCTGCGAACAGGACTGGCCGCCACGGCAGGGCTACGCGCTACATCGCCATCGTCAGAAAGTCATGAGTTAAAGAGGCGGATGGGGCTGTCAAGACCGATTGGCTCCGATGCGTTGCGGTATTCGTCTCAATGCTGCGGCGGCAGTGCCCCGATGTGGGGCGCTGTACAGGCCAGCCTGCCGCAGCCCGCGCCAAACATCATGTCTATTTGGGTCAGACTGGTGGGGCTACGCCGCAAGAATCTCGATTGAGACTTACCCGGTATGACACCAGACTGAAAAAGTCACAGTAGGCCGTAGTCAGTCCGGGATTGCTCCGTCGCGCTCGGCCAGCCGGGTGTATTCCGACAGCGTGCGCGTGGGGCGGAAATAGAGGTCGCGCATCACGGGCTGCTGGCGCGGCCCGACGATGCCGGCCAGCTCGGACAGCTTGACGGTTCCCTGCGCCGGCATCCCGATTCCCAAGTCGATGAGTCCCCAGGCAGTGTCGCCATCGGCGGGATCGAGCGCGGCCAGCAGCCAGGTCACATGCGCGTCCGGCGTGAACAGCCGCACCACGGGCACCGGGTCGATGGCCCGGCCAGCGGCGCGGGCCTCGCCGTTGGCGAGCAGTTGCGCGCGCTCCGGGGCGGTGGCGAGTGGCTGGGACATGGTCGGCAATCCCACAAATCCAATGATGCACGGATACGGTTTCACGCCCAAGCGCAGAACCGTCAAACCGGATTTACGCCTCCGTGCGCAAGCACGGATGCGCTTGCGTGGCTTTGCTGGAATCCGCCGATGCGGATTTCCGTAAAGGCACAAAAACGTAGAACACCAAATGAACACTATAGATTGTAGTCCTATAGGGCGCAATGGGCTGTCATCTTGGTTTTTCGAGGGAAACCATAGGTGGCGGCTGGGAACTCATTGGCGAAGGCGTTGAAGATCGTTAGAAAGGCGCGTGGCTTGAGCCAGGAAGCCTTCTCTGACGTGTCCAGCCGCACCTATATGAGCACCCTCGAACGCGACCTGAAAAGCCCGACCCTGCATAAGCTGGCCGAGCTGTGCGAGGTGATGGAGATCCACCCGCTCACGCTGCTGACGCTGGCCTACGCGGGCGACAGCCCGCACAAGGCCGACGAGCTGCTGGCGCAGGTGCGCCAGGAGCTGGAGGCGGTGTTGAAGGAACGCGATGCGGCAAAACCGCGCGCGTGACGCGGTGATGTGCTGCGAACAGCAGCACAGCGCCCCGCCGCGGTGGGCGGGGCGCTGCGGCGGTCACGCCGCCTGGGGCTTGCTGCGCGACCAGATCAGGTCGTGCGTGCCGTCCTCGCCTTCGATCAGGCGGGCATAGACCGGAGCCGGGAACGAAGGATCGTCGAGGGTCACGGACTTGTATTCCCGCCCGGCCTCGCTGGTCTTGTTCCACGCCGCGCCGATGTCGTGGCCGGCGGCCTGGAGGCGGAAGTCGGGGGCGTTCTCGCTGCTGGCCTTGTCGTTGGGAACCAGCTTGACCTTGACGTTGAGCGTCAGGGTGCGCAGCGTGCCGGTGAAGCCGTCTTTGTCGGTGGTGAAGGTGCCGATGTTGGCCATGATGTTTTCTCCTTTCGGTTGAACAAGGTTCGCGCCCATCGCGTCCTTGTTGTGATCCGGCCGGCGGGGGACGGGCTGGCTGCACCGCTTGCGGTCGAAACGCAGTGGAGAGCCGGGAGGCGAAAAGAATTTGCTGCGCGAGGAAGCCGTGCAGCGGCGGGGAAATTGTTTTCGCCGGACGGTTGCAGCCATAAGCCCGAGGCGCAGCCGCACCCCCGCTAGGATTCACAACGAGACAAGGTCGCCTTGGGCCGAACCACTCCGAAAGGAGATGGGGCCGACTCGGCATCCCCGCCCGGAGGCTTTTCCGGCTCGCCCGCTGACGCGGGCCAGGTCAACCACCCGACGACAGGCGAGAACGCCCACGCTGCACCTTGCGGCGCCGGTCTTGAGGCGTGGCGTGGAAGCTCCATAGCGATGCCGGGCGGGTTGTCCGTGAACCGTCCTTCGTGACGTGATGGGCAGGAACCACCAGCGTTGAGGACGGCTGGTATCTGCACAACCTGCCGCAGCAAGCGCCAGCGTGTTCGCCAGCGCCCCGCCTATTGCGGCGGGGCGCTGGCCGGGCCGATCCGGTGTAGCCGGTTCGGCCGCATCGAGGGGCGCCAAGCTGCGCGCGGCGGGGATAGCCCGCAGGGCTTTCCCCTGGAGGCAAGCGAAGCGCGCAGCGCCGTAGGCGCGAAGGCGTGAGGGATTGAAGTCGAATGGCCGTGACGGCAAAGGCGACACGGGGTGCAGCCCGAAAGCCCGGCGGCGCATCGCGCCGACACGCCCAGGTCGTTCCAGATTTCCAAGCAGGAAACGCGGACATGCCTCTGATGAAATGGGCGCGGCCTACGCTGCGGGGTATGCACGCGACAAGCCGAAAACTGCCCGCGCACGGCGTGCCGATTCGGCTGTCGGCCTCGAACACCGGGCGCGGCCACTGCCGCGCCCGGATTTGCATTTCACCGCGCCCAGGACGGAACGGCCTGGGCGCGGTACTGATCGCGGTTATTCCTTCGTTTCGATGAGTCACCACACGGCACGCGGCAAGGCGCGGCCCGTGATGGGATGAATGTCTGTGAGGTCGGCGCGGGCCGACCAGCCCGAGGGCGGGCGGTAGCCGCGCACGTCGCCATCGCCATGCCAGCGGTGGGCGCGTACCGTGCCGGGGGAGTAGATCGCCGCCATGCGCGGGCGGCTGGTGGTGGTGCGAGTCATGGGGGCTTCTCCTTCCAGCGAAGCGCCCCGGTCGAGGCCGGGGCGCTTGCCTTCGGCGCGGGTCAAGCGGCCAGCGCCTCGGCGGACTCATCCGCCATTGCTTCGGCATCCTCCGGGGCGTCCTGCTCCGGGCCTGCCTCCTGCACGGCATCCTGCGGGCCAGCGCCCTTGAAGATGGCGGGCATCCAGCCCGTACCATCGGCCAGCCGCTCGGCTTCGCTGGCAATGTCGGCCTTCTTCAACTTCGCCAGCCGGGAAACCTGCTCCGGCGCGTACTCGCCCACGGCTTGCAGGATCGCGGCCTTGGAAACGTGCTTGAAGTAGCCTTCTGCGGTCGGCTTCCACCATGCAGCCATGTCGAGGCCCACGGCCTGCGCCAGTTCCGCGCCGGGCTGGTGCGGCGTGGCGCGAGGCGTCACCACGTCCACCGTGGAAGCCACGCACACGGCCAGCAGCCGCACCAGTTCGTCTTGCGGCTTCGCCAGCAGCGCGGCGAATAGTTCGGCGTTGTCCTCCGGCAAGGCTTCACCGGCGACCTGTTGCAGTTCGCGCAGCGCCACGGCGGCGGGCGATTCCGGCCAGTCCGGGGCCATGCCTTCCAGTCGGTCTTGCACTTTCAGGCTCACGCCGAGCGGCAGGTCGTGGCCGTAGTGGCTTTCCTGCAAGACGGTCTGCACCATGCCATGCACCAGCGCGGCCAGCGCGACGTGCGGATGCCGTGCGACTTCGATTTGCAGCGCCGCCGTGCGATGGGCGCTCAACCACTGCGCCAGCCGGTCGGACAGGCTCGCGGCCTTGGGCGCGTCGTCGGCGTCCTCGTGCTCGTCGTTGGCGGCTTCGCCTTCGGTGCTGCCGAAACCGCGCCGCAGCTTTTCCAGCGTGCGCAGCGCCTTCGCCTCGGCTTCGCGCAGCAGGCCGCGATGAATGACGGCCTCGCCGTTGCGGTCGATGGTGACGATGGCACCGGCCACCTCGCGCACATCGGGGGCATAGCCGTGCAAGGCGTCCTCCGCGTCTTGCAGTTCGCCGACCACCTGATCGCGACGCTGTTCCAGCTTCTCGGCCTTGGCCTCGTCCTCGGCGTCGCAAGCTTCTTCCAGTTCGGCGTCGATCTTTTCGAGGCGGTTTTCCAGCGAGGCGATGCGGCGGGCCTCGCGGGTGGTCGGCTCGCGGCGGTGGCGCGGGGCGTTCTGGAACGCCTGCCGTTCCTCGTAGGCCAGATGCGGTACGGCCTCCACCCATGCCCAGCCCTCGGCGCGCACGTCCTCGGCCAGCGTTGCCAGCTTGTCGCGCACCAGCGTTTCCAGCACTGCGGTATCGGTGAGGTAGGTTCCGGCATCGCCTTCCGCGAACAGGTCGCGGCGGATGCCGCCGCCTGCCTGCTGGTAGGCGTCCAGCCCGACGAAGCGCACCAGTGCGTGCGTGGCGTCGATTTCGCGCTCGGTCAGGCGCTCGCGCAGCTTGGACGGGCTGCGCTGCCATTCCGGCGCACCATAGAACGCCGCTTCCTGCGCGGCGTGGTCATCGGTGATGGTCAAGGCCATCAACTGTTCCAGCGTCACGCCACCGGCCCGGTAGTCGGCCATGAGGCGCGGCGAGACGTTCGCCAGCTTCAAGCGGCGCTGCACCACCAGCGGGGACACGCCGAAGTCGGCGGCTATGTCCTCGATGGGTCGGCCTTCCTTGACCAGCGCGGCGAAGGCCGCGAACTGGTCGGCGGGGTGCATGTTCTCGCGCTGCACGTTCTCCGCGAGGCTGACGGTACGGGCGGACGCATCGGCCACCAGCAGGCACGGCACTTCGTAGTCGGTAGGGATGCGCTTCTTCTTCGCCAGCAGCTTCAAGGCGGTCAGGCGGCGGTCGCCTGCCACCACCTCGTAAGCCTCGCCATCGGCGGAAAGGATGACGATCAGGTTTTGCAGCAGGCCGATGCGGGCAATGCTCGCGGCCAGTTCGGGGATGGACTGGCGCGGGGTCGTGCGGACGTTGCGCTTGGAGCGGCGCGGCAACAGTTGCGACAACGGAACCAAGATCAGGTTCTTGGCCGGGTCGGCCACTTCCAGCGGTGAGGCGGCTTCGATGGCGACGGCTTCGGTTTTGAGTACGGCGTTCATGGTGATTTCTCCTAGCGGTTGGGATGCAGCAGCGAGAGAAGCGGCAAGGGCTGCTGCCTGCCCCTGCCGCGTGGGGATTCAGGCTTTCAACTGGCGCAGGCCATCGGCCAGCAGCCACAGGGCGCGATTCAGGCGCACGCTTTGGTCGATGCCCTGCACGGGCCGGGTGGTCTGGCGGCGGCCATTCGCTGCGCGGGCGGACAGGCCGCCTTTGGTCAAGTTCTCCTGCGTGCGGTTGAACACGCTCCACAGGTCGCGGCGGTCGTCGTCGTGGCGGCGCGGCATCAGGATTTGCGATTCCGTGATGGGCGCGGGCTTGTCCTCGTCGTACTTCAACGCCAGCGCAGCACGGGCGAACACTTCCGATTCCCCGGCGTCCAGCGTGATGGCGCGCATGGCATCGCGCGATTCCTGCGCCCGGTCGAAGCCGTGCAGGACTTCGTAAGCGCCTTCGATGACGTGGGCTGCTACGTCGCCCTTGTGCGGCACGCGCACGTCGGCCACGGTGTCGCCGCAGACAAGGCCATTGCTGCAAACGAAGCGAAACATCCCGGCCAGCATCTGATAGCTGCTGGTGCCGTCATGGGAGTTCAGCAGGATGATTTCGTTGGCCTCGCGTCCGTTGATCTGGCTGGCATGGCGCAGCCGGATCATGTGCTTGGTGTAGTCGCGGCGGTCGTCGTGGCGCACGCGGGTTTGCGTCACCATGAAGGGCTCGAAGCCTTCCCCGCGCAGTTCTTGCAGCACGGTTGCGGTGGGGATGTAGCTGTACCGCTCGGAGCGGCTTTCGTGCGGTGCCTCCGCGAAGATGGACGGGGCCACGGCCCGGATTTGGTCATCCGACAAGGGACGTTCCGAACGCAGCACCGGGGAACGGGAAGCGAAGCGGGATGCGATTTGCATAGCATTTCTCCTGACAAAGAAAAAAGGTTTGCTGTTCACCGCATACCGGATTCCTAGATTCGGAAGCCCAGCCTTTCGGCTGTTCGGTGCGGTCGGCACGAGGAACCCGGTTGGCCCTGTTGCCACCGTCTTTCCTGAGTTCATCGCCCGCGACGGTCAGGAGCGCGCGAACGGGGGCCGTCAAGGAGGCAAGCGCAGGGTGGGTGCGGCCCGCAGGCGCAGCCGAGGACACGGCCCTGCGCGCCTTGACGGCACACGGCCGCGGGCTACAGTCGCGGACAAGGTGATGAAGTCAGGGGAGACGGCTGGACATGGCAACGGCCCCTCAACACGCCGACCGCACGGCAAGCGAAGCGCGCAGGCCCGGATCTAGGAATCCGGGCCGGAGGCGTCAGCGATGTGGAAGGCTGGCGAACGCCAGTCCCGTCAGGGATGAGCGAATAGCGAACCTGGAGCAGCGCGATCCGCGAAGCGGAGACGCGCAGGTTTCCCCTATTTACCATTTCGGGTCAATGCGCCAGGTGGAAGTCCGCCGGCTCCAACAGCAGGACGAATTCGACCATCCATGTCGCCACTTCTCGAATCAGCAATCAGGGCATCCGCTACTCGGTTGAGCCAGTACATCAAGGTGCATCGAGAGCATCCCGAAATCAGCTTCCATGACCACGTCAAGCAGCGGCGCAGGGAAAAGGCCGTCCACGCGAGTTCGTTCAAGCTGATCTGTCTCGACACGCTTGCTTGGAAATGCGTGGCGGACTACCGGCAGAACAAGACCACCCTGACGGCGGCGATGAAGGAATTTGGTGCAAGCATTGATCGGGCCGTGCAAACAGGGCGCTTCGCATTTCCCATCGGCGTTCCCACCTACTTGGAGTTGGACTCGATGGTCGATCCGGCCACCCGAGAAGCGCTCAAGAAACTGGTTGACAAACTTTCCCGAGGACTCTGCATCACCTCCTTCCATGACCGGATCGGCTCCGAGTTGCAGATGCTGCGGACAAACATGGTGGGTAGAACCGAGGGGTTGGAAGACTTCTTGTGCAGCCCTGTCGAAATGATGGGAATACCAGCCATCTCGCTGCCAGAATTCGTCAAGGCACAGGTGGACGAAGTCACATTCAACAAGTCCTTCTTTGATGCTCTGTACGAGCTTCCGTTTTCCATTCAACTGGAGGTTGCCGGCAACGCACCGGGAGAGAAATGGGACAACTCGCGCGGCATTACCGACCTAAACTATGGAAAAGCACAGCATCAATCCGAAGTCGTGAATCTCAACACGGGCATCTTCTTGGAGCTGAAGGGCGGCATCGAAGCATGGTTCATCAACGAAGGGGTAGAGCCCAATCATCAGGAGATCACCCTGGATGCCTTGAACGCAATGAATCACTGGAAGCAGGAACCCTCCTCGCGCGCATTGCCGACGATGCGCATCCTCAGCTCACTATATGGCTTGATGCGATTTGACCCGAACCGTCGATACAAGAATGGAGACCCCAACGACTTCCTGATAGCGGCATCCGCCCTCCCTGTTGCCCACGCACTGTTCACGGACAGAAAATTCGCGAACCTCTTGTCCGACAAGAGGATCGCTCTGGACAAGTTCTCGGATTGCACAGTGGTGAGCGGCTTCGAGGAAATGGCCCGATATCTCGAAGAACAGGCGTCTTAGAAGAAGGGGCCGAAGCCCCCTGCGGCTCACACGATGATCCGCCCGGCATGCCGCGCATCGCGCGCATAGGCGCTCAACCGCTTCTCAGCGCGGAAAGACAGGTCGCGCTCGATCGGCAGGCCCAGCCCGCCGCGCACCGTCGCCAGCTCGCCCAGGCTGACCCAGCCGATTTCCGGCATCCCCAGGCCCAGGTCGCAAAGACCAAAGGCGTGGTCGTGGTCATCAGGACCAATCTCGGTCAGCAGCCAGGTTGCGCCGGCGTCCGGCGTGAACAGCTTGACCACGGGGGCCGGATCGAAGTCCGGGTTCTCCAAGGATTCGCGGCCGTTGGCCAGCAACACGATGCGCTGCTCGTCGGTGATGAGTGCGTTGTTCATGGTGAACTCCTGAAAGGAAGCCGGGCGGAATTGCCCGACCCTTCCGGGGCACGGCGCAGCGCAAGCAGTCAGGGGTCAACGACGGCCGCCAGGACGCAAGCGCCATCGGCGCGCAGCCCTTGACGGCGAGAACGCCGTGGCACGATGAAGGGAACAGCAAGACCGCCTCCCTCGCACCTCCACGCACCCCGGTTTTCGGCAAGTGCGCAGCACGCGCAGGCCCGCGAGGGCCGGAGTCGCGCCGCCGGGCGCAGCAAAAAGGGGGCCGAAGCCCCCAATGGTCAAAGCAGGCCGCGTTCGGCGAATGACGTGGTGCGAGTCCCCGCAACGATGACGTGATCCAGCGTGCGAATGTCCACCAGCGCCAGCGCCTGCCGAAGCTGCGAGGTCATCGCCTTGTCGGCCGCGCTCGGCTCGGAGTTTCCGCTCGGATGGTTGTGCGAAACGATGACCGCCGCCGCATTGAGCCGCAGCGCCTGCTTCACTACCTCGCGCGGATGCACGTCGGCGGCGTCGATCGTGCCGTCGAACATCTCCACGTAGTCGATCAGCCGATGGCGCGTGTCGAGGAACAACACCGCGAAGACTTCGTGCTCGAAGCCGGCCAGCTTGGCGCGCAGGTAGTCCTTCACCGCCTCCGGCGAAGTGAACGCCTCGCCGCGCTGCATCTTCTGTTCGATGACCTGGCGCGCGGCTTCCAGAATCTGGTCGGCGTCCGCCAGCCGATAGCGCCCACGGCCATCGCGCACCATCAGCGGGGTGTCGAGAGTGAGGGTCAGTTGCGACATGATCGTGCTCCGGTTGCTCGGGCGGAATTGCCCGGAACCGGCGCCAGCACGGCGCAGCGCAAGCAGTCAGGGGTCGCAGACGGCCGCCAGGACGCAAGCGCGCATGGCGCGCGCCGCCCTTGACGGCGAGAACGCCGTGATACGGTGAAGGGAACAGCAAGACCGCCCACACCCGCTCACTGCACACACCCGGTTTTGGGGGCAAGCGGAGCGCGCAGGCCCGCGAGGGCCGGAGGCGTCAGGGGTCAAAGCCGAATGGCCGCGATTCGGCACGAAGCGCGGGGCGCAGCCCGCGAGTCCGACGGCGGAACGCCGGGGCGCCTATGACAAAGAGCCAACGACACCGAAGCCCAAACGGAGCACAATGTAGCTACAACCAGCTTGAGGCATGTGATGGCAAGCAGCAGTGATGTCGTTCGCGCCCGGATTGACCGGCATATCAAAGAGGAGGCCACGAACGTGTTGGCAGGAATGGGCTTGTCCGTTTCGGATGCCATTCGGGTGCTACTCACGCGCATTGCCGCCGATAAAGCACTTCCTTTCGATATCAATCGTGTGCAAGTCCAGCCCGAAATCACGAAACCATGAGCTTCTGCCTGAACAACTCCAACAACATCAAGGCTCCTTAGAGCCATCGGCAAGTACGGCGAAAAGACCGTACTCCTCTGAAATCCGCGGAAAGCAAGAAGCATGATCGGACAAAGAACCCGCTATTCGCTCGCACAATTCCTAGAGTTGCAGGAGCCTATGATTTCCATCGTGCTCCTGGGCAAGTACGGCGTACAGCACCTTTCGCTCTCCCGAGGACAACTACTGTACGAACTGCTGAACACACTTCGCGGGCTCGATGACCACACCATCATGCAGGTGCTCGCCGAGGTAGTGGTGACCCAAGGCGATCTGCGGTCGAGAGTCAATCCGAAGTACCGGTTTGACGAGCGGGTGCGCGATCTGACGCAATGCCTACTACTGGACGGCTACATCATCCAGGACGAGAGGTTGATCCAGACCGACCCATCGATTGCCGACGCCGCCCCCTTGGAGGATGACCTGATCGGCGCCTTGCAGAACTCGGGGGCTCCTCGTGCCCAGGAGATCATCGCCAAGATCAACGATTCAGCCAGCGCGTTCCGGGCGACGCCGCCCGACTACAACGCTTCGCTCGTGAATGTCCGCGTGGCGCTGGAGACATTGGCAGGTGATGTGGCTGCCGACGTTGCTTCGCGCTCGCCAGACCATGCGACCTACAACACCTCGAAGTGGGGCGAGGTGCTTTCGTTCCTGCGCATCAGTGGCGAGATCACAACCGAAGAGGAAAGAGGACTCGCTGGTGTATTCGGTTTTCTGAGCCCTGGCGCTCACCGTCCGGTGGGCATCCCGGAAGATCAGATGACGCGGCTTGGCCGCTCCTTCGCGCTCAACATGTGCTGGTTCCTTCTCAAAAATCATCTCGCACAGGACCACCGGTCGTGAACGCTACCGACTTGGACACACAAGGGACAATACATGCCGTTTGAGATCGCTCCATGGGAGGCCATCTCCGAAAACTACGGATGCACGGTCCTGCTCGGCAACGGCGCCAGCATTTCCGTCAACCCAAGCTTCTCCTACGCATCACTGCTCCAGCATGCCGCCGACCAGCATCTGCTCCCAGAGGACGCTCAACGCCTGTTCGAGTTCTTCCAGACCAATGATTTCGAGTTGGTTCTTCGGATCGTCTGGCAGGCATCGAACGTCAATCGGTCGCTGCAGATACCGGATCAACGAACGCATGCTGCTTATGCCAGTCTCCGAGATTGCCTCATCCAAACCGTCCGCGACATTCACCCGGAGCACGGTGCGGTAAGCGCCCACCTGCCGAATATCTATCAGTTCCTGAAGCGATTCAAAACAGTCATTTCGCTCAACTACGACTTGGTGGTGTACTGGGCCATGACCTACGGGTTGGACATCGACGACCAGCATGCTTTCAAGGACTGCTTTGTAGGAGGTGGCGCCTTCGACGATGACTGGCAGCGATTCAGGCAACCGATCCGAGGGGATCGTTCAACCTCGCTTGTGTTTTATGCACATGGCAGTCTGGTGTTGTGCCGAAACTTGGTCGAGCAAGAGCGCAAGATCCACAACCTTCAGGATGGTCTGCTGGAGGCCGTTCTTCAACGCTGGCAAAACGGAGAGGTCGTGCCTTTGTTTGTGAGCGAGGGAACGTGGCCTCAGAAAGTCTCTTCCATCCATAACAGCTACTACCTCTCCACCGTGTACAGAGAGGTTCTGAAGTCGCAGCGGGACACGCTGGTGGTTTACGGCTGGGGCTTCGCCGAGCAAGACATTCATCTCCTGCAGCGCATGAAGGATACGGGAATCAATCGCGTGGCGGTGTCAGTATTCCGAGGCGATCAGGCGTACTGCAACCGGGTCTTCCAGATGATCCATGATGTATTGGGAGCGCATGTCGAAGTGGAGTTCTTCGACAGCGAAAGCCCCGGTTGCTGGATTCACCCACCCCACTAGGAACCACGTCCGC
Organism: Pseudomonas triclosanedens; assembly: GCF_026686735.1. Lineage (NCBI taxonomy): Bacteria > Pseudomonadati > Pseudomonadota > Gammaproteobacteria > Pseudomonadales > Pseudomonadaceae > Pseudomonas > Pseudomonas triclosanedens. The sequence continues at coordinate 3,491,647 of NZ_CP113432.1, read as the reverse complement.
CATATGGCGCGCAGCGGAGTCCCTTTATGTCATCGATGCTAGACAGGTTCTATAAGCGGTCCGCTCATCTGAATGCCTTGTTGAACAGCGATCCCGCCGAAGCAGTGAAACAGGCCCGAGAGATCAATCTCGATCCTGGTACGGATGAGCGATTCAACATGATGGGGCTACGCGCAGCGATTCTGGTCGATGGTGGCGCGTTGACTCAGCAGCAGGATGCGATTGAAGAAGGACTCGCCCTGTTTCGTGAACTTCACAGTTCGTTTCCAGTTGCTGACGTCACCTATAACTTGGCCAATGGGCTGGTCGCCGCGACAGGTGTCCCACCTCGTAATGCAAATTGGTTGAGTCATCAGGAGTCAACTAGAGAGCGTCGCGCAGAAGCACGACGATGCTTCTGGAAGGTCGCTCAGGATGTGGATGCCGATTCAACGCTGCGAACTCAAGCTTGGACGAACCTCGCCAACCAATTCAGTGGCAGCTATCGGCTTGGCGAAGCCCAAGATGGATGGCTTGCCGCGCTAGAGATTGATCCGGAGAACGGAGTTGCTGCAAGTTCCGCAGCCCGCAATCTGCTTTGGCTCTATGAGCGCGGTGGCTGCTCAGAACTTACGCGCATCGAGGCGATCATGCTGGCTAAGATTGCGGATCGGCATAGGGATCGAGTCATCCAATATGCCGGCGCACAGGCCGCGGCACAGATCGCGGCGTTCGCATGCGAATTGGGTGATCCGCCGCCACGATCCCCACATAAAGATCCGTTCCTCCATTGGGTCGAACGCGAACGATTGGCGCTCGCGCCAGTCGTGGAACTCATTGACCCCACCATGGGCAAGCTGGACTGGCTCATGCTTCCCGGAATTCTGGAGCGAGAGCACGGTGCTGCTGGGATGCCTCCGCCTGTGTTCGCCATGTTCAACATGCTGAAGAGCGACTTCATCCTCGCGCGTGATTTGCTATGGCGGGCTATAGATGAAAACGTGTGGCCCGCGACAGGTCGATTTGGGGACACGCTTGACTATGCCACCTATGGCCCAGATGCATCGGCGCTCATCTTGGCGCACCGGACGGCTCTCGACCTGCTCGACAAGATCGCTGTCACGGCAAACCACTACTTCGAGTTTGGGCTGCCACCAGATAAGGTCTACTTCGGCAAGCTGTGGCGAGGAAGCCCCGATAAGACAACTGGCGTGCGCCCACTCAACGAAAAGGTGGAACAGGCGATTCGTGGGGGCGCCAGTGCCCTATATGGCCTTGTTGAACTTGCCGAGGACTACGACAGCAGTGCGGGAATCTTGCGGTCCCAAAAGGACCTCCGCAACGCGGGCACACATCGATTCGTGGTGCTGCATGACCTTGGCGACCCAGCAGAAAGCAGGCAAGCACCTGAAATTGAGCATCATCGACGGGAGCCGTTTACTCAAGAGGTGTTGCGCGCCTTGCGTGTTGCCAGGTCGGCCATCCAAATGCTTGCGCTTTCGATTTCACAGCACGAACAAGGTTTGCCGCAGCGGACAGGCGGCCTTGTTGGATCACTGCTCGTTCCCGACTACGACTGGGTTCGTGGTCGCGACCACGAAACTTAGGGTCAGGCGGAGAAAAGCCGAGACGCCTCGAAAATCTATGAATACCTAAAATTGGAACTCATGACCTCTCTCGAAGCCAATATCGCCTTCTACGACACGCACTACGACATACTGCGTCAGTGGTTCCTGCGCCCAGGCGATAAGGTGGTTCTCGGCGACAAGCAAAATCGCGTCTGTCGATTTTGTAGCAGGAAGTCGCCCGAAGTGACCTTCCGCAAGGTCGCACACGCGATACCGGAAGCCCTCGGCAATAAAAGCATTGAAAGCGCGTATGAGTGCGACGACTGCAATGAAGGGTTCGGGCGTGGCATCGAGAACGATCTAGGCAACTGGTCGAAGCCGACACGCACCTTCGCGCGTATTCGTGGAAAGAGCGGCGTTCCGACGTTGAAGAAAGGCGGCGACGGGAAAGGCTGGAGAATCGAGCATGGCGCTGCGGGCTTCAGTATCACCTCGTATGAGGATGATCCGCTGTACCAGATTGACGAGGTGAACCGGCGAATCACCTTTCAGCTCAAGCGCGATCCCTATACGCCGGTTGCTGTGCTCAAGGCGTTCATGAAGATCGGCCTGACGCTGCTCCCCGACGAAGAAATCGGAAACTTCCCACACTTGATGAGCTGGGTGAGGTCAACTGATCACATTCGCCGATTTGCCGATCAGTGTCCGGTCATTCGTTCATTTCAGCCAGGGCCAATGCCGAACGACTTAATCGCGGCATTTCTCTTGCGACGAAAGTCACACGTAACGAACTACCCCTACATGTTCTTGGTGCTTGGCTATGGAAACGAAGTATTCCAAGTGCAATTACCTTCCGAACAGCACGACCTCACCTTAAACGGCCAGCCAATTTCGATTCTTCCTTTTCCGACACCGGACTCGCCTGACCCAGCGCGATACGGGCCAACCAGGGTTCAAGTGCTGGACTTGACTGGTCGCGAAGTTGTCAAGGGAGAGGTTATCCCGGTTCAAGTAGGGTACGACCTTGCCGTTCACAAGACGGGATCGAACACGACCTCGAAAGACTAGGTTCAGGCATCGCCAGCGCGCCCGACAGCAGAGCACCGGGACGCGCTTTAACGATTTGAGCCCGGCTTAACAAGTGAATAGATGACAGGAGCATGGCGGAATTCGCCCATATGCGAGTCATCATGGACAAAAATCGTATCGAACACAGAGAAGGCGTCCATTTCCGTCAGAAGCGGAGCCAAATACTTCGCCGCCTTGGCGTAGTCGATAGCCGGCAACGGCCAGTTGTCATAGATGATCAGCCAGTTGGCCGGATACCGAACGAAGCCGTCTGCTGTTGCCTTCGGCATTTTCTCCTCGACGTAGTGCGCCATCGCGGCGGCCCACTCACGCTCCGGTGAATCACCGCACCAGCCGGAGCCAGGGTTGTCCGCCCTGATTTCATGACGAAGTTCATCGGCCGTTTTTCGAGGTTCCCCGGGCGTGGCATGAGGCGTGAAGTAAACGTCGGGCCCCAAGCCTTTCTCGCGCAGAAAATTGGCTCGGGCGACGTTCTCCGGTACCGCTTCGGTATGCTCGATTCCGACCTCAGTGCCCGACATCGTCAGCACGAAGTCTGGTTTGTCGGAATGGACAAGGGTCAGAGGAAACGAAAGCCGTTCAGCCGGCAGTGTCGCAAGCAAGTGCGCGATGCAATAGCGTTCCGCGTGATGATTCCGACGCCCCTCCGAGCGCGCAGGCACATCAATGTCTAGCTCGGCAAGCTTGGTCCTGAGTTCGGCTAGAGTGCCTGCTTGTAGGATAATTTCCGACATCGGATGGCTACGCTCCGTGAGTGGCTGCCCCGAGATTGCGATGCAAGTCCGAGACAATCGCGATTAGCCTGTTGATTGGCTCGGCCAACCGCTTCGGCAACACGCGGTGCTGACTGTGGGTTTTCAGGTCGGCAATCCAGCGATGTGCAACCCACACGTCTTCTTCGGGGTGGTTGTTGTCCACGCCATTGCAATACTTGTAGCCAACGAGCGCATCAGTGTGCGACAGCAGGATGCGCGCCATCGTCATGTGGAAGCGATGCGCTTGGAGATCCGCCGGGCCTTTGGGGCGCGGCAGGGTCAGCCGCAGGCATCGCTGGCTGTTGAACTCCCTCCAGTCGGGGCCAACGACCTGTCCCGCGCGTTCCAGCATCTTGCGCGACTGTTCGTTCTTGCCATTGACCAGGGCAACGGCAACCGTACCCTTCGGGTACTCCAGCTTTTCGGCGAGCAGGTTCATCCAACCCACCAGCTTGTTCAAGGTCTCATCGTCGGCAAACACGAGGAACTGATGGCGCTGTTCATCGTCCAGAAACACCGGCAATTGCGCGTAGAGGGGGTACAGCAGGTCGTGGAGATAGATGTAGGTCTGCCGGCGTCCCTGCTCGTGGCTTCGCGTGGTCGCGGTCAATACCTGCTGCGCCCACTCGGGCGTGAGCTCGTCCAGCGTCATCTCGGTGATGTCGACGGAGATCAGCGGAAACCCGAGCGACTTCCCGATCAGCGCCTTGCGCCCGTCGAAGGCGTGGCCAAGCTCGATTTCAACGCCGCCCAGCACCATCGGCTCGGCTTTAACCGGCGGGCCGAGCACCGCAACGTCGAGCCGGAATTTGCTGCCGAACGGCGTCTCCAGGGGATGCTCGGTTGCCACCTGGTCGGCGCCGAGCAACAAGTTACCTTCCAGCGGATAGTCCGACGCATCCGCATCCTTGAACGCCCACGGCATCGCAAGTCCAGCATCCAAGCGTCGAGAAAGTTCGGCCGCGACAAGTTCTTTCGCCCGCCGGTGTTCGGGACTTTCCTGCACGGCGCGCCACCGACTGGCTTCTTCATCGTCGAAGTGCGCTTTGGGGTTGAAGGTGTGCTGAGTAGGAAGCACCCGGAAATGGGATCGCCGACGCAGCTTTCCGCTTTCAAAAGAGGGGCTGACCCATGTCACCATCTGCCGTGATGCGCCGGGAGATACTAGAGGCCACAGCTTTCGCGCATGTTCCCGGCTACGAACATCACGCGCGGCGATCGTGGTCTGAAAAACCCCTTTCCGAGAGAAGACAACGAGCGCCTCGTCCATTCTTGTCTTTCCCTTACGGCGATACGGCAGCAACTTTCGTCGCGCCATCCAGCTTGCGGTGAATCAGCGATACCAGCGTCAGGATGTCCAGTGCGTCCTGTTCGGACATCGGCCAGTTCGTCTTGGGCGCATGGGCCAGCGGATTGCGCACGGCGCCGAACAGGCCGATCAGAAGATTGGCAAAGCCTTTCTGCTCGCTCTTTTCGGACTCGGTGGTGAGCGGTCCCAAGGTGAGGACGGGCAGCTGGCCTGCGAATGCCTTGTTCACCAAGTCCGCACCATCGCCGTTCAGGCCCGACAGCAGGCGAACCCTCTCCGCAACGCCTTTCGTTGCCTCGAACACGGCATGGAAGTAGTTTTCGTCCAGCAGTTCGGCGCGGCAGTAGTTCAGCACCTCCGCATGGACGACGCGGCTTTCCAGCGCAGCCTTGAGTCGTCCCGCACGGGCGCGCGCGGCATCGAGCGTCGTGGCCTTGTCCGCGTGCCCGACCTTGCCGTCGTCGCGCACGTAGAAGCCGGAGAAGGCAAGGACGACATTGAGTTCGTCGCGCCGCCAGGAGAACGTCGCGGGATCGCGGGCATAGTTCACCGGGTTCATCGCGCGATTGATGAACATGATGAGATGGTTGCCGACCTGGTGCTGGTTCTGTGCGCCGGCCAGCGCATTGAACAATCGCTTCCACTTGGTCATGCCGGGCGACGTGTCGGCAATCCCGATTTCTTGCAGCAGGCGCTCGATCTGCGTGCCGCTTAGGCCGCGTTCGGTATCGGCAAGGACGCGGCAGGCGGCTTCAAGATGCTGTGAGCTGAAAGGGTCGATTCGCGTCGCCAATGCCTGTCTCCCTAACCAGGCATCAGATGATGGCCTGCAAGCCCTTGTCGGCGATGACGTTGAGCAGTTTGAGCGCTGGCCCCGTGGGATGTGTTTCGCCTTGCTCCCACTTGCGCACGGTCGAGGCCGACGTGTGCAAATGAAGGGCGAACACCGGCTGGCTGAACTTCAAGGCTTCGCGCAGGCGCTTGATGTCGGCAGCACTGAACTCCCGCACCGGGGGCGGGCAGATCGCGTCGAACTCGCGCATTGTCACCTTGCTGATCGCTCCCGCTTCGTGGAGCGCAGCCAGGTCGCCACGCAGGGATTCAATGATCTTGCTCACAATGCACCTCCAATAACACGCCCGAGTGCAACGCCTTCGACAAAGCCTCGGCGGACAGTTCCAGGAACACCTTACCGGCGAATTGCAGCGCCTTCTTCTCGTCCTGCGTGATATTCGCCTTGTCGCTCTTGGGGAACCCATGCAGGAATACGTAGCGGCTGCCGATCCGGGCCGACAGCAGGGTGCGGTAGCCGCCGCTCTTGCCGCCGCCGGATCGGGCAACCCGCTTCTTGTAGAGGAAGCCGCCCAAGTCCGCGTCAATCAGACCGCTTTCCATCTCCTGAACCGCCTTGCACAAGGCAGCATCAGGCAGCTTTTCGCCCGCCTGCCACCGTGCAAAGTCCTTCCGCTTGAGGACGCGGGTCATCTTGACCCCAAAACTATACCCGTAACGGGCATACTTTTCCAGCCCCCAGTGCGATGCGCGGGCGGGGAGGGCTGCTGAGCCGATTGGCGTAACGGCGACACGGCAATCAGGGCCGACATGCCGAGGCACTGGTCACCGATCATGCGGTCACCTCTTTGGGTTCTTGCCGCGTGCCGACGACCGACTTGCGCCGGCTGGCTACCAACTCGGCTGCCTTACGCACCGGGTCGTCCTCGGTGTGGACGTAGCGCATGAACATCGCCACGGTCTTGTGCGCGGTTAGCGCCATGCCGACCTTGACGGGGATGCCGGAATTGGCAATGTCGGTCGCTGAGCGGTGGCGGATGCCGTGGGTGCCAACCTTCGGCACGCCGGCGCGATCAAGGATTCGGCGCCACGCCTGATAGTAGGAATGGGGGCCGAGCGGCTTGTCATGGTCGAGGATGGCCGGGCATACGTAGGGCGAATTGCCGTAGCGAGGTGCATTCGTCAGCAACCGGCGGGCTTCCTCGCTCAACGGCTTGGACATATCGCCCGTTTTGCTGTCCGGCCAGACAACCCGGCCGTTGGGCAAGTCGAGCCAATTCCACTGCAACAGCAGGATTTCCGACATGCGGGCCGCGAACTCGAATTGCAGCCGGACGGCCAGCAGATAGATGGGATGTTCCAGGCCCTCGGCTTCGGCTTTGTCCAAGTAGGCGAACAGGCTGACCATCTGCTCGTCGGTGATAAGGCGGGTCGAACCTTTCTCCGGGTACTTGGGTACGTGACGGCAAGGATTGGAGCCATCGGGCCGGTAGCCCCACAGTTCGGCCAGGTTGAACATCTTGCGGACGAGCGACAGTACGCGGTTTGCCTGCGTGGGGGACCTCTCCATGCGCTTCATCAGCGCGGTGATGTCGTGGCGCGTGACCTCGTGAACCTTCTTGCTGCCGAAGGCTGGGATGACGAAGTTGTCGATCTGGTACTGGTAGCCGGCCTGGGTGCTGGGCTTGTTGTGCAGTTTGGAGTGGTCATCCATGAACCGGCCGCACAGTTCCTTGACCGTCGGCGCCTTGCGGGCTTCGGCCTTGTCGAGTCCGGGATCGCCCCCGCGCCGGACTTCGGCCAGCCAGTCTTGGGCCAGCGACCGGGCCTGTTCGACCGTCAGCTCGCCGAACTGGCCGAGTGCCGGCTTGCGCCGCACGCCGGAGTTCGTGCGGTATTGAACCATGAAGACCTTGCGGCCCGTTGGTGTTATCTTGCACAAGAAGCCCGGAACGAGCGTATCCCGGAGTTCCACATCGCAGGTTTGCGCCTGCGCCGTGTCAACGACGGACTTGGTGAGTTTGATCTTCGCCATGAGGTGCTCCTGAAAGGCCCCGATTCCAGGGGCCGGCTAGGAGCCAGGCGGAGGGGAACCGGAGCGGTTTGCATCGCGCACCGGGATATGATGGAAGGCACTGGCCTCGGGGAAAACCTGCTACAGCAAGCCTCATCCAAGTCCATCGTTAGCCCGGTGCGGATGCCATGCTCTGGCTTAAAATCTCTCGTCCGTAAGGGCGTGCCGGTTCGATCCCGGCTCCGGGCACCACCTCCAAATCCATGGTTTACGAATTTTATTGTGGGCTCAATAATTTCCGCAATCTGAAGATTTTTCCGCATTTCCTATCGAGTAAGCTTCTCACTTGTCCTTCCTGGCGCGAATGTACTTTCCGTCTGATCTCCCCGACATGACCGAGTTGGTCACGAGCCTGCCGAACTTCGCTGCTCGATTCCGCTTTGCCGGTACCAGCCTTCGCTCGAAAGTCACGGAGCTGCAAGGCTGACTTCTCGACTCCAGCAGCCTCCACGGCAGCGTCGAAACGCCCCCTTGCGTCGCGAAGCCGGATCTCTGTCACGTCATAGACAGCCTTGTATAGAGAATCCTCTATGCAGATGTGTCGCCCGCTCTCGGTGTTGCCCTTAGTACCTCATCGAGCCGGCACTGGCTGTTGGATGTGGTCCGCTTTCTCGAAGCCGCTCGTCGCTCTAAGGCAAGGGAGTCGCGGAAATGCGACCTGAGTTGGATGGCCGCGCTGCGGACGGCGGATAAAATTTGCGCCGCACACATCTGCGGTACATGCAATGATCAGGATCATTAAACTTCGAGAGCTACGCGTGGAAACTGAGCGCAGCCTTGCTCGCTCGCTCACCGACACTGAAGAACTGGCTCTGCATGAGCTCATCTATGGCGTCGCTGAAGAGAGAGCTGCTCCTTTCAGCGCACAAGACTCTTCGTTCGCCCGCCGGGCTTTATTGCGAGCTTGAATCCACTTGCTGCTGCGTAGTGGCGCAATGACATGGGGCTGGTCCAGGTCTGCGTCGTTGGTTGCATGAGTTAGTTGGCGGCCCACTGCGCTGGCATCGTCAGGATTGAGTTTGGCTTATAGACGGTGCGTTCCCTTTCTTTTGGTTGGGCGCATATCGAGCTTGCCGCTGTAATTGATATGGATCAAGCGACCTGGAGGGTGGCTGTACAAGGTAGGAAGCGGGCCAACAAGAACAACAGGAGACCCGCCCATGCCGACTACCCAAAACGTTCGTTCGGAATCGCTGCCTGAGGATTTCCGCCGTCTAATAGCGCCGCCCAAGGTGGCTTGGCCAACCCTGCTTTTGTTCGTCATGGCTGTCAGCGCTTATGTCTGCGGTTTCTGGGGCGGCAGCCAGGGCTGGTTACCTGCACCGTTAGCCATCCTGCTCAACGCCTTGGCGGTATTCTGGTTCTTCACGGTGATACACGATGCCTCGCACAATGCCTTGAGCCGCCATCGTTGGTTCAACGACCTGATTGGGCGTATCGCCCTCCTGACCTTCTCGTTTTTGCCGGTATACCGCGCGTTCCGCTTCATTCATATGCAGCATCACCGTTTCGCCAACCAGCCTGTGAACGATCCGGACAAGTGGTGCGGTAGTGGACCGAACTGGGCGCTGCCGTTGCGCTGGGCAACACTCGATGTCAACTACTACGTCTGGTACGTCAGGCGCATGGGTGATCGCCCGCGCAGCGAAATCATCGACACTTTGGCGACCGCGCTGTTCGCCTTACTGACCCTGGGCATCCTGATCGACCTGGGGTACGGCCGGCAGTTGTTGTTGTTCTGGTTTATCCCTTCGCGTATCACCATCACCTTTCTTGCTCTGGCCTTCGACTACTGGCCGCATTCACCGTATCTCGCTACCCAGAGTGAGAACCCCTACCAGGCGTCGAGCAACCGACTTGGTCTGGAGTGGTTGCTTACGCCGCTGTTGCTGTCGCAGAACTACCACTTGGTGCATCACCTCTATCCGCTCGCCCCCTTCTACCGCTACCGGCGCATCTGGAAGGCCCGCGAAGGTTTCCATCTTGCTCAGAGGCCGCTATTGGTCAGTCCGCTGGGGCGCAGGCTGATGGATGTGAATCGCCCTTAGCTCCCCAATACCTCCGGGCTTCATTCAAAATGGGGCTCATTGGGCGTGCCTTTGCGTCGCCCCTGAGGCTTGGGCTCTACACAAACCCCAGGAGCGGCGGCAAGAAGAGAGCGATCAGCAAGCTGGGCTGCGGAGGAACTGGCGCACGTCGCTGAGGCGATTACTAATTCATCGCGTTTCTGCGTTCGCTGGATTCTTCGTATTGCCGGCATTTCTCTTCTGCGCTAGCGAACGCCTGATCGGGTGTTTGATCGCCGTGGTAGCCGAAGCGGACGAAGTACCTGACTACGACCTGAGTATCTGTGTCGAGTTTGGCGCTGCCATCATGAAGGGCCGATATTGCCTGCTGTTCGGTCTTTCCCTGGTCTCTGTACATTGCGCCGGCACGGGCAAACAAACCGATACCAGTGCAGAAGTCAGATGCCTGGACGCTAGCGGCAAGAGTCATGAGCAGGAGCAACGCTGTGAGCTTCTTCATGCGCCCTCACTAAGCCTGCGGTTGCGTGCTTGCTATGAGTATGGAGCCTGTACCGGCCTTTTGCTCACTTCGTGGGGGAGCAATATGGGCCCAATCAAGTTTCGCTTCGACTATCTGGCTCACGGCTTTTGCACGCATCTTCTTGGTGTTGTTGGCACAAGGCCGGCAACGAGACTCCCTAGTCTGCGTAAGTTGCCTGAGGGGGCAGGTGCAGGGCTGAGCTCTGATTGTGCGGGTGAAGACCTTGTTGCCTTTTCCCCCGCTCGAATATCGACTCGTAATTCCCAGGTGGCTCGATACTGGGTTTCGGCTACCGCGACGTGATAGATTCCGCCCGGTCTATGACTGGAAGGGATGCCCATGTTTAAAGTTCTTGCAGCTCAGCTCGCGATTGTCGCGATGCTCTCCGGATGTGCTGGCACTGAATTTTCTTACGATCAGGCTCGGAGGGTTTCGGTAGGAATGACTGAGGCGGAGGTCGTGGCGATCATGGGGCCGCCTTACTCCGTCGTTTCGCGTGGGGATGGGCAGATGTGGGTGTGGAGCCACGCGAACGGGTTGACCGGGTCCAGTCGGGCTGTCTCGTTTAAGATGCAGGATGGGCGCGTTGCGGAAGTACCAAATATCCCGACCAGCTTCGAGTAATGTCTTGCTGAAAAAACCGTCTTCGGACGGTTTTTTTACGCCAGGAAGAAAGCGAATATTCGCCCAGGCTGGCTCTATTGGTCGAAGACTAGGACCGCCTCGACTTCGTCTCCGTAATGGTCGCCGGTAAGAACAAAGCCCAGGCGGTTGTAGAAGCGCTGGGGGCTACCGTCGCCCAGACCGTAGCTCGTGTATAGCTCACTAACACCTTGACCTTTTAGGTCATGGACAAGTTGTTCAATCGCCTGCTTGCCGAACCCCATGCCCTGGTACGGCCCGGCGATCATGAAGCGCCACAGGTAGTGGCCGGGACAATCGATGCCGTCGTCCCAGTCCGCGCCGATATGCAGCATGATGAAACCCACTAGCGCTTCGTCTGCATAAATGGCGCGAAACCAGGCGTTCTCGGAGAAGTGCGCCTCGGCAATTGAGGTGCCGTTGTCAGCGACCATGCCGCGCTGGGCGTGCGAGAGTGTTTCGCTAAGTTCGCAGACTTCGCAGACGGTGAGGGCGGAAATGCGGCGGAAAGTGATCTGCGCGCCACGAGTCGGAGCTGTTGCGTCCATGCTGGTTCCTTGGGCTGGTTCTTCGTGTCGGTTCAATCATGCCGTGGATTGAGCCTTCCAGCAGGGGGCAACTGTTACCGGATTGTGCCGCCGCCGACTAGAAATCGCCTAACGCTGCAAGCTCTCTGGTCGGCGGCTGTCGATTCGTCTCAGGCGCTCAGTTGAGCCTGCGCCTGCAGCTTCAAGCCTGCGCGCACGATGCGGCGCTTGCGCAGCGGTTCGGACGACTCATGGAAGTTCTGTAGCTGCACAGCATCCTTGAAGTGGTCAGCGTCCGTTTCCTGTAGCGGGCCGTATTCGGTGGCAAGATCTCTGCGAATTCGATTGATTAGGTTCTCCAGCATCCGAGCGTCGTACTGTTCCTGGGGGCGGATGACTCGGCATGTCATCTGTTCACCGGCTGGGTTGCTCAGAGTCATGATCAGGTTGCCGTCTGGCCGCGAACTGAACCCCACCTCGTACTCCGGGAATTGGCGGCGGAGGTATTGAGCGGCGGGAAGTCGTTCGATTTTCATGGAGGCATCCTCGGCGGTGAGTAGTGAATCCTTTCCTACTACTTGCAGAGTACGTACCAAAATGGTGGAAATTTAAATTCCTTTAATATCAGTTAGTTGCAGTATTTTTTTCGATACGGGTGCGATGCATCCTGCACGATGCGCCGAGTCCCGCCTTGCAATTTGCAAGACATTGCTCTCAATGGGTAATCGGCTCGTTGTGTTCTGTCGGGCCGGCCTTCGCCCTGGTTTTCTGTAGCCTCGCACGGCGCATTGGGACTCGCAGGATCGCCCAGAGAGTCACCAATGCCAGCAGCAACCAACCAAGAATCATGAGAGTCACAAAAGTACCCGGATTCATATCGAACATCCTCGCCCCTGGGTAAGGGTAGACCACCTGGTGTTGCACCGCGTCCTTCCGGTTGAGTGGAGGACGCGTCGAAGGTTCCTGGAAATAGCTTGAAAGCTGCCCGGCTACCTGTTATCTGTATGTATATACAGTATCGAGGTGGACCATGCACCAGGTAAACCAACAGCTATGTGGCGCCGCACTTGCTCACCCCCAGTGGATGCCCTCCCATACCTACATAGTTCGTGCAGATGGCGATGAAATGACGGGCTTGGGAATTTGGCGCAATGACTTGCTTCTGGTTGATCGCTCCGAACTGGCGGTTGAGGGGGAGGTCGTTGTTGCGGAGCTCAATGGCCGGGCCTTGATACGGCGGCTGGCGGTGCTCGACGGCACATACGTATTGTTGTCAGGGAGTGATCGTTTCCCGCCTATCAAGGTTGGCGATGGCGATGAGCTCACTATATGGGGAGTGGTGCGACGCCGCCTGGCGGGTGAGGGCATCGATATGCTGTCCGCCTGAGCGGCAGCGTGCTGACTTTTTGCCAGCAGTGGCGAACTCGGCGTTTCGGAGATTGTCAGATACGCTGTCGCTGGCCTATGTCGCTTTTTCGCAAACGTTCGTAGGAGTGTGGATCGCCCACAGGCCGGGGCATTGTAAGGAGGCTGCAGCCTGATTAGACTGCGCGCAACTCGCACCCCTGTCCCTCTCGAAGGACTCTCATGATCAAGAAATGTCTGTTCCCGGCCGCTGGCTACGGCACTCGCTTCCTCCCGGCCACCAAGGCCATGCCCAAGGAAATGCTGCCGGTGGTCAACAAACCACTGATCCAGTACGCGGTGGAAGAGGCGCTGGAAGCCGGCCTCTCCGAGATTGGCATCGTGACCGGCCGTGGTAAGCGTTCGCTGGAAGACCACTTCGACATCAGCTATGAGCTGGAACACCAGATTCGCAACACCGACAAGGAAAAGTACCTTGTCGGCATCCGTCGCCTGATCGACGAATGCACTTTCTCCTATACCCGCCAGATCGAGATGAAAGGTCTTGGCCACGCCATCCTGACCGGCCGCCCGTTGATCGGCGACGAGCCGTTCGCCGTGGTGCTGGCTGATGACCTGTGCCTCAACCTGGAAGGCGACAGCGTCCTGAAACAGATGGTCAAGCTGTACAACCAGTTCCGCTGCTCGATCGTGGCGATTCAGGAAGTGCCGCCGGAAGAGACCAACAAGTACGGCGTCATCGCCGGTGAGATGATCCGTGACGACATCTACCGCGTGAACACGATGGTCGAGAAGCCGAAGCCGGAAGAGGCTCCGTCGAACCTGGCGATCATTGGCCGCTACATCCTGACTCCCGATATCTTCGATCTGATCGAACAAACCGAGCCGGGCAAGGGTGGTGAGATCCAGATTACCGATGCTCTGATGAAGCAGGCTCAGGACGGTTGCGTACTGGCTTACAAATTCAAGGGCCAGCGCTTTGATTGCGGTAGCGCCGAGGGTTACATCGAAGCAACCAACTATTGCTACGAGCACCTCTACAAGACTGGCAAGGCCTGGTAACTCCAAGCCTAACCGGTTCCACGAAGAAGCCACCTGCGGGTGGCTTCTTCGTTTCCGGCAGCATAACGGCCATCTGGGTACCTGGTAGCGAGGTTTTCACGTGGATGGCGGGATCGGCATTGCCTCCGAGCCTGGCCCCAGTGGCTGGCCATAGCTGAATTCCACGTAGTTCCCTGCCGGGTCGCGTAAGCCGCAGTAATAGCCAACTGGATATGGCTCATCGCGCGGCGCCCAGACCAGGCATCCGATTGCACGCGCTTCCTGCGCGATGAGGTCGATTTCTTCGCGGCTGGAGACCGCGAAACCGAAGTGGCTGTAGTCGTCGTCGGCAAGGTGGCGTAGTTCGCCGCCGGGCATGATGACGAAAATGAAGCTGTGCTCCTTGCCTGGCTCGGCCATCCACACGATGCGTGACCCCTTGCCTTCGCGCTGGTGGATGATGCGCATGCCGCAGAAGCGTTCGTAGAAGGCAATGCAGGCATCCAGGTCGGGAACATGCAGGGCCAGATGGGTGAGGTTCGGTTGCATGGCAAATACCTCTTTCGATTCCTGGCGGGCTACGTTAGGCCGTATAAAGTATGCTGCCAGGTACATCTACGCGGAGAAACATGATGTCTTTCGATTTTGACCTGTTCGTAATCGGTGCCGGCTCCGGCGGTGTGCGCGCCGCCCGTTTTGCTGCAGGTTTCGGTGCGAAGGTCGGTATCGCGGAGAGCCGCTACCTGGGGGGTACCTGCGTCAACGTTGGCTGCGTACCCAAGAAGCTGCTGGTCTACGGTGCTCACTTCCATGAGGATTTCGAACAGTCGGCGGGGTTCGGTTGGACTTACGAGGACGTGAAGTTCGATTGGCCGACGCTGATCTCCAACAAGAATCGGGAAATTCACCGTCTCAATGGCATCTACCGCAATCTGCTGGTTAACAGCGGCGTCACGCTGCTGGAAGGCCATGCGCAACTGCGTGGTGCGCATGCGGTCGAGGTCGACGGACAGCGCTTCACGGCCAAGCATATTCTGATTGCCACTGGTGGTTGGCCGCAGTTGCCGGACATCCCCGGAAAGGAGCATGCCATCACTTCCAACGAGGCGTTCTTCCTCGATCAACTGCCACGCCGCGTGCTGGTGGTGGGTGGTGGCTACATTTCCGTCGAGTTCGCTTCGATCTTCCACGGGCTTGGGGCGGAAACGACCCTGCTGTATCGTCGCGAACTTTTTCTGCGTGGCTTCGACCGCAGCGTTCGTGAACACTTGCGTGGCGAGCTGTCCAGGAAGGGCGTGAACCTGCAGTTCAATGCCGACATTGCGCGTATCGACAAGCAGGCAGACGGCACTCTGTCCGCCACCCTCAGGGATGGCAGAGCGCTTGAGGCCGATTGTGTGTTCTACGCCACCGGTCGCCGCCCGATGCTGGATAATCTAGGGCTGGAGAGTGTTTCAGTGGAGCTGGATGAACGTGGCTTCATCAAGGTCGACGAAACGTATCGCACCAGCGAGCAGTCCATCCACGCCATCGGCGATGTTATCGGCAGGGTACAACTGACCCCGGTTGCCCTGGCCGAAGGCATGGCGCTGGCGCGGCACCTGTTCCGTCCGGACGAATACCGCCCGGTGGATTACAGGCTTATCCCCACTGCGGTATTCAGCCTGCCGAACATTGGCACCGTAGGGCTGAGCGAAGATGAGGCCCGTAGCGCCGGGCATAGGGTCAAGATATTCGAGAGCCGCTTCCGTCCGATGAAGTTGACTCTGACCGAGAGCCAGGAGCGGACGCTGATGAAGCTGGTTGTCGATGCCGACAGCGACAAGGTCCTGGGGTGTCACATGGTTGGTCCTGACGCCGGAGAGATTCTTCAGGGGATCGCCGTTGCGCTTAAGGCGGGAGCAACCAAGCAGGTATTCGACGAGACCATCGGCATCCACCCGACGGCCGCCGAAGAGTTCGTTACCCTGCGCACGCCGGTTGGCGCCTGACGCTTCTGGCTGGAATCAAAAAGCCGGTGCAATGCACCGGCTTTTTGATTCTGGGGGCCACTGTCAGTTGGCGCGCTCCAGACTGTTGTCCTGGGAGTCGTCGTTGCGCTGGGAATAACGCTGGGCGAGTACCGCGCAGACCATGAGCTGTATCTGGTGGAACAACATCAGTGGCAGCAGAATTACACCGACGGTGCTGGTGGCGAATAGTACGGAGGCCATAGGCACGCCGGTGGCCAGGCTCTTCTTCGAACCGCAGAAGACAATGGTGATGCGATCTTCCAGGGAAAAGCCCAGGTAGCGTCCGAGCAGATTGGTAGCCAGAAGCGCCAGCGCCAGCAGGATGCAGCAGGCGACTACCAGTCCGGCCAGGGCCGGCATTGGAATCTGGTGCCACAGCCCCTGAATGACTGCCGCGCTGAATGCGGTATATACCACCAGCAGAATCGAGCCCTGGTCCACGTAGCGCAGCACCGATTTGTTGCGCTCGACCCAGGCGCCGAGCCAAGAGCGCAGAAGTTGCCCCGCGATGAAGGGCACCAGCAGTTGCAGGGTGATCTTGCCGATCGCATCGAGGGTCGAGATGCCGGTATCTCCGTGGGTCCCAATCAGCAACTGGACCAGCAGAGGCGTCAGGAATACGCCGAGCAGGCTCGAAGCGGATGCGCTGCAGATCGCTGCTGGAACGTTGCCGCGTGCCAGTGAGGTGAACGCGATGGAGGACTGCACGGTGGCCGGCAGGGCGCAGAGGTAGAGCATGCCCAGGTACAGCTCCGGCGTGACGAGCGGCGATAGTACCGGCTTGAGCAGCAGGCCGAGGATCGGGAACAGCACGAAGGTGCAGGCGAACACCAGCAAGTGCAGGCGCCAGTGAGTCGCACCGGCGATGATGGCCTGACGCGACAGCTTGGCGCCGTGCAGGAAGAACAGCAGAGCGATGCCCAGGTTGGTGATCCAGCCAAAGATCACTGCGGTGGTTCCCTCGCAGGGCAGGAGACTGGCGACTGTCACGGTAGCAATCAGCGCCAGCGTGAAGTTGTCGGGGAGCAGGCGTGGGCGGGCCATGAGCATCTCTCGTCTTGTTGGAATGGGGGCCGTGATGGAAACCGGCACCTCGGCACTCTAACGGCGAGGTTGCTTTCCGGCTAACGAGAGAGAGCCAGCTTATGTCGCTGAACGGACAGTGTGCCGCTCGCTGACCTGCAATTCGACCGAGCAGACGTTGACCATCGAACGCATTCGCTCGGCGATCAGCTCTACACGATGCCTGGGCAGACTGGTGAGCCGAAGGTGAATCCGCAGACCGTCATTCTGGCGTTGCGCAAGAACCTCCGTGGGAATCTGGCCTTGCAAGGCGAACAGGTTGAGCATGCGGCAGAGCACATCGGCATCGGTTTCCGTGGTCACCTGATACCTGGCATCCACTGCCTGGGCGGCTGGCAGTGGACGGCAGCAAGCAGTGGCTTCTTCGGCGAGCGGAGCGACGCGGGCGGGGAGGGTCATGGGAGCGATTGCCTTCGGAGGGGAGTACGAAAAGTTTGCTCCGCAGGCGGGGAATTTATTTGCCTATCTGAAGGTGGAAAAAGGAATTTTGGGAATAGAATTTCCGTAAATGTTTTATTTGGAGCATAAATAATGCCCGTTCCCCTGGATTCTTATGATCGGCAAATCCTTGCCTTGCTGCAGGAGGAGGCGACGCTCTCCACGGCGGAGATCGCCGAACGTATCGGGCTTTCACAGTCGCCCTGTTGGCGACGGATACAGCGGCTGAAAGACGAGGGGGTGATCCGCAGGCAGGTGACGCTGCTGGATCGAAAGAAGATCGGCCTCAATACGCAGGTGTTCGCCCAGGTAAAGCTCAATGCCCACGGTCGAAATCATCTGACCGATTTTGCCCAGGCCATCGGCGAGTTTCCCGAAGTGTTGGAGTGCCATGTCCTCATGGGAGCGGTGGACTTCATGCTGCGCATCGTCACTGAGGACGTGGAGGCATATGAGCGTTTCTTCTTCGAGAAGCTGTCACAAGTGCCGGGCGTCCAGGAAATCAACTCGATCGTCGCACTCTCGGAGATAAAGTCTACGACGACCTTGCCGTTGCCCCGTGGTTGAGGGAGGGTGCCGGCATCAATCGGTGTGGCCGGCACCGCCAGCGGTCATACGCCGCCCAGGAAGTCCGTCTTGCCGACTTCGACGCCGTTGTGGCGGAGGATGTCGTAGGCCGTGGTGATGTGGAAGTAGAAGTTGGGATTGGCGAAACCGAGCAGGAAGTCGCTGCCCTTGAAGGTGACTTCGCGGCCGCGCAGTTGCAGTTCGATTGTGCGGTTCTCGGCCCCGGTGAATTGGTCTTCCTTGAGGCTCTTGAGGAACTCGATGGTCTTGGCGATGCGCGCCTGCAATTGCTCGAAGGTGGTTTCGTCATCCGGGAAGCCCGGTACGTCGACTCCCGCCAGGCGAGCACCACAGCCCTTGGCTGAGTCGCTGGCGATCTGCACCTGACGGGCCAGGGGGAACATGTCGGGGGCGAGGCGTGCGTTGATCAGGACAGAAGGATCGATGGACTTCGCTTCGGCGTGGGCGGCGGCCTTGGCGAGGATTGCCGACAGATTGCCAAGCATACGAATGAAGACCGGAATTGAAGCCTGGTAGATCGACAGGGACATGCTACGTACTCCAGATGAAAAGTGGGACGGCCTCGGCGGCCGTTGCCGGAGTCTAGTGCCAAGCCGCGTCGGCGTCGCCTGGCTTCAGCGCCCGACGACGGTGGGGCAACGCGACTTGTCCACTTCGCCGACGTGGGGGTTGCCCCAACCCATGACGCAGCCAACCATCTGGTTGCGCTGGCGCTCCCAGGCTTCCACCGGGTACTGCTTGCTCCAGGCGCTGAACAACTGTTGGTCCTGCTTCGACAGCTTCAGCCCGTAGCGTTCGCTCATGTAGAAGTAGGTGCGGGCGATCATCCCGCGAATCTGCGGGCGTGGCATCGCCTTGCGCGCCTTGAAGTCCACCACCATCGGACATGCGCCGTACTGCGACGGCGGCTGAGATAGCCAGCCGAAGCTGTAGTTCGCACGGTCGCCGTTAACCTCGCCGATGCTTGGTACCAGATTGTGCAAGTCCGCCTCCGCCTTCTGGTAAACGCGGTCGTTGCGCGAGCAATTGCTGCGGCCACCGCTCTGCCAGCATTGGCGCTGATGGCCGATCACCCAGGCCGGGACGATATGCTCCCACTCGATGCGGCTGGCGCGTTGGGCGTTCTTGCGCGGCGAGTAGCCACAACTGGCCAGGTCCACCTTGTTGCCGCTGTAGCGGCAACCGCAGTAGAACTCTACCGATTGGCGGGCATACAGTTTTCGGCCGATTTTCTTGGCTTCTTCGAAGGTACGGGGAGCTGCGGCGGAGGCCGACAGCGGTACGGAAAACAGCAGGAGCAGGGAAAGGCAACGTCTAAACATAAGAATTTACTTACGTGAAACGTTGCATCTTACTGATTGAAAAAGAGTTGCCAATCGTGGCAATCGAATGGCAATTCCAGGCTCCAGCGTTTCGGAGCGACTGGTATGCTGCCTGTAAGCCAGCCTTGGAGGTCCGGCCATGAAAAGGCCAAGCTGCCTGTTGGCAGCGTTATGCTGCGTGATCGCGGTGCCTGCCGGAGCGCAGAAGTTTTCCGCCCAGGAACAGCCGCGGCCGCAGCCGCAACAGTGGGAGACCCGGCAGTCGCCGCCGATGATCCAGCGGAACTATGTCAGCCCCGGTGCAAGCGGAAGCGTCGGCGGCTCGTCGAACTGGCAGCGTTATGACGGCTACGGCGGAACCCAGATCCAGCGCGGCTACGGCGAATCCCGTTCCGGAACGGTGATCATCGATCAGTCTGGCGGCGGCATTCGGCAAAGCACCGCGTACCCCAACGGCGCGGTATATCCACGAACGGGCCCGTAAGCCTTCAGTCGGTGCGGTCGCTTCGGGTCAGGCGGGATCTGCGCAATCCACCGTGGCTATAGAACAACCCGGTGTCGCCGCGCCAGTGGAAGAGGGTGGCGAGAAAGGCGGAACTGATACGACCGACATCCCAACTGCGCAACTTGCGGTATGCCCAGCGCCAACTGTCGGCATTCGATGAATCGCCCATGGAATCGTCCTTGATTCGGAAAGCGGAAGTGTCAGGGACATTAGTGCGCGAGCGGTGGCTCCGCAAGTCTCTGCTCCCGCGCACAGTGCGCGGGCGCGATCAATTGATTGCAGCTTCCTCGACGTACTCCTTGAGCCAGCGCAGTACCTCCACTGCATCCCAACGGCTGGGATCGAACATCGCATAGGCCTGCCCCTGGTAGCCAACCACGTCCAGCGGGCGGTGATAGCCGGCGCGCTGCATCAGCGCCTCAATCTCGGCGAAGCAGACATTGAAATGCGTACGGCTGAATGGCGTCTTGCCTTCGGTAACCAGCCCTTCGAGGAGCAGCTCATCGACGGCTTCGCGCACTTCTTCGGTGGCCATGTGATTCACGGTGTACTTCAGTTGGTGGATACTCACCATCGTTCTGCTCCTCAGATGGGATTCGTCCTCGGCGTCCTACAGTGCCTTTCGTCGCCATTGATCGAATCTTCTCAAAATACTGTATGTATGAACAGTGTTTCGTGATTACTATTGCTTCGCTGTCTGACCGAATCCATGAAGGCCCGCCAGACGCCTACACGGCGCCGGGCCTCGTCGACGAAGAGGAGCGTGAAGCGATGCTGGGGAAATTTATGGTGTGCGCGATGCTGGCGATGCTGGTGGGCTGTGCCGAGCCTCAGGCCGAGGTACCCAAGGCCAACGGCGCCTATCTGATCATCGAAGGAAACGAGGCTTGGGCGGTGCTGATCGCCGATGGCAAGCGCATCGAGGAGCGGGGCACGGTGCATGACGCAATCCGCCTGCCCAAGGCGCGTTCCAGCATTGCAGCCAGCTACGTTATCGATACGCCCAATTGCGGCCGTTTGCAGTGGCTGACCGAGGCGGAAGGCGACTCGATGGTGCGCCTGACATCGGGTGGCGACGACCAGGATATGTCGGCCTGCCGGATCAGCGATGGCCTCAGCCGAGCCTGGACAGCGCTGGATTATTCGAGCTGATCGTATACCGTTGAATGACGGAATTTGTTGCAATTGCTGACAGCTTTTTCACGTTTTTTTCACAAGATCGGAGGGAGTATGAATCCAGCTAAGGGATTAGCTCCCCAATGAAAAAGCCCGCATCGGAGCGGGCTTTTTTATGCCTCGAATTTGCCCGGACTCGCCTGAGTAGACGCTTGGGTCTATGGTGAAAGACTTGTCTGCGAGACCGTTCGGGGAGGAGGCATGCGAGCTCTGAGTGAAGCGATCTGGACGGCACTGGGTGGTGACGTGGATCGTCTGCAACATTTGGGCTTCCGTGGCGAAGGAAGCTTGCCATCGGCCTTCCGGGTGAGCGATCTGGCGGCGGCGAGTATCGCGTCGGCCGGGCTTGCGCTCAGCGAATGGCTTGAGTCCTCTGCAGCGCTCTCGCCACCCGTGGTGGTGGATCGACGCCTTGCATCCTTCTGGTTCTCTACCTCCCTGCGTGCGCAGGGATGGGCGCCCCCAGGAATGTGGGACACGATTGCCGGTGATTACCGAGCGAGCAATGGCTGGATTCGCCTGCATACCAATGCGCCGCATCATCGCGCGGCGGCATTGTCTATCCTGGGGGTGAGGGCCGAGCGGGACCTGGTTGCGGCTGCCGTCGCCGATTGGTCTGCCGATGCGCTGGAGCAGGCGGTGGTAGCAACTGGCGGGTGTGCTGCGCGCATGGTGTCGCAGGATGAATGGCTGCGGCACCCGCAAGGTATCGCCGTTGCGTCGGAGCCACTGGTATGGCGGGATGAGTTCCCCGGTGCGCCTTCGCCGAAGTGGCCGGTGCACCGCGAGCGGCCGCTGGCGGGTATTCGCGTGCTTGACCTGACGCGAGTACTGGCCGGCCCGGTCGCCACGCGTTTCCTGGCTGGCTTCGGTGCGGAAGTCCTGCGCATCGATCCTCCGGATTGGGACGAGCCCGGCGTGGTGCCGGAGGTAACCTTGGGCAAGCGCTGCGCGCGCCTGGATCTCAGGAGTCCCGATGACCGCGAGCGATTCCTGCTCTTGCTGGCATCCGCCGATGTACTGGTACATGGCTATCGCGCCGATGCGCTGGAGCGCCTGGGGTTTGGCTCAGACGTTCGCCGCGCGCTGGCGCCCGGCCTGGTCGATGTCAGCCTGAACGCTTACGGCTGGTCAGGCCCCTGGCAGGCGCGACGCGGCTTCGACAGCCTGGTGCAGATGAGCGTCGGCATTGCCGACGGCGGGCGGCACTGGCGCGGCGAAGATAAACCGATACCGTTGCCAGTGCAGGCGCTGGATCACGCCACCGGCTACCTGCTCGCCGCTGCAGCCTTGCGGGGGTTGGCGCTGCGTCGTCTGCGCGGCGCGGGAAGCCGCTGGCGTCTGTCGCTGGCGCGTACCGCGCGGTTGCTCGTGGATGCGGGCGGGCAAGCGCCCGACATGATCGATCTGGCGGCGGAGAGCACTGCCGATCTCGCGCCGGGCGTCGAGTCGACGCCCTGGGGCCCGGCGCGACGGCTGCAGCCGCCGCTCAGACTGGCCGGATCGCCGATGTACTGGGACCTGCCAGCGACGGAACTGGGCTCGTCACTGGCCTTGTGGTAGCAAGGCAGGTTCAGTCCCGCGCGACCTGGAACGCCTCGCCGGTGGCGAAGAATGCGCCGCCAGCCTGGTAGTGGATGGTGCGCAAGTCGTCGTTCGGGAAGTGCCAGCGGCCATTGGAGAAGGCGCGTTCGTCGGCATAGGCGGCCACGACTTCGGCGATGAAAAGGTCGTAGGACTGCTGGTTGTGAGGCTCCTCGACCACCCGGCACTCCAGATAGGCCACGCAGCCATCCACCACCGGCGCCTCGACATGGCGTGCGCGGGACGTGGCAATTCCGTAGCGCTCGAATTTGTCTGTTTCGCCGCCGTTGCACGAGCCGACCGCCAGGGTCAACTCCGCCTGCTGGCGCGATGGCAACTGGATGACGAAGGTGCCCGAACCTTCCACCAGATGGCGCGACCAGGTGTTGCGGTCGAGCACCAGCAGAAGCTTCGGCGGATCGAAGTCCAGCGGCATGACCCAGGCGGCGGCCATTACGTTCGCCACGCCGTCATGCTCGCAAGTAACTATGGTGCTTGGCCCGTGGTTGAGCAGCAGGTAGGCCTTGGCCAGCGGTACGTCTTTGAGGTGGTTCATCGAGGCTCCTTGCAGGTTCAGAGCAGCAGGCCATCGACCGGTTTCAGCGGTTCCGGCAATGGCGATTCACCGAGGATTTCCAGTACGGTGATCTCCATGCCGCGGCTCATGGCGTCCAGCGGCAAATCGTTGGGCTGGGTATCGAACGGGTCGGCGATCTGGTCACCCAGAGCGTCCAGACCGAAGAAGGTGTAGGCCAGCACGCATACCGCCAGCGGCGTGAACCAGCCAATGCTGTCGACCAGGCAGAACGGCAGCAGGAAGCAGTAGACATGGACGATGCGGTGCAGCATCAGAATGTAGGGGTAGGGGATCGGCGTGCCCTTGATACGCTCGCACCCGCCCAGCACGTAGGACAGCCGGGTCATCTGCTGGTCGATGCTGGACTGCAGGATGTCGCTCGCGCCGGCTTCTCGCGCCCGCTCGGCGAAGCGGCGGGCGAGCCTGGTCAGCAGCGCGTTCGGCGGATTGGGCGTGGATGCCAGGGCGGCGGCCTCGTCGGCGCCGACAAGTCGGCGCACATCCTCGCTCTGCGGCATGCCGCGCAACTGGTCGCGCAGGGCGTAGGGGAAGGCAATGAGCGAATCGCAGAGTTGGCGGCGTGCGTGCGGGTCCAGCGCCGGAAGTAGCGACTGTGTCTGTCGCGCCAGGTTGCGGGTGACGATCAGCAACTCACCCCACAGGGTGCGCGCCTCCCAGAAACGCTGGTAGGCGACGTTGTTGCGAAAGCCCAGGAAGATCGCCAGCGTCAGGCCCCAGAGAGTGAATGGCGTGGAGGTGATGACTACCTTGTAGTGGTAGAGCGTGCCGTGGGTGGCCACCACCAGCGAACTGAGCAGGACCGTATAGAGCACCTTGCGCCAGATGGCGGGGATGATCGACCCCTTGAGCGAGAACAGCAGGACCCAGAGTGTCGGGGTTTGCGGGCGAACGATCATGCGGGGGCTTCCGGTGGGGCGGAGCGCGCATGATAGCCGAGATGGACGGTCCCTGCCGTGGGCGTTCGACGGGGTGGCAGTGGATCCGCGGGGCGGATGCGCGATCCGCCCCTGTGGGTGTTCAGTCCTGCTGGTAGAGCTTCACGATGGCCGAGAAGTCCAGTTGTCCGTTGCCCTGATTGCTGAAGGTCTGGAACAGTTGCTGCGCCAGCGCACCGAGCAGTACCGGTTGGCGCACCTGGCGCGCGGCTTCGCTGGCCAGGCCAAGGTCCTTGAGCATCAGGTCGGTGCCGAAACCACCACTGTAGCCGCGTGCGGCGGGGGCGCCGGTGAGGGGGTTGTTCACCTCCGAGCTCCAGCAGCGGCCACTGGACGTGTTGATGATGCCGGCCAGCACTTCTGCATCCATGCCCAGCTTCACACCCAGCGACATGGCCTCCGCCACGCCGATCATCGAGATGCCCAGCAGCAGGTTGTTCGCCACCTTGGCCACTTGGCCATTGCCGGCGCCGCCACAGTGAACGATGTTCTTGCCCATCGCGGCCAGCACCGGGCGAGCACGGTCGAAATCGGCCTGCTCGCCACCAACCATGAAGGTCAGCGTGCCGGCTGCGGCGCCGGCGGTTCCGCCGGAAACCGGCGCGTCCAGCATCGGGTTGCCCTTGGCGTGGGCGACCGCCGAAACCTCTCGGGCGTTCAGCGGGTCGATGGTGGACGAGTCGATCAGCAGCACGCCGGGTTGCACGCTCGCCAGCAGGCCGTCGTCGCCGAGGTAGACCTGCTTCACGTGAGCCGCCGCCGGCAGCATGGTGATGATCGCTTCGACATCGTCGCGGGCGATTTCGGCGGGAGAGCCGACGGAGCGAGCGCCGAGGGCGGCCGCCGCCTCGACCGCCTTGGTGGAAAGGTCGAAGACGCTCAGGTCGAAGCCGGCCTTGAGCAGGTTGGCGGCCATTGGGCCACCCATGTTTCCGAGTCCGATGAAACCGATGCGCATGGGGTTGTCCTCTTCTTATTGTCCGCCTGAGTTCGGGGAAGGCCGGAAAGGGTGCCCGCCCGCGTGGCACCGCGTCCGGACTGCATCCATGCCAGGGTCCGGGGCGGCTTGGGGCGAACGGGCGGGCAGTTCTTACTTGAGGTTGATGGTGGTGTTCACGGCGCCGCCGACTTCGTTTTCGTCGAACCAGCGCTCGGTGACAGTCTTGGTCTGCGTATAGAACTGCACCACCTGTTTGCCGTACGGGCCGAGGTCGCCCAGCTTGGAGCCGCGCGAACCAGTGAAGGAGAACAGTGGCACCGGTACCGGAATCGGCACGTTGATCCCTACCTGGCCTACATCGATCTCTTCCTTGAAATGCCGCGCCGCGGCGCCGGAGCGGGTGAACAGCGCCGTACCGTTGCCATTGGGATTGGCGTTGATCAGCTCGATGGCTTCGTCGAAGGTCTTTACCGAGACGATGCAGAGCACCGGGCCGAAAATTTCCTCGCGGTAGATGGTCATGTCCGGGGTGACGCCGGAGAACACGGTCGGGCCGACGAAGTTACCCTTGTCGTAGCCGGGTACTTGCGGGTTGCGACCGTCCAGCTCCAGCGTGGCGCCTTCCTTGACGCCCCGTTCGATCAGGCCGCTGACGCGGTCCAGGGCGGCGCAGGAAACCAGCGGGCCGACATCGGTGCCGTTTTCGGTGCCGCCGCTGACCTTGAGCGTCCGCGCCTTGGCCACGAGGTCGGGAATCCAGCCGCTGGCTTCGCCCACCAGGACCGCCACCGATACCGCCATGCAGCGTTGTCCGGCAGCGCCGAAGGCCGCGCCGGCAAGTGCGTTGAGGGTCTGCTCCTTGTTGGCATCGGGCAGCACCACGGCGTGGTTCTTCGCGCCCATCATGCACTGCACGCGCTTGCCGGCCAGCGAGGCGCGGTTATAGACGTGGGTGCCCACGCGGGTCGAGCCGACGAACGAGACCGCCTTGATATCCGGGTGGTCGCAGATCGCATTCACCACATCCGGGCCGCCGTGGATCACGTTGAGCACGCCCGGCGGTACGCCCGCCTCATGGGCCAGTTCAACCAGGCGCATGGTAACCATCGGGTCCTGCTCGGACGGCTTGAGGACAAAGGTATTGCCGGTAGCGATGGCCATCGGGAACATCCACAGCGGGATCATCGCCGGGAAGTTGAAGGGGGTGATGCCGGCGCACACGCCGATGGGCTGCAGGATTGTGAAGGTATCGACACCGCCGGCCACGTTGTTGGCCAGCTCGCCCAGTTGCAGGTTGCCGATGCCCGCCGCGTGCTCGACCACTTCCAGGCCGCGGAACACGTCGCCTTCGGCGTCAGGCAGGGTCTTGCCCTGTTCGGCGGTGAGGATGGCCGCCAGTTCCTTCATGTTCTCCCGAATCAGTTGCTGGTACTTCAGGAAGATGCGTGCGCGGGCGCCGATGGGTGTTTTCTTCCAGCTCTTGAACGAAGCCTTGGCGCTGGCCACGGCTCGCTCGACTTCCTCGGGCGTCGCGAAGGGCACGCGGGCCAGGACTTCCTGGGTGGCGGGGTTGATCACATCGCGCCATTCGGTGGTGGTGGACTCGACGGGCTTGCCATCGAGAAACAGTTTGACGGTCGGGGCGGCAGTGGCGGTCATCGGGGGTCTCCCAGTCGGAGAGCGGGCTTACGCTCGACTGCGTACCGGCATCACTGGGGTGAAGCGACTCGGGAATACGATGGAGCGTTGCGCCCATGCCGCTTTCAACCCTGTTCTGCCCTGGCTCGCAGACCGTAAACAGGCTCTGTGGCTTTCTTGTTGTCCGGGTCGATCCTAGCAGTGCATTTTTGATGAACTCAATGCGGTGATGTGCAAGCATGGTCTGCAAATTTGCACACCAGGGAATACGCGAAGCAATCATGGACTGGGACAACCTGCGTTTCTTTCTCGAACTCTCCCGTGCCGGCAAGCTGACCGTCGCCGCCCGGCGCCTGGGGGTAGACCACACCACCGTCGCCCGCCGGTTGCAGGCGCTGGAAAAGAGCATCGGTGCGCAGTTGCTGGTACGCGAGCCGGGTGGCTACCGGCTGACCGAGGCGGGCCACGGTCTGCTGCCCCAGGCCGAGGCGATGGAAAGTGCCTGCAAGGTCATCGAGAAGCGCCTGGCTGGCGCGGAGGACAACCTCTCGGGCAAGGTGCGCATCGGTGCCACCGAGGGCTACGGCTCGACCTTGCTGACCTCGCAACTGGTAGAACTCAATCAGCGTCATCCACACCTGGGCCTGGACCTGCTGGCGGTGCCGCGCGCGCTGCAGTTGTCGCGTCATGAAGCGGACATCGTCATCACCCTGGAGAGGCCGGGTCGCGGCCCGTACCTCATCACCCGGCTGACCGACTATGTGCTGCGCCTGTACGCCGCCAAGGAATATCTGGCCGAGCGCGGGCCGATCCGTAATCGCGACGACCTGCGCGAGCACGCGCTGGTGGGGTACGTCGACGATCTGCTGTACAGCAAGGAGTTGCAATACCTCGACGAGATCGGCCGGCCGCTGCATATGGCGCTGCGCTGCACCAGCATCCTGGCCCAGCAGCGCGCGGTGGCGGAGGGGGCCGGGCTGGCGATCCTGCCGGCGTTCGCCGCCGCCGAAGACCCATCGCTGCAGCCGGTGCTGGCGGGTGAGATCGAGTTCGTGCGGACTTTCTGGATGTTGATGCCGACGGAGCTGAAGGACATCGCGCGGATGCGCACCACCTGGGACTTCCTGCGGGAGAAGGCGGAGGCTAGCCAGGATGTATTGATGGGCAGGAACGCATAGCGCGCATGAATCGACATGACTCATCCGGCAAAGCAGCTCTGCGGAAGCTGAGGCGTACGAGTGGGAGAGCCCGGGCGCTGGCCGCGTTACGCTGCATCGTCTGGAGGGGCGCCCGCTCGCCGGTCACTTGCAAGGCCCGCTCCTGCGGCGCCCGGCGCTTCGGGCATTCGCTGGAGCGGTTTTTTCGCAAAGACGGACGAAGTCCATCCCTTCTCGTTACGCCAGGCCGACGTAAAGGTTCTGCACGTCGTCGTTGCCATCCAGCGCGTCGAGGAAGGCCTCGACTTCCTCCAGCTCGGCACCGGACAGGCTGACCGGGTTCTTTGCCTTGTAGCCCAGCTTCGCCGAGGCCACGGTGAAACCGTGCTCCGGCAGGGCGCGGCAGACAGCGTCGAGGTCGGTGGAGTCGGTGAGGAACAGGGTGTCGCCATCTTCCTCGCCGGCTTCGAAGTCCTGGGCGCCCGCTTCGATGGCAGCCAGCTCCGGATCGGCATCCGCACTGGCCGGAGTGGCCTCGATCATGCCCAGGTAATCGAAGTCCCAGGCGACCGAGCCGGATGCGCCGAGCTGGCCCTTGCGGAACAGCACACGGATCTCCGCGACGGTACGGTTCACGTTGTCGGTCAGGCATTCGACGATCACCGGCACGCGGTGCGGGGCGAAACCTTCATAGACGACACGCTCGAAGCTCGCGCCGCCGTCCAGCAGGCCGGCGCCTTTCTTGATCGCGCGCTCCAGGGTGTCGCGAGGCATCGAGGCCTTTTTGGCCTGCTCGACGACCAGACGCAGCTTCGGGTTCATGTCGGGGTCGGCGCCAGCGCGCGCGGCGATCATGATTTCCTTCGACAGCTTGCCGAACACGCGGCCCTTGGCATTGGCTGCGGCTTCTTTATGTTTGGCTTTCCACTGGGCGCCCATAGTGATCTCTTGGCTGGCGGTTACTGATGGGCGGCAAGTCTACGGCCTCGGGCGGCGGCTGGCGATATCTGGCGGACCGCCGAGGCATCAGGCCGACGTTTCACCCTGCCGGCCAAGGAAGGCGTACAGGCGCTCATCCAGCGAGTGGGCGACGTTGAAACGCATCCACGGGACGCTGCGTCCATCGGGCATGAACAACTGACCGGGAAACAGCAGGATCTTCGCTTCCTTGGCCCGGCTGGCGAGCAGGGTGGCGTCGTCCACCGCGCGGTGGCGGGCCCAGAGGAACAGGCCGGCACGCGGTTCATGGAAAACCTCCATTCCGACGGCCTCGAGGCGTCGCGCCACACTGTCATGGGCTTCGCTCAACTGGTCGCGCAACTGGCGCACATGCTTGCGGTGACGTCCTTGCAGGAGGATGTCCAGGGCCAGGGTTTCGGTCAGTTCGGAGCTGGTCAGGCCGCTTACCATCTTCAGCGGCACCAGTTCCTCGATCAGTTCCGGATGTGCGGCGATAAAGCCGGTGCGCAGCGCCGGAGCGATGACCTTGGACAGGCTGCCGATATAGATCACCCGGGATAGCTGGTCGAGGTTGGCCAACAGCAGTTGCCCAGCGGGGTCGAGGTCGGCGTAGATGTCATTCTCGACGATCAGGAAATCGTATTTCTCAGCCAGTTGCAGCAGGCGGTGGCTGGCTGCCAGCGACAGGCTGCCGCCCGTTGGACTCTGCAACCGCGCCTGGGTGAAGTAAACCTTGGGCCGATGTTCGCGGGCCAGTTGCTCCAGGCGATCCAGGTCCAGCCCATCGGAGCTGCGCGGCACACCGAGCAACTGTGCGCCTTGCAGGCGCAGGTTGAGGAACAGGTTGTGGTAGCCCGGTTCGTCTACCAGCACAGGGTCGCCGCGTTGGACGAGATAGCGGCTGACCAGATCCAGCGCCTGGCTGGCGCCGCTGGTCAGCAGAACCTGTTCAGGGCTGGCGCTGACGCCCGCATCGGCCAGGCGGTCGGCGAGCTTGCCGCGCAGGCGGGGGTTGCCCTTGCTGTGGCCGTAGTTGCCAAACTGGCTCGGTTCTTCCCGCGCCAGGCTGCGCAGCCCACGCAGCAGGCCTTCGCCATCGAGCCAGTGCTCCGGCAACAGGCCGACGCCGGGGCGCAGTTCCATGCCCAGCGGCTGGAACACCTTGTGCAACAGCAGGTGCGCGTCGAAGTCGAACTCCGGCGGCGCTTGATCGCCGAGGCTGTCATCGAGTACCTGGCCGCGCACGAAGAACCCGGCGTTGGGTACGGCGTTCAGGCAACCGCGCGCCACCAGGCGGTCGTAGGCTTCGACGGCGGTGAAGTGGCTGACACCGTGGGTCTGCGCGAACTTGCGGATCGATGGCAGCTTGGCACCGGGGCGCAGGCGCTGTTCGTCGATGGCATGGGCGATGCCATCGACTATCTGGGTGACCAGGGGAATGTTCGAAGTGGGGTCGAGCAACAGCATCCGAAGGTCCGGCAACAGGAAAGTGGGAACTGTACTGGCCTTGCGACCATAACAGCATTGCAGGCAGTCCATCGCCACTGTGCATGGCGCGGGACGCGGCCCGCACGCAGTATCGGTCGCCAGGTGCGGTGTTCAGCCGCACGAGCCTGATTACAAGGAACTGCCATGCGCGACACAGCTTACAACATCGATCCTTCCCGTATTTCCGCTCAGGAGTGGCAGGCGCGTTGCGACCTGGCCGCGTTGTATCGGCTTATCGCGCATTTCCGCTGGACCGACCACATCGACACGCACATCTCCGCCCGCGTGCCGGGCGAGCCGGGCCACTACCTGATCAACCGCTATGGTGTGCTGTTCCACGAAATGCGTGCCTCCGATCTGGTGAAGGTCGACCATGCGGGTGATGTCATCGACCCGCGCTTCGGTCCCGACAGCGTCAACCGCGCCGGCTTCAACATCCACTCGGCCGTACATGCGGCACGCCCGGACGTTGCCTGCGTGATCCATACCCATACCGCCGCCGGCATCGCCGTGTCAGCCCAGGAAGACGGTCTTCTGCCGATCAGCCAGCACGCGCTGAAGTTCTACAACCGCCTTAGCTACCACGACTACGAAGGCATCGCCCTGGACCCGGACGAGCGCTCGCGCCTGGTCCGCGACCTGGGCACGAACATGGCAATGATCCTGCGTAACCACGGCCTGCTGGCCGCCGGCGGTTGCATCGCCGAAGCCTTCAACCAGATCTACTTCCTGGAGCGTGCCTGCCAGGCGCAGGTTCACGCCCTGGCTGGCGGTCGCCAACTGCGCTACCCGCCGCAAGCGGTATGCGAGCGGGTTGCCGTGCAGGAAGAGGAAGCGCTCGCCGGCGGCCTGCATCTGCTGGCCTGGGAGTCTGCGCTGCGCCTGATCGCCGAGGGCGAGGCCGACTACCGCAGCTGATCTTCCGTCATCGTGCTCCGGCCCGCAGAGGCCGGGCGCCTGCGTGCTTGAACAATCTGCCAACAACAAAGCCAAGAGGTGGAAATGAAGAACCCTATTCTGGGCGCGCTGCTCATGGGCATCGCATCCGGCGTCATGGCCGCCGACCTGACCGTGATCTCCTTCGGCGGCACCAGCAAGGATGTGCAGACCGAAGCTTTCTACAAACCCTTCGAAAAAATATCGGGTAACCGGGTAATCGCCGGCGAGTACAACGGAGAGATGGGCAAGATCAAGGCGATGGTCGATACCGGCAGCGTCAGTTGGGACGTGGTGCAGGTGGAGGGGCCGGAGTTGCTGCGTGGCTGCGAGGACGGCCTGTTCGAACCACTCGACAGCAGCCGCCTGGGCAAGGCCGAGAACTATGTGCCGGGCACGCTTTCCGATTGTGGCGCGGGCTTGCTGGTATGGTCGATGGCGATGGCCTACGACGCCAGGCGTCTGTCCAGCGCGCCGACTGGCTGGGCCGATTTCTGGGATACGCAGAAATTTCCCGGCAAGCGCTCGCTGCGCAAGGGCGCCAAGTACACGCTGGAGATCGCGTTGTTGGCCGACGGCGTGAACAAGCAAGACCTGTACAAGGTTCTGGCGACCCCGGAGGGCGTGGATCGCGCGTTTCGCAAGCTCGACCAGATCAAGTCGTCGATCCAGTGGTGGGAGTCCGGCGCGCAGCCCATGCAGTTCCTCGCCAGTGGCGATGTGGTGATGAGCACCGCCTACAACGGCCGAGTGTTCGCCGCGCAGGAGGAGGGTGCGCCGATGAAGGTTGTGTGGAGCGACAGTCTCTACGCCATCGACTCCTGGGCGATCCCCAGGGGTAGCCGCAACAAACAGGCTGCGGAAGACTTCATCGCTTTCTCGCTCAAGCCGGGGCAGCAGAAGATTCATACCGTGAAGCTAGGCTACGGCTCGGTCAACCTGGGCACCACCGAACTGCTCGACCCGGCGCTGGTGGAGCGCCTGAACACCGCGCCAGCGAACCTTCGGCAGGCCGTGCCGGTGGACTTCTCGTTCTGGGTCGACCACGGCGAAGACCTGGAACAGCGCTTCAATGCCTGGGCGGCGAAGAGCTGATCCTGCGCCACGGTGCGGGCGATTCCGCTCGTACCGGGCTTGATCGAGACTCGTGGACGAAGCCAGTTCCTCCTAGGTTAGGCCGGTACAAGCCAGACTCGCCGGGGTGCCGGAGTGGCAGGTTCGTGGGGGTGGGTGAGAGGCATTCACCGGTGTTGATGGGGTATCGCACCGGAAGGCGAGTCCGTACAGACGATTCCGCGTTGCGCCGGCACCGGGCTTCCCTGCGATACACCAGCCAGACCGGCGCGATCAGGCCTTGCGCCAGACGCTCGCCAGCCACGGCTGCTGCTCGCGGGGGAGCCCGGCGGGGCGGTAGTAGTGTTCCAGTGCCTCGAAGCCGGCGGTTTCCAGCAGTTGCTTCCAGTGCTCCCAGTCGTGGTATGCCCCATAGCGTGGGCCGTTCCAGCCTTCGGAGTTTTCGCCCCGTGGGTTGGAGGCGAACAGCACGCCTCCGGGCCTGAGTGCCAGGTGCAACTGCGCCAGCACCCGGGGCAGCTCCTGGCGTGGGATGTGGAACAGGCTGGCATTGGCATAAATGCCATCGAAGCGCGCCGTAGGCAGCTCCAGCGCCAGGAAGTCCTGTTGCAGTACCTCGCAGCCGCTGGCCTGGCGGGCCATCGCGACGAAGTTCGGGCAACCGTCCAGGCCGACCGGCTGGTGCCCCATCGATTTGAAGACGCAGAGGTCTCGCCCCGGACCGCAGCCGAAATCGAGCAACGCATGGGGCGGGGGCGTTTGAATATGCCGCAGCAGGGCGTCGATGTTCTGGCTCACGTCATGTTCCCAGGTGCCTTCGCGGAAGGCATCGGCGGTGGCCTGGTAGTGCTCCAGGGTCAGCCGGGAAATGTCGCGCAGGGTCTGGTCGTCGAGGCTCATGGTGGGTCCGCAGATCGATCCGGTCCCGCCATTCTACGACGCAGCGCCCCGATAGCAGGGCAAAAAAAAGCGGCGCAGCCCGGGTTGGGCTGGCCGCGCAGTCACACTCAACAGGAATCAGAACTGATCGGCGCGAAGCTCGAACAGACTATCGCTACCCGCACGGATTGCACTTGCCAGCGACTCGATGCGCGGCAGCAGGCGTGCGAAGTAGAAGCGGGCGGTAGCCAGTTTCCCGGCGTGGAAATCGTCGTCCTTGCCCAGGCTGGCCCGCGCCATGCGCGCCCACAGATAGGCATAGGCGGTGTAACCGAACAGATGCAGGTACTCCACCGATGCCGCTCCGATTTCCTGCGGACTGCTGGCGGCCTGTTCGCGAACCTGCGCGGTGACCGATTCGAGCAGATCGAGCGCATTCAGCAGCGGCTCGCGGAAGGGCTGCATGGCTGCGTCGTCGACGCTGGCGGCGAACGCGCGGATTTCGCCGGCGAACAGGCGCAGGGACGCGCCGCCGTTGGCGACTACCTTGCGCCCCAGCAGGTCCAGGGCCTGGATGCCATTGGTGCCTTCGTAGATCTGCGCGATGCGCACGTCGCGCACCAGTTGCTCCTGGCCCCATTCGCGGATGAAGCCGTGTCCGCCGAATACCTGCTGGCCATGCACGCAGCTTTCCAGGCCGGTATCGGTGAAGAATGCCTTGGCGATGGGCGTCAGCAACGCCACCAGAGCCTGCGCGGCATCACGCTCGGCCGGGTCGTCGGCGTACTTGGCGAGATCGAGCTGCTGGCCCACGTACGTGGAAAATGCCCGGCCGCCTTCGGTCAGAGCTTTGATGGTCAGCAGCATGCGGCGCACGTCGGGGTGCACGATGATCGGATCGGCCGGCTTGTCCTTCGCTTGCGGGCCGGTCGCTGAGCGGCTTTGCAGGCGCTCACGAGCGTAGCCCACGGCACTCTGGTAGGACATCTCGGCGCAGCCGATGCCCTGGATGCCGATGGACAGGCGCTCGTAGTTCATCATGGTGAACATCGCCGCCAGTCCCTTGTTCAGCTCGCCGACCAGCCAGCCGGTGGCGCCGTCGAAGTTCATCACGCAGGTGGCCGACGCCTTGATCCCCATCTTGTGCTCGACCGAACCGCAGGCCACGGCGTTGCGTGCGCCGAGCGATCCATCGGCAGCGACCAGGTACTTGGGCACCAGAAACAGCGAGATGCCGCGCGAGCCGGATGGTGCGTCGGGCAGCTTGGCCAGCACCAGGTGGATGATGTTGTCGGTGAGGTCCTGCTCGCCGCCGGTGATGAAGATCTTGGTGCCGGTGATGCGGTAGCTGCCATCGGCATGTGGCTCGGCGCGTGTGCGGATCAGCCCGAGGTCCGTGCCCGCGTGGGGTTCGGTCAGGCACATCGAACCGGCCCATTCCCCCGCATACATTTTCGGCAGGTAGGCGGACTTGAGCGCTTCGCTGGCGTGGGCGTCGAGCGCGAGGCAGGCGCCGGCGGAGAGGGTGGAGTAGAGGCTGAAGCTGGCATTGGCGCCGTACATCATTTCCTCGAACTGCACCGAGAGCATTTTCGGCATACCCATGCCGCCATATTCCGGGTTGCCTGCCAGGCCGACCCAGCCGCCTTCGGCGTAGGTCGCATAGGCTTCGCGGAAACCGGCTGGCGTGCGCACTTCGCCGTCGCTGAAGTGAACGCCTTCTTCGTCGCCGCTGCGGTTGAGCGGGGCAAGCAGGCTGCCGGTGATCTTCGCCGCTTCTTCCAGGATGGCGTCGGCGGTCTCGGCGTCGATGCGCTCGGCCAGCGCCGGCAGCCGCGCCCACAGGGCGGGAGCGTCGAACACTTCGGTGAGCAGGAAGCGCATGTCGCGCAGGGGAGCGTTGTATTCAGGCATGTGGAACTCCGGCGCTCTCCCTCGCGAGAGAGCGCCTGGCAAGGGGCGGTAGGGCGTTAGAGGGCGTTGGCCCACTCGCGCAGGACGAACTTCTGGATCTTCCCGGTTGAGGTCTTGGGCAGGTCGGTGAACACTACCGTGCGCGGCACCTTGAAGCCGGCCAGGTGTTCGCGGCAGAAGCCGATGATGTCCTGTGCCTCTACGGCGGCATGCTCGCCCTTGAGGGTGACGAAGGCGCAGGGCGTTTCACCCCAGCGTTCGTCGGCGCGTGCCACCACGGCGGCTTCCAGTACGGCAGGATGGCGGTACAGCACGCCCTCCACCTCGATGGTCGAGATGTTCTCGCCGCCGGAAATGATGATGTCCTTCAGGCGGTCACGAATTTCCATGTAGCCGTCCGGATGCCATACGGCCAGGTCGCCGGTGTGGAACCAGCCGCCGGCGAAGGCTTCTTCGGTCGCCGTGGGGTTCTTCAGGTAGCCCTTCATCACGGTGTTGCCGCGCATGAATATCTCGCCGACGGTCAGGCCGTCGCGCGGTACCGGTTCGAGGGTCTTCGGATCGGCCACCATCACGCCTTCCAGCGTCGGGTAGCGCACTCCCTGGCGCGACTTGATGCGCGCACGGTCGTCCAGCGACAGCTCGTTCCATTCATCGTGCCAGGCGCAGACTGTCACCGGCCCGTACACCTCGGTCAGGCCATAGACGTGGGTGACATGGATGCCCATTTCTTCCACCGCGCCGATCACCTTGGCCGGTGGCGCCGCGCCGGCGACCATCGCGTGTACCGGGTGGTCGATGGCGGCCTTGGCCGACTCGGGCATGTTGATCAGCGCGTTGAGCACAATGGGGGCGCCGCACATGTGTGTGACCCGCTGCTCGCGGATCAGCGTGAGGATTTTCTGCGGGTCGACCCGACGCAGACAGACATGGGTGCCGGCCAGCGCGGTGACGATCCACGGGTAGCACCAGCCGTTGCAATGGAACATCGGCAGCGTCCACAGGTACACAGGGTGCTGGCCCATCGACCAGACCATCTGGTTGCCCAGCGAGTTCAGGTAGGCGCCACGGTGGTGGTAGACCACGCCCTTGGGGTTGCCGGTAGTGCCGGAGGTATAGTTGAGCGCGATCGCGTCCCACTCGTCCTGCGGCCACTGCCAGTCGTATTCCGGATCGCCTTCGGCGAGCAGCGCCTCATAGTCCAGGTCGCTGACGGCGTTGCCTTCGCCGTACTCGGGGTCGTCGACATCCACCACCAGCAACTGGCGGCCAAGCATGCCCAGGGCGGCATGGATCACATCCGAGAACTCGCGGTCGGTGATCAGCGCCTTCGCTTCGCCATGCTGGAGCATGAATGCGATAGCTTCGGCGTCCAGGCGCACGTTGAGGGTATTGAGCACTGCGCCGATCATCGGCACGCCGAAGTGAGCTTCGACCATCTGCGGAGTATTGGGCAGCATCACCGCAACCGTGTCGCCACGGCCGATGCCGCGGGCGGCGAGGGCGGAAGCCAGGCGGCGGCAGCGCTGATAGGTTTCTTTCCAGGTACGGCGGAGGTTGCCGTGGATGATGGCGGTACGCTCGGGATAGACGTGGGCGGTGCGTTCGATGAAGCTCAACGGCGACAGCGCCATGTGGTTGACGGCTGCGCGCGGCAGACCCTGTTCGAAGATCGACATGAGGACACCCTGTGGCTGATTGTTAGCTCATTGTTCTGGTCTGACCCGTGAATCGCTCGGCAGCAGGCGGGTCGTGACCGGTGCGGCAGGTTGTCCGCCCGGTCGTTGGGCCGTTTTATAGCAATGTCGTACCGGATATGGAAGTACAACCTAAGACGTATGGTATAAATACTATATTCAACAAAAAGACCGTCGAGCCTTTGCCCATGTCTCTCCTGAATACCCTGGTGCGCCTGGTGCGCGAGCAGGCGCCCGTTGCGGTGCAGGCGGACGCCTTGCAGCGGCTGTGCCTCGAACGCGAAGGCGTGGAACGCGCGCTGTATGTCGGCTGGCAGCCGCGCAGCCACAGCTATGAAGCGCTGGCCGGAGTCTCGCGCCTGCCGCCGGGAAGCGGCGATCCTCTTCAGGCCAACGACCAGGCCCTGATGGAGCGTCTGCGGGGGCTGACCGTGCTGCCGCTCGCCGAGCTGATGGGGGTCTCCTGCTGGCTCGGCGGGCGCTTGCGGCGCGCGGGCTGGAGCGAGGGGCTGGCGCTGGTCCTGCCGCTGGGCGCTGGTGGCCACGGCCTGTTGCTGGTCGAATGCCACAATCGCGATGCGGATATCTGGCTGGGCTGGGTCGGCGAGCTGCTTGGGGAGGTCTTCGCCCTTGCTCATCGGGCGAAGCGCACCGCGCCGCTGCTGAGTGCCGATCCCGAGCCAGCGCTAATGCTGAACGAGGCAGGCGTGCTGGACGACTGCAATCACGCACTGCGCCAATTGCTCGCCGAGTTCCCTGCCGCGCAGGCCAGCGACCTGCTGCCCAGCAACCACGCGCAACTGGTGCGTACTTGCCTGGAGCAGGCGCGTTCGGTACGCGAAGTGACCGGGGAACGGGAAGGGCGGCAGTTCCTCTGGAGCTTCATTCCCGATCCGTCCGAACGGCAGGTGCTGGTGCGCGGCCGCGAAATTACCGCGCAGTTGCGCGAACAGCGAGAAGCCGCCAGGGCGAGCCGCCTGTATCGGCAGATCATCGAGAACACCACCGACCTGATTTCCCGGCGCACCCTCGATGGTCTCCTGCTGGATGTTTCCCCCGCATCCTGGACGCTACTCGGCTACTGGCCGGAGGAGCTGCGCGGCAAGGAGCTGGCGCCGATGCTTCATCAGCAGGACCGCCAGCGTGTCGCCGAGCGGACCCGCGACGCTCTGATACAAGATGGCTACGCGACCCTGACCTACCGCCTGCGCCATCGTGACGGCCACTACCTGTGGTTCGAAACAGCCAGCCGTGCGATCCGCGAGACTTATACCGGCAGTGTCATGGAGGTGGTCAGCGTGTCCCGCGATATCACTGCGCGGGTCGAGGCCGAGGAAAACCTGCGACGAGTCGCCGAGGTGGTGGAGGCGAATACCGATCTGGTGCTGTTCGTCGATCCGGCCGGCCGCGTCACCTATCTCAATCCCTCGGCGCGGTGCGCTCTTGGTCTGGGCGAGGAAGCGCTGCCGGAGTCCCTAGCCGGGGTGCTCGACGATGGCCTGCTGGCATCCCTGCAGCGTGATGGCTGGGACATCGCCCGGCGCGATGGTGTGTGGAGCGCGGACGGTCGGCTGCGGGCCGGCGAAGGGCGGCGACCACTGCCGGTTTCCCTGGTATTGCTGGCCCATCGTGGCGTCGGCGGAGAGCGCTACTACTCGCTGGTGGCCCGCGACATGACCGAGCACGAACTGCGTGAGAACCAGCAGCGCCGGCACCAGGACGAACTGGCCCATACCGCGCGCCTGGTCACCCTGGGCGAACTGGCCTCGGGTATCGCCCACGAGATGAACCAGCCGCTGGCCGCCGTGATGAACTACGCCAGCGCCAGCCTGCGCTACCTGCAATCTCTCGACACCCAGCCGGATGCCGCGCAGCGTGTGGAGCGCGGGCTGCAGCAGATCGTCGAACATACCTCCCGTGCCTCGGAAGTCATCCGCCGCCTGCGGGCCTTCCTGCGCAAGGGCCAGCGGCGCATGCAGGCGCTGGATCTCAATGAACTGGTGCGCACCTCGCAAGGCCTGTGCGCCTGGGAAGCGGCGAGCGGCAAGGTAGCCATCGTCGAGGCGTTGACGGAGAATCTGCCGCCGATCTATGCCGACCGGGTGTTGCTGGAGCAGGTGCTCCTGAACCTTCTGCGCAACGCCATCGAGGCCAACCGCGAGCGCCATGCCGGCGAGCCTTCGCGCATCCTCATCGGTAGCCGCCTGGAGGATGACGGGCAGCTTTGCGTGTGGGTCGAGGACGAAGGGCCGGGTGCCAGTGGCGATGCGCTGCAACAGATGTTCACGCCGTTCTTCACCAGCAAGCCGGATGGCCTGGGGTTGGGACTTTCGATGAGCCGCGGCATTGTCGAGGGGTTCGGCGGAACGCTGGATGCCCGCGCGGCGGACACCGGCGGCCTGTGCCTGGAGTGCCGGCTGCCGGCGGGGGGCAAAGGGTAATGACGGAGACTGCGATGGAACGGGCGTTGGTGTACGTGGTGGACGATGATCAGGGCATGCTCGATTCGACGCTCTGGCTGCTGGAGTCGGTCGGGCTGAAGGCACTGCCGTTCACCAGTGGCCGCGAATTCCTCGATGCCTGTCCGGCGGACGGCCATGCCTGCGTGCTGCTCGACGTGCGCATGCCGGGCCTGGGCGGATTGGCCGTGCAGGAAGAGATGCGCCGGCGCGGCATCGAGCTGCCGGTGATCTTCGTCAGCGGCCATGCGGACGTGCCGATCGTGATTCGCGCGTTCAAGGCCGGCGCGGTGGATTTCATCGAGAAGCCCTACAACGAACAATTGCTGCTCGACAGTGTGCAGCAGGCGCTCAGCTCCCGCGAGCGCCAGCATGCCTCGCGCGCCAGCCTCGGCGAGCTGAAGGAGCGCCTGGACGCACTCACGCCACGGGAGCGCGACGTGTTCCTGCCGCTGGTGCGCGGCTACACCAACCGGGAAGTCGCCGAACAACTGGACATCAGCGTGAAGACCGTCGACCTGTACCGCGCCCGGGTAATGAAGCGCATGCAGGCCGGTACGCTGTCCGACCTGGTCGGTATGGCCATTGCCGCCGGGCTGGTCGATCCGCTGCAATTGCGCCCGGAGCAGATGCCCGCGGCCGCGCCCTGAAGCATCCCGGTTGCGTGCCACCGGCTGATCCAGGGCAAGGAGTCCGATATGCACTACCGAGTCATTCATTCGCACCGCAGCGAGTTTCCCCAGCCGATCACCTTCGCCAGGGGCGCGCCGCTGGCTGTCGGCGAGCGCTACACGGGCGCCGAGGCATGGGACGACTGGTACTTCTGCACCACGCCAGGGCAGGCGGGCGGCTGGGTGCCGTCGCAGGTCTTCAGGCTGACCGGAGACGGCGTCGGCGAGGCCCTGGAGGACTACACTGCCCGCGAGCTGGACGTGGACATTGGCGAGCGCCTGCTCGGCACCCGCCAGTTCGGCGGCTGGGTATGGTGCAGCCGGGTGGAAGGCGAGGAGTCCGGATGGGTTCCCCTGGAGTGCCTGCGGGCTGATGCCTGATCAGGCTACCCGTCCCAGCCTGATGGTCAGCGGCCAGCTCACTGCCTGGGTTTCCGCTTGGCCCCAGGCAGCGTGGAGTTCGTCGCGCATTGCCAGCACCGGGTCTTTGCCGGTGGCCTGGCGGTAGCTGGCCACAGCCGACCAGCTGTACAGGTAATCCACCAGCCGCTGGAAACCCCACTGCGCTTCGAGGGCGAACGGCGGCGTGGCGACCGTCTCGAACGGGAATGGCAGCGTGGCGTAGCCGGTCTCGACGTGCTTGCGCTCCGCTGCCCAGTAAGGTCCGACGATGTCGTGGTAGAGGCGGCGGATCAGCGTGTCCAGCGCCGGTTCGATGTTCAGCAGGTTGTAGGAGATCACCGCCAGCAGCGCGCCGGGGCGCGAAACGCGTCGGACCTCGGCATAGAAGCGCTCGACATCGAACCAGTGCAGTGCCTGGGCGACCAGGGTGAGATCGACGCTAGCGGTCGCGATGGATGTGGTTTCCGCCGGCTCGCAGCGATAGTCGATATTCGATTCACGCGGCGCGTGTGCCAGTTGACTGGCATTGATATCGGTGGCCACCACCTGGCGGAAATGCCGCGCCAGGTCGGTGCTGGCCTGCCCGGAGCCGCAGCCGCAATCCCATGCCAGGCCAGCGTCTGGCGTAGCCTGGGCGAGCCAGGCGAAGAGCGCCGGGTCGTAGGTCGGACGGCCGGCGCGGTAGGCGTCGGACTGGGCGGTGAACAGCGAGCGGGTATCGGTCATGGCTGGCCTCGTCACGGCAGGAGGGGTTGTATCTTGGGCTGTCCGCCGTGGCTTGCGCCAGTCAACTCAAGTCTTGTAGCGGCGCCCGGCATGCTGCCTGAGCCAGGCCATCAACCCGCGTTGCGGTACCGTGGCGGGCTGCTCCACCAGCAATGCGGCGCTGGCCTTCTGGCGAAAGTCGAGCAGGTGGCTCATGGCTTCGGCGATTTCCTGGCGAGCTTCCAGGCAGGGCGCAAGTACCGTCTTGTCGAGTCGATAGACCGCGCCATCGCTGAGCGCGGTGAACTGCGCCTGCCACGCCGAACCACTGAGCACGCCGGCTTCGCCGATCACCTCGCCGGGGCCCATGCGGCCGGCTTCGATGGTCTGGCCGGCGTGTGGCAGCGTCACGCTGACCACGCCGGTATCGATGATCAGCAACTGGTCGCTGACATCGCCGGCCGCCAGCAACACCTCGCCCGACCTGAATGGCCGGCGCTGCATGGTTGCCGCCAGCTCGTCGCGCTCGTTGTCGGTGAGCGCGTCGAACAGGCCGGAGCGCACCAGTAGTGCGCGGGCGCGGGAGGCGTGTTCGCGTGCCGGCAGGTCGGCATCGCTGAGCAGTTCGATGCCGGCGGCTTGCAGATGGCGAAAGGCCAGGTCGTAGAGCTGGTTGCGCGCCTCGCGCTTCTCGCCCATCGCGGCGACGAAGCCACTGAGCTCGTACTCCACGCCATTGGGACCGGCCTGGCGCACGCTCACCGTCGGCGCCGGGCTGCCCAGCAACGGACGGCAGCCGCCGAGGGCTCGCTCCAGCGCCTCGATGACTTTGCGCGGGCGTACCCGCGGGCTGACGGTCAGACTCAGGCTGAGCCCGTAGAGATTGGCCGGGCGGCTGAGATTGAGCACCTTGGCCTTGGCCGCCAGTGAGTTGGGCACCACTGCCAGCGTGCCCTGGGCGGTTTGCAGGTAGGTGGAGCGCCAGTCGATCTCCACCACCTTGCCTTCGATGCCGTCGATGGAGACCCAGTCTTCCAACTGGTAGGGCTTGGTGGTGTTGAGCACGATGCCGGAGAACACGTCGCTCAGGGTGCTCTGCAACGCCAGACCGAGGACGATGGCGACGACTCCGGAAGTGGCCAGCAGCCCCTTCACCGGCAGCTCCAGTACGTAGCCGGCGGAGGCGATGATGGCGACCAGGAAGATCAGCGCGCCGACCACATCCTGCAGGAGCCGGCCAGCGTGTCCGACGCGCTGCACCAGGAGGAAGCCCAGCACCACGGTCAGGCAGCGCGCGGCGAACAGCCACCAGGCGATCTGCACCGCGGTGGCGATCATGTGGCTGGGAAGGTCATCCGGCCAGGGCGCGGCTCGCAGAGGATTCATCCCGGCATTGAACAGCAGCAGGCTGAACAGCAGGAAGCAGGTGACGCGTGCCGCCAGCCGCCAGTGTGGATGGCCGATGCCGATGAGCCGCCAGAGCAGCAGGTCCACCAGCAGCAGGGCGGGCGCGAAGTACAGCGGGTGCTGGATGAGCAGGGCGGGCATCGTGCCTCTCCTTGGAGCGATGCAAAAAAGATGGCACACAAATGCCGCCCTGGCAGCTCGCTCAGCTCGCGTTCGGCTTGTGCCGGAGTTCCGCCCAGTCGTGGGTCCCGATCTCGCCGGCAATGTGCGGCGCGCGGGCCTCGTTGTCGAACAGCACCAGCGTTTCGCCGTACTCGGGTGTCTCGCCCTCATCCTGGTGGAGATTCTGCAACAGACGGTCGAAGCACTCGCTGTGAGTCACCAGCACCAGGTTGCGGTGTTCGGCCTTGTGTTGGCGGATGTGGCTCAGCATGTCGTCGTCCTTGCACGAGTACAGCCAGTCCTGACGGGTGACAGTGTGGTCGAACATCAGGTCGGCGGTCTGTGCGGTGCGGGTCAGCGGGCTGCTGTAGATGTCGGTGGATGTCAGCCCGTAGCCGGCGATGGTATCGCCCAGCACCCGGGCGATTTCCCCGGCGCGCGCGGTAATGCCATCGGCCGCGCCCAGGCACGGAGCGTTGGAGCGGTCGCAGCGCTCCATGTGGCGGACCAGCAGGATCACCTTGCCCTGTGTCCAGCGCTGCTGAAAGGCGGATGGGTTAGGGGGGGCCTGCGATTCGGGCTGGACGAAGCGCCAGGCGATCAGCGTCAGTGCGGTGCATAGCAGGAGCATCGCCAGGGTCGGGCGTCTGGCGAGGTGGGGCAGGGAAGGCATGTCAGTCACATCGATTCCGCGGAGCAGGTTCCGGGCGCGGGGGCGTCCGGGGTGGAGGCATGCTGCATCACGCTAATGACAAACACGCGAACGATTGATGACCGATGGCGGGGGAAGTTCCCTCGTCCGGGTGTCAGCGGTCGGACTCCACCACGCTCACCGTCGCGGTGGTGCCGGCGCGCAGTCGGTCACGCCCGGCGTAGCCCGGATCGATGCCGATGCGTACCGGAATGCGCTGGGCCAGCTTCACCCAGGTGTAGGTCGGGTTGATATTGGCCAGCAGTCGGCTGCCGGGCAGGTTCTCGCGGTCGGTGATGGCGAAGGCGATGCTCTCGACGGTGCCGTCGAAACGCTCCCCGCTCATCAGCTCTACACGCACCCGGTCACCCTCGTGAATGCGTGGCAGCTTGGTTTCCTCGAAGTAGCCACTGACGTGGAACGAGTCGCTGTCCACTACTGCGACCAGCGCGCTGCCGGCGATGGCGTAGTCGCCGGCGCGGGTCAGCAGGTTGGTCACGTAGCCGTTCACCGGCGCCAGCACGCGGGTGCGCTCCAGGTCCAGGTGAGCCTGGCGCAGTGCCGTATCGGCGAGGTTGACGTTGGCCTGGGCCAGCCCCAGGTTGGCCTGCTCGCGCAGCAACTGCGCCTCGGCCACGGTGACATCGGTGTGGGCCTTCTCCCATTCCTCGTTGGAGATCGCCGAGCGTGCCTTGAGCTCCCGCCGGCGGGTTTCCTCGCTCTGCCGCTGGCGCAGCAACGCCTGGTTGGCGGCGATGGCGGCCTGCGACTGGCCCAGGGCGGCCTGCGCCACTTCCACCGCGCGCTCGGCGTGCAACACGGCCAGTTCGTAGCGGGCGGGGTCGATCTGCAACAGCAGGTCGCCCTTGCTGACATGCTGGTTGTCGCGCACCCGCAGGTCGATGATGCGTCCGGAAACGTCTGCCGACAGCGTGACCACGTCTGCCCGCACCCGAGCATCCCGCGTCCACGGCGCGCGGGTGTAATAGATCCAGGCGTAGCTGCCGAGAATCAGGGCGAGAGCGACCACCGCGAGGGTGATCAGTGGCGGCATGGCTTTACGCAAGTCGGGCATCTCAGTGCAGCGCCCCCATCAGCAGGATCAGGCTGGAGCAGATGCAGGCGTACAGCGCGCCCTCGAACAGAGCCTCGTGCCACACCAGCCGCAACACGCCGAGGCGGCGCAAGGCCCAGTCCAGCAGCAGGAAGATCGGCAACGCCAGCAGCAGCGCCTGGGCCAGCGGCGGCAGGTAGACGCCGCCGATCTCGATATCAACGGGCATGGAGCGCTTGTCCTCGCGGTGAGTCGTTGACCTGGCGCGGTTCGGTGAACAGGTCGCGGAAGCGCTCCAGCAGGTCGGCAGCGACCAGCAGCGCGACGCCGCTGACGAACACCGGGCGCATCGCCTCGCCGGTGACGGGGTTGTCGTGACTGTGCAGGTCGTCCAGCTCCACGCCCAGTTCGCGCATCGCCGACAGTACGCGTTCCAGGCGTGCCGCCGGTGGCTGGTCAAGGCAGGCGGCCAACTCGTCGAGCACCAGCGAAAGACGCTCGCGCAGCGCATCGGGCAGACCCTCGGCATTCAGGCTCTCGCGCCGCAACTGATGCAGCACCACGCCGAGGGTCATGCTCGCCAGGCTGCACTGGAAACGTTCGACGGACTGGCCGTCGCGCGCGGCCGGCAGCA
Organism: Pseudomonas triclosanedens; assembly: GCF_026686735.1. NCBI lineage: Bacteria > Pseudomonadati > Pseudomonadota > Gammaproteobacteria > Pseudomonadales > Pseudomonadaceae > Pseudomonas > Pseudomonas triclosanedens. The sequence continues at coordinate 3,446,850 of NZ_CP113432.1, read as the reverse complement.
GGCCGAGCATGATCGCCAGGCGGTCGACCATACGGCTCTCGAACAGGAAGCGGCGTGCCTCGCTGGGTCTCGACAGCAGCACCGCGCGCACCTCCGCGCGGGTACGGCGCGACTGGCGGCGCAGGCGCGCGTCGGCGTCGAAGGGGAACACCCAGGCATACACCAGCAGCGCCAGCACGCCGGCGCAGATATAGCCGCCGGCAAACTCGAACCACTGCAGTGCGCTGTTGGTCCAGCTACCCTGGTTCTGCGGCCCTACCAGCAGGAAGGTCGACAGCCCCAGGCCGATGCCGATCCCGGCGGTCTGCGGGTTGGCCAGGCCGACAGCAATGACGTAGAGCAGTGGCGTGAGATACAGCGCCAGCATCTCGAAGTCGGAAACGCCCGGCAGCAGGAGGAACTGCAGCAGCGCCGCTGCCACCAGTGCCAGGGCCAGCCCGCGCAGGTACGCCTGGCTGGCCAGGAGCGGGCGCGGGAAGGTTGCCAGCATCGAGCAGAGGATGCCGATCAGGATCATCCCGGCGCGGGCGCCGTCCCATGCCGTTTCCACCCAGATCCAGCCGGCGCAGCACAGCGCGATGAAGGCGCGGGAGGCGTTCATGGCCGCGAGGTGGAAGTCCAGGTGCAACGCATGGGCCTGGCTCTGCTTGAAGGTGCAACTGCCGGGGCGGCCGTCCTGGATCGCCTCGCTCAGCTCGATCATTTCGTCCAGTTGCTGCATCAGCCGCGCCTGTTCGAAGCGCAGCGCCCAGGCCAGCGAGCGCAGCGAGGCCGGCAGACCGTCGGCCAGTTCCTCGGCCTGCCGGGCGGCGGCGTCGAAGCGCTGGCGCAGGCGGGTGATGCGCTTGCGCACTGGTGTCGGCAGGGCGCGGCCGTACTCGGCCAGTTCTTCCAGGCAGGCCAGCTCGTCCTCGCGCAAGCGCTGCACTGACTCCGGCAGCGGGCCGCTCATGCGTGCCTCGATCAGCTTGCGCTGGCGCCGCAGGATGGCCAGCCGCGAGGTCATCAGCACCATCTGATTGGCCAGCAACTGCACCAGCTCGTCCGCGCCGCGCAGCCTGGGGGCATCGAAATACAGGTGGCGGCGGAGCATCTCCAGCGCCGATATTTCCCCCAGCAACTGCATCTGCCGTTGCTGGAAGTCCTCCTCCGGCTCCTCGCCGCGGATCACCGCCGCGGCGTGCACCGCGATCAGCCGGATCAACTGATCGACCTTGGCGAAGTAGCCCCGCGCCACGCTCTGCGGACGGGCGAAGAACAGGCTGACGAGGGTGACACAGGCGACCCCCAGCAGTGTTTCGGTCACCCGGGTGATGGCCAGCGTATAGGTGGATTCGGGGTCCGGCTGGGCCAGCAGCGCGACGATCACCGCAGTGAACCCGCTGAGCACGAAGGCATGGGCATGGGTGAAGCGCAGCAGGGTACCGCCAGCAGTGCAGATCGCCAGCCATAGCGCCAGGGTGATGATGAAAGGCAGCGGTGCCTGCGGGAAAAGCGCCATCACCGCCACCGCCACGATTGCGCCGATGGTGGTGCCGATTACCTGGGCGAAACTCTTCTGCAGCGTCATGCCCGCCAGCGGCGTGCTGATGATCACCACCGTCATGGTCGCCCACTTGGGCTGCTCGAGATCCAGCAGGAATGCCAGGTAGAGCGTCAGCAACCCGGCCAGCACAGTGCGCAGAGCGAACAGCAGAGTGTCCCTGCCAGGATGGATGACAGCGCGCAGATACAGCAGCAGCGATGGCATGCCGGCCCCCTCGATGTCGGCCTGACGAAAACCCCGGCGCACGGCCGGGGCTGGTCAGGACAGTGTGGTCGAGGATTGCCGGGGCTGCGGGATTTCTTCGCGGCTCAGCCGGTGGCGTGCAGCGATTGCGCCAGGCGTTCCTGGATGAAGTCGAGGAAGCACTGGATGCGCAACGCCAGTTGCGAGTTGCGGTAGTACACCGCGTGGATCGGTTGGCGGCGTTCGCTGGTCAGCTCCGGCAGCACCCGTACCAGGCCCCCGGTCTGGATGTCGGCGCAGGTCATGAAGCTCGCCAGGCAGGCGATGCCCTGGCCGCTCAGGGCGAGCTGGCGCAGGGTTTCGCCGCTGGAAGCGGAGAGCGACGGCGTGATCGCCAGGGTATCGCCGCCGGCATGGCGGATCGGCCAGACGTTAAGCGCTTCGGGCTGGGTAAAGCCCAGCAGCGAGTGGCCGAGCAGCGCCTCCAGGTTGGCCGGGGTGCCGTGGCGCTCCAGGTATTCGGGAGCGGCCAGCAGGTTCAGCCGGCTGCTGCCCAGCGGGCGGGCGTGCAGGCTGGAGTCGGCCAGGTGGCCGATGCGGATGGCGATGTCGGTGCTCTGTTCCAGCAGGTCGATGTTCAGGTCGTTGGTGTTGAGTTGCAGCTCGATGTCCGGATAGCGCTCGCGAAAGGCGCCGATATGCGGAACCACCGCGTGCAGCATGAACGGCGAGGCGGCGTTGATGCGCAGGCGGCCGGCGGGTGACTGCTGGCGCAGCGCCAGGCGCTCTTCCAGGGCATCCATCTGTTCGAGGATGTGCCGCGCGTGTTCGAGGAAGAACTCGCCTTCCTCGGTCAGCTTCATGCGCCGCGTGGTGCGGTTGAGCAGCGTGGTGCCGAGCTTTTCCTCCAGCTTCGACAGCGCCCGGCTGACCGCCGAAGGCGTCAGCCCCAGTTGCTCGGCGGCGGCGGTGATGGAGCCGCAGTCGATCACCGTGGCGAAGGTCTTTAGTTCGTCGGAATGCGCTTTCATCGGCGGGCCTGTTCGGGAGCTGCGGGGGTGATTGTAGGGGCGGCGTGACCAGGTTGTCTTGACGCCTGGACGTTGCTTGCGGGCCGGCACCGGCACTGAAGCCAGCCGCAGGATGGGTGCCGCGAAGCGATACTCTCGGACAACGCCGCGCTTTAATCGCTGCCTCGGCCATGCAGCCGGAAGCGTATCGCGTGCTGGCACTGAAGCCAGCCGTAGGATGGGTGGAGCGATGCGATACCCATCGACAACGCCACGCGGCGCTCGACGCGATCGCTCCACACCTGCCAGACAGTCGCTCATGTAGCGCCGGGTCAGAACGTCCCCGGATACGCGCCGCCGTCCAGCAGCAGGTTCTGCCCGGTGAGGTAGCCCGCATGCACGCTGCAGAGAAACGCACAGAACGCGCCGAACTCCTCGGCGCTGCCGAAACGCCCGGCGGGGATTTCCCGCTTGCCGGCATCCACCAGTTCGCCTTCGTCGCGCCCGCTGAGCCCTGCGGCGCGGCGGAAGCCGCTGCGCAGGCGGTCGGTATCGAAAGAGCCGGGCAGCAGGCCGTTGATCGTGACGTTGCTGCCGGCCACGCGCGGCTGGCGGGCGAGGCCGGCGACGAAGCCAGTCAGGCCGCTTCGCGCGCCGTTGGACAGGCCGAGTACGTCGATCGGCGCTTTCACCGTGCCAGATGTGATGTTGACGATGCGTCCGAAGCCGCGCTCGGCCATGCCGTCCACGGTGGCTTTGATCAGCTCGATGGGGGTGAGCATGTTCAGGTCGAGGGCGCGCAGCCAGTCCTCGCGCTCCCAGTCGCGGAAGTCACCTGGCGGCGGGCCGCCAGCGTTGTTGACCAGGATGTCCACCTGCGGGCAGGCGGCCAGCAGGGCGGCACGAACCTCCGGTGCGCTGATGTCGCCGGCCACCTCGCGCACTTCCACGCCCAACTGGCGCAGCTCGGCGGCTGTGGCGGCGAGGGTGTCGACGTCGCGGGCGTTGATTGCCAGGTTCACGCCCTCGCGGGCCAGCGCCTGTGCGCACCCCTTGCCCAGACCTTTGCTGGCGGCGCAGACCACGGCCCAGCGGCCCTTGATGCCCAGATCCATGATGTTCTCCTGTTTGCTCTGCCGATTTGTCCGGGGAGCGCTTTTGTAGGATGGGTGGAGCGCAGCGATACCCATGCGGCGGGTACACGGCATCGATGGATATCACTGCGCTCCACGCCATCCTACGACGTGTTCGTCCTGCGAAATGGGGGCCTGCCGGTCAGGCAACGACCATCGGTGCCGGCAGGCGACTGATCCATTTACCGCCACCGTCGCCGGACTTCAAGCGGCGCAGTGCATCGGGCAGTTCGGCGAAGTCGAAGAACTGTCTGGCCGGCGCCTGCAATTGTCCGTCGGCGACAGCCTGCATCAGGCTCGCGGCGGCGTGGCGCAGCGTCTGCCAGTCCAGCGTGTCGCCGTGGGCGTGAATGCTGTTGAGCGCCACTTCGTGCAACGAGATGGCGGTACTGAAGGCCGGCAGCGGGGCGTTTTCCTGGCGATCCTGAATGCACACCAGATGGCCGTTGTAGCCCAGCAACGGCGCGAGGCTGGCAGCGTGCGCGCCGCTGACGGTATCGAACGCCGCGAACAGGCGGCGTGGGCCGAGGACGTCGCGCAGCCGTTGCGGCCATTGCGTATCGCGGTAATCGAAGACGCCAGCGATGCCCAGCCGCAACAGCGCGTCACGATGCCGTGGCGATGCCGTCACCCAGACCCGCAGGCCGCGCTGCACTGCCAGTTGTGCCAGGAGCAAGCCCACGGCGCCGCCGGCACCGGTGACCAGCACGTCTTGGTTGCCGCTGGCGGGGAGTTTTTCCAGTGCCTGCCAGGCGGTCAGGCCGGGGCACGGCAGGCTGGCGGCCACCGCGTCATCCAGCGAATCGGGCAGCGGATACACCGCATGGGCCGGCAGCAGGGTGCACTCGGCGAAGCTGCCGCCAGCGGAAAGCGCCTGGTGATAGGCAACCCGGGTGCCGACGCGCAGGCCGCTGGCGCTGCCGGCTGCGACCACGATGCCGGCGCCGTCGACGCCAGGCACCTGGCCCTCGCGCCAATCGTCGCGGCCCCAGTCGATCATCTTCCAGTCCACCGGGTTGAGGGCGATGGCCGTGTTGGCCACCAGCACTTCGTGCGTACCGGGGGCAGGCCGTGGCAGGCGGGCGAGGCGCAGGCCGTCGAGGCTGGCGCCGGGAGTCCAGGTCCAGGCGGCGTAATCGGTTGCGTTCATCATGGCTCCTTGAAAACACGGAGCCGCCCACGAGGGGCGGCTGTCGTATGGCGGTGGTTCAGTCCCAGGCCGGTGCCAGGCCATCCGGGCTGGTGATGCGTTCGTTGCGATCGAGCGCGGCGATGGCAGCCAGGTCGGCCTCGGTCAGGCGCAGGTCCACGGCACGCAGGTTGCCTTCGAGGTTCTCGCGGCGGGTGGACGAGGGGATCACCGAGTAGCCCAACTGCATCGCCCAGGCCAGCGCCACCTGTGCCGGGCTGGCGTTGTGGCGGCGGGCGATCTCGCCGATAACCGGGTCATTGAGCACCTTGCCGTAGCCCAGGGTCATGTAAGAGGTGATGTGGATGCCCTGGCTCCTGGCGAACTCGGCGACCTTGCGGTTTTGCAGGTAGGGGTGCAATTCCACCTGGTTGGTGGCGATCTGCCCGGCGCCGACGGCGGCGATGGCTTCCTGCATCAACGCGATGGTGAAGTTGGAAACGCCGATTTCGCCGGTCAGGCCCTGGGCCTTGGCTTCGGCCAGCGCTCCCATGAACTCGGCTACCGGCACTTCGCCGTTAGGCGACGGCCAGTGGATCAGGGTCAGCTCCACACGGTCGGTGCGCAGTTTGTGCAGGCTGTCCTTGAGGCTGGGGATCAGCTTGTCGGCGGCGTAGTTCGCGGTCCAGATCTTGGTGGTCAGGTACAGCTCGTCGCGCTTCACCCTGGCGCCAGCGATGGCTTCGCCGACATCGGCCTCGTTGCCGTAGATCTGGGCGGTGTCGATGGCGCGGTAGCCCAGGTCGAGGGCGGTGCGAATCGAGTCGATGACGGTCTGGCCCTTGAGGCGGAAAGTGCCGAGGCCGAAAGCGGGAACACTCATGGGAATCTCCTTGTGGTCGGTCAGTGTGTGGGAACCGCGCCATTGGCGGCGGGTTCCACGGAGTTGCGTCGATCCAGGCGACCGCTCAGGGCGGTCAGGCCGAATGCGGCGAGGGTCACCAGCGCGGCGATCCAGGGGGTGTGAGCCAGGCCCAGGTGACTCACCACCAGGCCGCCGGCCCAGGAGCCGCCGGCCACGCCGAGGTTGAACGCGGCGATGTTGAAGCCGGCGGCGACATCCACCGCATCCGCTGCTACCTGCTCGGCCTGCTGCACCACGTACACCTGCAGGCCAGGCACATTGCCGAAAGCCACGGCGCCCCAGGCCAGCACGGTCAGCACCACCAGCCACGGATTGCCGGCGGTGAAGGTCAGCACCAGCAGCACCGCTGCCAGCAGGCCGAAGATGATCTTCAGCGCCGATACCGGGCCGCGCTTGTCGGCGAGACGGCCGCCCCAGATATTGCCGATGGCCACCGAGATACCGTAGGCCAGGAGTACCGCGCCGACCATGTTGGGGCTGAAACCTGCGAGTTCCTGCAGGATCGGTGCGAGGAAGGTGAACGCGATCAACGAGCCGCCGTAGCCCACCGCAGTCATTGCGTAGACCAGCAGCAGGCGCGGCTGCAGCAGCACGCGGGCCTGGCGCAGCAGCGGTGCCGGTGGGGTGTGCTGGATGTTCTTCGGCACGAACAGCAGGCTGCCGAGCAGGGCGACCACGCCGAAGGCGGCGACGACCAGGAAGGTCACGCGCCAGCCCAGGTGCTGGCCAATGAAGGTGCCCAGCGGGATGCCGGTGACGAAGGCCACGGTCATGCCGCTGAACATGGTGGCGATGGCGCTGGCTGCCTTGTCCTTGCTCACCAGGTTGGTGGCGATGATCGAGCCGACCGAGAAGAACACACCGTGGGCCAGGCCGGTGAGAATGCGCGCGATGATCAGCGACTCATAGCCTGGCGCCTGCCAGGCCACCAGGTTGCCGAGGGTGAACAGCGCCATCAGCCCGACCAGCAGTGCCTTGCGCGGCACGCGACCGGTCAGCGCGGTGAGCAGCGGCGCACCGATGGCCACGCTCAGGGCGTAGAGGCTGACCAGCAGGCCGGCGGAGGGCAGGGCGACGCCAAGATCGCTGGCGATGGTGGGGATCAGGCCGACGATGACGAACTCCGTCGTTCCGATGGCGAAGGCGCTCAGGGTCAGCGCCAGGAGTGCGAGAGGCATGTGGGATGCTCCGGTCCGAATGCAATGCGATGGGCACATTGTCCCGGGATAGTCCCTTGTGAAAAACGCGGTGAACGGCAAAGGATAGTTGATCTGGATTCACGAATTGATAGGCCGGCTATGCTGGAACGAGCCGAACGGAGGGCTTCCCCATGCACTACACCGGCACCTGCCACTGCGGCGCGGTGGCCTTTGCCTTCGAGGCGCAGCTCGATGAACTGGTGCGCTGCGACTGCTCGCTCTGCGGCAAGCGCAATGCACTGATGGCCACCGTGGCGAAGGACCGCTTCCGTATCGTCCGGGGTGAGCAGGCTCTGCGCCTGTACCGCTGGAACAGCGGCGTGGCGCTGCATTACTTTTGCGCAACGTGCGGCATCTACGTTTACCACCAGCGGCGCAGCAACCCGGCGCTGCTGAGCGTGAACGCCTGCTGCATCGACGGCTTCGATACCGAGGCGCTGCCGTTGCGGCGGGTAGACGGCAAGAGCATGAGCGTCGTCGCGGGGGCTGTTCCGTAAGCTAGCCGTCGGGCACAAAAAAGCCCCGCATTGCGCGGGGCTTTTTCATTCGGCGCTCAAGCGTGCTTGCGCAGCTCGGTGCTGAGGCCGGCCTGGGCGATCGTTGCAATCGCCTGGTCACGTGCGGCCTCGGAGTCGTACAGCTTGCTTTTCAGCAGTTCTGCACCGGTGCTATCGCGGAGCACGAAGAAATTCTTGCCACCCGGTGCCATCTGGCGCTTGTAGCGCTCGATGGCGCCACAGGAGCTGCGGAGGCTGTTGATGGCCTGCTCGGCTGCCTCCTGTGTCGGGTAGGCGAGACTTTCCAGCAGGGTGCCGTGGGCGGTGTTCTTGAGAAGAAAACGGCGGTTGCCGCTGCTGAGTTCCTTGATTTCATACCAACCGGGCATGTGTTGCTCCATATAACCGGTGTCAACGACCTGGGGGTGTTCCCGCAGGGTGACAGTCCAGTTTATGGCCTTGGGGGGCCTGGTTGTATAGAAAAGACATATTAATCAGAGGGTTACTGTATCAAATTGTCTCAGGGCGCCCGGATGTATCGCTGGCGAGGCGTTTCAGGCCGGCGAAGGTGCCGGCCATGCCTTGCGCCGAGAGCGCGCCGTGGTCGGTAATGACGACGAGAAAGCGGAGCATGTTGCGCAGGGCCAGGGGGCTGGCGGCGTCGAGCACGGCCTGGCGGCTTGCGGTGCCGGCCGGGGGAGCAGGGTGGGTGGACCGTACAGGCTGGCATACCGGCTGCCAGCGGCCGGCGCATCCGAAGATGCCCTGCACGGCCCCCATAGAGCGGGCACTGCCATGCGAGGAGCCCTGCTGGGCCAATCCCGAACTGCCCGCGTTGGGCTGCGTGGCCACGTCAGGGGCTTGCGGCAGGATGCCAACCGAAGGGCCGGCAGTGGGAGCAGCCTCCGCAGGAGCGGACCTACAACAGCAAATATCCCTGCGGCGCCTTCGCTCCCGGTGGGTCGGCGATGAACTTCAGCCGTTCCGGCTGCCACCATCCCGGTAGCAAGCGGCGTACGGCCGGCTGGTTGAAACGGTCGTCAAGCAGGTAGATCACCCCCTGGTCGGTTGGCGTGCGGATCACCCGTCCGGCCGCCTGGACGACCTTCTGCAGGCCGGGGAACAGGTAGGTGTAGTCGTAGCCGTCGCCGAACATCGCCTGCATGCGTTGCTTGATCTCCTCGTTGACCTCGTTCACCTGCGGCAGCCCGAGCGTGGCGATGAAGGCGCCGATCAGGCGGTCGCCGGGCAGGTCGATGCCTTCGCCGAAGGCGCCGCCGAGCACGGCGAAACCGATGCCGCGCGAGTTCGGGGTGAAGCGGTCGAGGAAAGCCTGGCGCTCCAGTTCGTTCATGCTGCGCGACTGCGCCCAGTGCGGGATGTCCGGGTGCTCGGCGAGGAAACGCTCCAGCGCCTGCTGCAGGTAGGCGTAGCTGCTGAAGAAGGCCAGGTAGTTGCCGGGGCGGGCGCGGAACTGCCGGGCCATGAGGGTGCTGATCGGTGTGAGGCTGGCTTCCCGGTGCTGGTAGCGGGTGGACAGGTTGCTCAGCGCGTGGACGTTCAGTTGCTCGGCGTGGAACGGTGACTCCACCTCGCGCCAGGCTGTGCCTTCCGGCAGGCCGAGCAGGTCGGCGTAGTAGTGTGCCGGAGTCAGGGTGGCGGAGAACAGCGTGGTGCTGTGCGCCACCTTGAAGCGCTCGGCGAGGAACGGCGCTGGCACCACGTTGCGCAGGCACAGGGTCGAGAGTACGCGACGCGCGCTGACGTCGTGGCGGGTGATGTCGAACAGCGAGTGCGGCCCGTAGGCCTCGGCCAGCCGGCAGAACAGCATGGCGTCGAGGTAGAAGCGCAGCAACTCGGCCTCGTTGCCGGTGGGCTGGTCGGTGAGGTGGTCGGTGATGGCGCTGACGGCCTTCTGCAATGCGGCGATGAACAGGTCTGGAATGGTCGGGTAGATCTGGTACTGCGTGTCCTGGTCCTGGTGCAGTTGGTTCCAGTGGCGGCCGACGCGTTCCAGCGCGCTTTTCAGCTTGGCCGGGGCGACCTTGCGCAGCGCGTTGAACTCGCCCTGGTCCAGCTCGGCGCTGTACATGCCACGGGCTCGCTCGATGAGGTTGTGCGCTTCGTCCACCAGCAGTGTGACCTTCCAGTCGTTGAGCACGGTGAGTCCGTAGAGCAGGGCGGTCATGTCGAAGTAGTAGTTGTAGTCGCCCACCACCACATCGGCCCAGCGGCACAGTTCCTGGCTCAGGTAGTAAGGGCAGACCTGGTGCTCCAGCGCCACGTTGCGCACCGCTTCCTGGGTCAGCCAGCGCTGCTTGAGCGCGGCCTCGCGGGCGGCGGGCAGGCGGTCGTAGAAGCCCTTGGCGAGAGGGCAGGATTCGCCGTGGCAGGCTTTGTCGGGGTGTTCGCAGGCCTTGTCGCGGGCGACGTGCTCCAGCACCCGCAGAGGCTGGGCGGCGTGCTGCTGGCGCAGGGTCGCCAAGGCGTCCAGGGCCAGGCGCCGGCCAGGCGTCTTGGCGGTGAGGAAGAACAATCGGTCCAGGCCCTGGCTGGGGAAGGCCTTGAGTTGCGGAAACAGGGTGCCGAGGGTCTTGCCGATGCCGGTGGTGGCCTGGGCCATCAGTGTCTGCCCGTCGCGGGCGGCGCGGTACACCGACTCGGCGAGCATGCGCTGGCCCTGGCGGAAATCGGCATAGGGGAAGCGCAGTGCTTCCAGGCCCTGGTCGCGCTCGACGCGATGGGCGCTTTCCTGCTCGGCCCACTGCACGAAGCGCTGGCATTGCAGCTCGAAGAAGGCCCGCAACTCATCGGCGGCGAAACGCTCGCGGAACGCGGTTTCCTTCTGGGTGATGACGTTGAAGTAGACGACGGCCAGGTCGATGGCGTCGATCTCCAGGGTCTGGCACAGCAGCCAGCCGTATACCTTCACCTGCGCCCAGTGCAGCAGTCGGTGGTTCTGCGGGATGCGCGCGACGTCGCCGCGGTGGGTCTTGATCTCTTCCAGCAGGTTGGCGTTCGGGTCGTAGCCGTCGGCGCGGCCGCTGACCACCAGCCCGGGATACTCGCCACGCAGCGGCAGTTCGGCGATGTAGCCCAGACCACGACGGGAGACCACGGTGGCGTGCCCGGCCATGCCCTCCTGGGCGGTGGGCGCGGGGGTGAAGCGCAGGTCGAGGTCACCTTCCTTGGCGGTGAATTCGCATAGCGCGCGCACGGCGATGGCGTAGCTCAAGCGGGCTCCTCCTGCCAGCGCACGTAGCAGACTTCCACGGGCATGCCGTGCTTGGCGCAGAAGTCCAGCCAGCGCTTCTGGTTGTCCTGCAGGCGGTCGCCGGGGCCTTTCACCTCGATCATCCGGTAACGCGCCTCATCGGGCCAGAACTGGATCAGGTCGGGCATGCCGGCGCGGTTGGCCTTCGGGTCGGCCAGAAGGCGTTCGAACCACAGTTTCAGGTGCGCTGCCGGCAGGCACTGCAGGGCCTGCTCCAGCAGGTTCTCATCGAGCAGTTCCCAGTGCACGAAGGGCGAGAGAATGCCGGACTTGGCGGTATAGGTGTCACGGATCGCCGCGCGATAGGTGTTGCCGTCGAGCAGGGCTAGGCGCGCGGCGAAGCCTTCCGCGCGGCGGGTGACGAAGTCGGCACGGTTGAGGTCGCTCGGCCCGGCCTGGAAGGGGTGGAAGAAGGCGCCGGGAAGCGGGGCGAAGATCACTTCCCAGCAGAGCAGCCCGAACAGGCTGCAGATGAGCGCGTTCTCCACGTAGTAGACCGGCGCGGCGTCTTCATGGAGCACGGCCTGCACCGCGAACTCCACGTTGAAGTCCGGGCGGGGCAGTTCCAGGTCGATGCGCAGTGGTGGTGTGGGCTTGCCGGGTTTGTCCTTTGGCAAGCCGAGCTGGCGGACCAGCCGGGTACGCGCGCGTTCCACCAGTTGCAGCTCGCCGTCGCTTTCCGGTGCGGCCAGCGCGGCCAGCACCAGCGCGTGGGCTTCGTCGAAGCGTTGCAGGCGTTCCAGTACGCGAATCTGCCGCTGCCGCGAGCCCTCGGCGGCAGTGCGTCGATACAGAGCCAGCGCGGCGTCCAGCTCGCCCTCACGTTCCAACTGGTAGGCCATGCGGTACAGCAGACGGCCGTGGCGGGCTTGCAGGTAGGGGTTGTCGGTACGCAAGTCGCCCAGCTCGGCCAGCAGTTCGGCGATGGGTTCGCCCGCTTCGAAGCGCACGGCGCCATTCCACAGATGGATGTAGGTTTCCAGGTCGTCGCGGCAGCGGAAGGCGCGGGAGTCGGCAGTGAAGGGCACGCTTTCGTAACGGAAGATGCCGAGATCGGCGAGGACGAATTCGGACCAGTCCTGCTGCAGGTTGCCGAAGAACAGCAGGCGTAGGCGGTCGCACAGTGGTGTCGCCATCAGGGTGTAGAGACGGTCGAGGTCCGGGTACCAGCCGGCGAAGGTCTTTACCTGATCGTGATAGGCGTGCAGGTGTTCATAGAGCTCGGCCTTTTTCAGCGAGGCGCGCGGCAGGTCATCGTGGAAGCGGGCGATGAGTTCGTCCTTGAGCAGCAGCGGCAGCAGTTCGTCCAGGGCCAGCGGATAAGAGTCGCTCAGCCAGCCCAGCTCCAGCAGTGGCGCGGCAGCTTCGGATATGTCGCCGATTTCGGCATAGCTCAGCTTGCCGGCGCGAAAGTGCGGCCCCTTGCGCATCGCCAGGCGCACCAGCAGCGCCTGCGACGGCAGCGGCAGTTCGCGGAAGCCGGCGATGAAGGCTGCCTCTTCGGCGTCGAGCAGGTCGGCGTAGCGTTCGTCGATCCAGTCGAGGGCGCGGTGGAAGTTGCTCAGGTAGTAGAGGCTGGGGGCAAGCGGCGCGGGCATTGGCAGGTACTGGTTTTACATACAGTGCCTAGGATGGCAAGCGGGAGGCCTGGCCGCAAGGGTTCTGCCGGCCTTTCATCGGGCAGGCCCTGCATTGGCCTGGGCGTTCCGGCTTGCGATCCCCGATCTGGTCTGTCGGCGGCTCGCACCACGGCATTTCAGCCGGTCAATCCAGCCGGAATACCAGCGCCTTCAAGCCGCTGTCCGCATCGATGTCGGCGAACTCCGGCGGGTTGGCCAAGCGCTCGACGAAGCGCAGTTGCGGCGCCTCGGTGGCCATACCCTGGATGAGGAAGTCGGCACCGACGGCCGGATCGTTCACGCAGGCCAGCACGGTGCCGCGCCCCTCAAGTAACTCCGGCAGGCGGCGGAGGACGCGGGCATAGTCCTTGTCGAGGACGAAGCTGCCCTTCTGGAAACTCGGCGGGTCGATGATGATCAGGTCGTAGGGACCGTGCTTCTTCACCTTCCCCCAGGACTTGAACAGGTCGTGGTCGAGGAAGCTCACCCGAGACAGGTCGTGACCATTTAGACGGTGGTTGTCGCGGCCACGGCTAAGGGCGGCGCGGGCCATGTCGAGGTTGACGACTTTCTGCGCGCCGCCGGCGATGGCCGCCACCGAGAAGCCGCAGGTGTAGGCGAACAGGTTGAGCACCCGCAGGCCACCGGCGTTGGCCTGCACCCACTGGCGGCCGTAGCGCATGTCGAGGAACAGCCCGCTGTTCTGCTTGCGGCCCAGGTCCAGTTGGTAGCGCAGGTCGTGTTCGCTGATCTGCCAGCCGTCCAGCTCTTCGCCGTGCAGCACTTCCAGGGTGCTTTCCAGTACGTAGCGGTGCTGCAACATCAGGCTGCGGGCGCCAGCGGCGCGCCAGGTTTCGCTGTCGGTCAGCCCGGTCAGCATGGCCTTGAGCGCGGCCAGCTCGTCCGCCGCCGGTTCGCGGAACAACGATACCAGCAACACCCCTTGCAGCCAGTCGGCGGTCAACTGCTCCAGCCCTGGCCAGCGGCGCCCGCGGCCGTGGAACAGGCGGCGGGCTTCCGCGGGAGCGGGGTTGAGAGCGTCGATCAGTTGCTGGCGCAAGGTGGCGATGGCGTCGGTATTCATGCTTCGGGTCTTTCCGGTCGGGGCGGCGATTCTACGCGTATCAGGCGCAATGGCGCTGCACCTGGAGTCTTTCCTCGGGCCGGGGGGCGACGAAGTAGCGATTGAGCGCTTCGTAGCCCGCCGGGTCCAGCGTCGCCGCCAGTGGTGCCAGGGCATGTCGTGCCAGCAGGCGATTGCGGCAGGTGGCGGCGTCGATATCGAGGAAATGCAGGCAATGCGGGGCACCTGCCTGTTCCGCCAGGTCGATCAGCCAACGGCGGTCGGCCAGGGTGTTGGCGGGGATGTCCAGTACCACGCTGGTGCCGGCGCGCAGCAGGCCCACCACATGGGGGCCCATCACCTTGCGCACGCGGCGGGCATAGAGCAGGTAGTCGTCCGCTGTGCTGATGCCCCAGGGGAACAGCTCCACCAGCCATTGCTCCTCGGCCAGCAGCACCGTGCCCGGCGCTTCCGCCAGCGTCTTCGCCAGGCAGGACTTGCCCGATGCCGCCTTGCCGCACAGCAGGTGCAGCGTGCCTGTGTGTGTCGTCATGTCGTCGCTTCCAGCAGGTCGGTGCCATAGGAATTGTCCACTGCGCAGCGCCAGGCGCCATCGGCCTCGCGGCGGAAGACGTAGGTGGCGCGGCGGGTCAGCTTGCCGTGGGTGGTGTCCAGCAGGGTCTGGGCGACCACCAGGGCGGTGTCGCCGGATTCGAGGATCTCCAGGCGGCCCTGGCGCACCCGCAGGGCGTGGCCGAAGTGTTCGGCGATGGCGATGAATGCCTGGCGGATCTGCGCCTTGCCACGCGCCAGCAGGCCGGGCTTGACCACCAGCAGGGCGTCGTCGCTATAGAAGTCGATTAGCGCGTCGAAGTCCTCGCGGCCGATAGCCTCGTCGGCGGCCTGGATGAGCGCTTGCAACGGGTGGATTGCCTGGTCCATCGATGTCTCCTCACGGGAAGGCCTCGGACGGCGGGCATTAAAAAACCCGCCGGGAGGCGGGTTTGGTTGTTCGCGGAAATGCGCTAACCCACCATCGGCGTGATGGTGGTAATAATCTGCTGGAAGGTGCGATTGGCGGCATTCATGGGCCACACGCTAGCAGAAACTTCCTGCCGGGTGCCAGTACTCTTTTTTTCCGGCGGCATGGCATGATCGCGCAGCGGTGTGGTCCAACCGCCACCGTACCTTCTCCCGTCGCTCCGGAGCCCCCATGCCATCCCTCGTTCCGACCCGCTTCCTGCGCCGGCTGGCGCTGCTTGCCGGGTTGGCCGCCTCCGTCGCCGTGCTCGCCTGCCCGGAAGGCCAGCGGCAGATATGCGAGCAGACCTGCGTTTGCATTCCCGATCTCGCCACGGTTCTCGGCCCGGTGCTCGCCGACGGCCGGAAGATGGCTGCCCAGGCGCTGGCGGTGTGGCTGCAACAGTCCCGCGACCAGGCCGAGCAGAGCGGCACCCAGCCCATGCCGCTGGATATCCGGGCGCAGTTGCAGGCGTACTTCCCGGACGAAGTGCTGATGACGGCGCGCTACTCCACCGGCGCCCTGGATGAACTCAACGCCGCCCAGGCGATCATGCAGAACCCCGATACCGAGGCCGTCACCCTGGTTGACGTAGTGGTGTTCCGCAGCGAGGAAGATGCGCAGAAGAACGTCGCGCTATGGGCGCACGAGCTGTTCCATGTCCAGCAGTACCGGGAGTGGGGCGTACAGGGCTTCGCCACCCGCTACACCCAGGACTACGACGCCGTGGAAGCGCCGGCCTACGAGATACAGCGGCGTGTGGCCAAGGATCTGCGCGATGGCAGGCTGGCGTCGCCGGATCGATCCGGCGGCGATCGATAGACGCGCGCCGGGAGTCCCGCTGCGAGGCTGGGTCAGGAGCGGCTGGCCGCCCCCTCCGTCACGGGTGTCCCGCCGCCCAGGGCCTTGCACAGGGCGATCAGGGTCAGTCGCAGCTGCGTGTCGCTGTCCACCACGTCACGGCGTGATTGCAGGTAGGCGCGCTGGGCGTCCAGTTCCACCAGGAAGTCGGTCATGCCGCCTGCGTAGCGGGCCTTGGCCATGCCGTAGGCGGCGCCGCTGCTGCTCAGCTTCTCCTGCAGCCGCTGGTTGCGCTGTCGTTCGGCGCCGTACTGGCTCAGGGCGTCGTCGACTTCCTGCCAGGCCCTGAGCACGGTTTGCTGGTAGGACACGGCGGCTTCCTGCTGTTCGAGCTTGCGCAGATTGATCTGCGAGCGGCGGCGGCCGTTGTCGAAGATCGGCAGGGACAGGCTCGGCCCGACGCTCCAGGTGCGGCTGCCCCAGTCGCTGAACTTGCCATCGTCCGCCGATTCGTAGCCGAAGCTGGCGCCCAGGCGGATGGCTGGGTAGAGGTCGGCGACGGCGACGCCGATATTGGCCGTGGCGGCGTGCAGTTGGGCTTCTGCGGCGCGGATATCCGGGCGCCGGCGGGCCAGTTCGGAGGGTACGCCGAGGCTGAGGTCTGGCGTTTGCGGTGCAGGTTGTGCAACGGGCTTGAGGTCGTCGCGCAGGCTGCCGGGCTCAGCGCCGATCAGCACGCCGATCTGGTTGATCGCTGCGCTTTCGCTGGCCTGCAATTGCGGCAGGCTGGCGCGCAGCTCGGCGAGCTGGCCGCGCTGGCGCTCCACGTCGAAGTCGTCCACCAGCCCGCCGTCGGCGCGTACCTGGATCAGTTGCAGGGACTCCTCGGTGGCGGCGATGTCCTGCCTGGCAACGGCGATCTGCTGCTGCACGCCGCGCAGTTCGAAGTAGGCCCGCGCCAGTTCGGCCGAGACGCCCAGGCGGGTCTCGTAGAACATCGCCTGCTGCGCCGCCACGCTGGCGTCGGCTGCTTCGATGGAGCGGCGGATGCGGCCCCAGAGGTCGGGCTCCCAGGAGGCGTCGAAGCCGGCCTGGTAGAGCGTGAAGGGCTGTGCCAGCACCTTGCTGATTTCGTCACTGTCGGCGCCGGGGGCGATGCGCTGGATCATCAGGGCGTTGGCGCCGTTTTCGCTCATGCGCTGGCGATTCACCGCGCCGGATGCGTTGACGTCGACGCCGCGCTGGGCGGCCACCATCTGCCGCTGCATGCGGCTCTGGGCGAAGCGCAGCACGGCGGTGTTGAGGTCCGGGCTGGCCTTGTCGGCGCGTCGTTGCAGGTTGTTCAGCACCGGGTCGTTGAACAGCGTCCACCAGTCCTCGGTGAGGCGGACACTCCCCTCGGCCGGGGGCAGTTGCCCATTGCCGGAATGCGCGGCCTGCCAACTGGCCGGCGCCTGGGCCTTGGGCGCCTCGTAGTCGGGGCCGACGGCGCAGCCGGCCAGGCTGGCGCCGAGCAGGGCGAAGGAGGCGAGGCGGGAGGTGCGGTTCATGGGTTACACCCTCTCAGGTTTGCCGGCGCGGCAGCGGCGCAAGCACGAATACCAGTGTCAACGGTGCCGGTCATCGTCATCCGAGGACTCCTCGAATCGCCGGGCGGAAAGCCCATCGCCAGCGACAGCGCGATCAGGAAGATGCCGCCCGCCTGCCACGACGCGTGGGAGTGCCCTTTTTCCGGCAATACAGGTATCCCAGCCCGAACGGCAGCAGGAGCTGGGTGACGAGAAATACGATGGAGTGGCCGCTGTCGTCCATGTCTGTTGGCTTCCGAGGGTGGCTCGCCCAGGGTCGTGGGTTGCTCGATCATGCCGGGTTATCCGTTACGCAAGCCGGTGGCGGAACAGCCACGAGGCGAGCGGCAGGGTGACGGCGGCGACCACCAGCATGGGTATCAGGTTGAGCCCCACGTCGGTGAGGCTCGCGCCTTCCAGGTAGACGCGCTGGATCAGGTCGATACCGAAGCGCAGTGGGTTCGCGTAGGTCACGATCTGCAGGAACTCGGGCATGTTGCGCACGGGCGTGGCGAGGCCTGAGAGCAGCGTCAGCGGCATGATCAGCACGAAGGTGTAGAGCATCGCCTGCTGCATGTTCAGCGAGATGGCGGAGATCGACATGCCCAGGCCGACGCAGGCGATGGTGAATACCGCGAGGCCGCCGTAGAGGTTCAGCAGCGAGCCGGCCATCGGGATGTCGAACCAGAACAGCGCCATGAGCAGGACCAGGGTGGCCTGGGCGAGCCCGATCAGGGTCGGTGGAATCGCCTTGCCGAGCATGATTTCCAGCGGTGTGTAAGGTGTCACCAGAAGCTGGTCGAAGGTGCCTTGCTCGCGTTCGCGGGCCACCGACAGGGCGGTGAGCATGAGTGTCTGCATCATGCTCAGGGTGGCGATCAGCGCGGGGATCAGCGGCCAGCGGGTTTCCAGGTTGGGGTTGTACCAGGAGCGGCTCACCACGCTGACCGGCGGCGTCGCCAGGCCCATGTCGCGGTTGAAGGTGCCCACCACTTCGGCGAGGCCGGCAGCCGCCGATCCGGCGGTGTTGGAGTTGCGCCCGTCGAGGATCACCTGGATCGGCGCGGCGTCGCCCTGGGCCAGGCGGGTCTGGAAGTCGGCGGGAATGTGGATCACCAGCAGGGCTTTCTGTTCATCGATCAGCGTCTGGATTTCCTCGACCCGTGTCAGGGTCGCGACCCGGTGGAAGATGCCGCTGCCATCCAGGCGCGAGGCCAGCTCGGTGGACGCTTCGCCGCGGCTCAGGTCGAGCAGGGCGTAGGGCGCGTCGTTGAGGTCGAAGGTCACCGCGTAGCCGAACAGCACGCTCTGCATCAGCACCGGTGCCACCAGCACGATGCGGTTGGCCGGGTCCTTGAGGATCACCAGCAGTTCCTTGCGCCAGAGGTTGAGGATGCGCCAGAGAAATTCCATGTCGTCAGAACCTGCTCAATGTCTGCCTGTGCCTGCCCATAGGGTGGGACCAGGCCCGGAATGCCCATCTACAGAGTGCGAACTGCGGTTCTTCGCCCGTTTGCGCGTTGGCCGGGCTGTGCTCGGCGAGACCTTGGACATGTTCTAGTCCAGCCGCTTGCGGGTCACTGCCCGCGCCAGTCCGAGCAAGGCTACCGCGTAGCCGGCGAGGATCGCGCAGTTCTTGAAGATCATCGGCCAGAAGTCGCCGGCCAGGAATAGCGACTTCACCAGCTCCATGAAGTAAGTCGCCGGCAGCAGGTTGCCGATGATCCGGATGGCGGTCGGCACGTTGCGCAGGTCGAAGATGAAGCCCGAGAGCATCATCGCCGGCAGGAAGCTGGCGAGCAGGGCGATCTGGCTGGCGAGGAACTGGTTCTTGGTCACCGCCGAGATCAGCAGGCCGATGCCGAGGGCCACCAGCATGTAGAGCATCGAGGCGATCACCAGCACCACGAAGGAGCCATACAGCGGCACGTCGAACAGGACGCGCGCGGCGATCAGGCACAACGCCAGGCCGATCATGCCGACGGCGAAGCAGGGAATGATCTTCGCCAGCAGGATTTCCACGGGTCGCACGGGGGTGACGAACAGCGCCTCCAGGGTGCCGCGCTCCCATTCGCGCGCCATCACCAGGGCGGTGAGGAAGGCGCCCACCAGGGTCATGATCAGCACGATCAGCCCCGGAACCAGGTACCAGGTGCTGGTGTTGGCGGCGTTGAACCACATGCGCTGGACGATGGTGACCGCGCCACCCTGGGCCTGCCCGGCGTTGCGGTCGGCCTGCTTGGCGCCCCAGCCGGCCAGGGCGCTGCTGACGTAGGTGGAGACGCTGGCGGCGCGGGTGGCGTCCGAGCCTTGCACCAGTACCATGATCTGCGCGTTGCCGTCGTTCAACTGGCGGGTGAAGTCCGGCGGCACCTGCACCAGCGCATCCACCTCGCGGCGCTTCATCAGCGCTTCGCCCTCGGCGAACGAGCGCACCAGGTGCGGCTCCAGGTACTCGGTGCGGCTGATGCTGGCGGCTACGTCCCGCGCCACGGGGGAAGGGTCTTCGAGGACGATGGCGATGATCGCGCGCTTGACGTCCAGCGACAGGCCGTAGCCGAAGATGAGGATCAGCGCGATGGGCAGGCCGATGCCGATCAGCAGGTTGCTGCGGTCGCGCACCAGTTGGCGGACCTCCTTGCGGGTCAGCGACAGCAGGCGCCGCCAGAATCCGGCCGCGCTCATCCCGCGCCCTCGCTGGCATGCTGGCGGTTGGTTTCGACGATCTGGATGAACGCCTGCTCCATGTTCAGCGTGCTGCCCTTGCCGCCGGCCTGCTCGCGGACCTCCCGCGGGGTGCCCATCGCCAGCAGCTTGCCGGCGTCCTGGATGACGATGCGGTCGCAGTACTCGGCTTCTTCCATGAAGTGCGTGGTGATGATGATGGTGGTGCCGGATGCCGCCAGCGCCGTGATGCGCTGCCAGAAGCCGCGGCGGGCGAGGGGGTCGGCGCCGCTGGTGGGTTCGTCGAGGAAGAGTATTTCCGGCTCGTGGAGCAGCCCCACGGCCATTGCCAGGCGCTGCTTGAAGCCGCCGGGCAACTGGCCGCTGGGAGCATCTTCCTGGCCGGAGAGGTCGAACTGGCGGGACACCGTCGCCATCCGCTCGCTCAGGCGCTTGCCGCCCAGCCCGTACGCGCCGCCGAAGAAACGCAGGTTTTCCGCCACCGAGAGGTTGCCGTAGAGGGAGAACTTCTGCGACACGTAGCCGACCTTGCGCCGTGCCTGCGCCCGCGCGTTGCGCAGGTTGACGCCGGCGACCTGGAGGGTGCCGCTGGTGGCCGGCAGCAGGCCGCAGAGCATGCGGAAGGTGGTGGTCTTGCCGGCGCCGTTGGGGCCGAGCAGGCCGAAGATTTCGCCGCGGCGCACGCTGAAGCTGGTGCTGGCCACGGCGGTGAAGTCGCCGAACTTGCGCACCAGGTCCTTCACTTCGATCACCGCCTCGTCGCCTTCCTCATGGCGGCGCGTACCGGACTTGAGAGCGTCCATGTCCACGGCTTCGGCGTCACTGCGGGCGCGCAGAAGGAACATGAAGCCATCCTCCAGGCGCGCATCGACCTGCCTGACCGGCGCGCCATCGAGCATCTGGTCGAGCTTGCCCTGGTCGGCGTCGGGCTGGCGGATGAAGCGCACTTCGCCGCTCTGCGGCACGGCATCGACAATGTTCTGCTGGTCGTCCAGCAGGCGTGCCTGCAGGGTGCGCGCCGGTTCGTCCCGGGGCGGCGTAGCGATGAAGCACAGGCCGTCGGCATGGTCGCGGATTGACGCGGGATCGCCTTGGGCCATCAACTGCCCCTGGTGCAGCAGGAAGACCTTGGCGCAACGCTCGGCCTCGTCCATGTAGGAGGTTGCCACCAGCACGCTGAGCTGCTCCTGCTCGATCAGTTGCTGGATGATTTCCCATAGCTCGCGGCGCGACAGCGGGTCTACTCCGACGGTCGGCTCGTCAAGCAGCAGCAGGTCCGGCGAGCGCACCAGGGTGCAGGCCAGCCCGAGTTTCTGCTTCATGCCGCCGGAGAGCTTGCCGGCCGGTCGCTCGGTGAAGCGTGCCAGGTCGGTCATCTCCAGCAGCCGCTGGTAGCGCTCCTTGCGCTGGGCGGGCGAAACGCCGTGCAGGTCGGCATAGAGGTCGAGGTTTTCCTGCACGCTGAGGTCTTCGTAGAGGCCGAAGCGTTGCGGCATATAGCTGATGCGGTCCTGGACCTGTTGCGGATGCTCGTGGACATCGAGGTCGAGCACCGTGAGGCTGCCTCCGTCGGCCTGCAACAGCCCGGCGGCGAGGCGCAGGAAGGTGGTCTTGCCGGCGCCGTCCGGGCCGACCAGCGCGGTGAGCTGGCCGCGCGGGATTTCCAGCGAAACGTCATGCAGCGCCTGCACCGTCTTGCCCGACTCCTTGACCAGGAAACGCTTGGCCAGCGCCTCGGCGCGAATCACCCAGGGCTCGCCCATCAGTTAGGCTCGTCGGCGAAGCGCACCGTGGCCGGCATGCCCAGGCGCAGGCGGTTGTCCGGGTCGGCGACGATAATCCGTACTTCATAGACGAGGCTGGTGCGCAGTTCTTCGGTCTGCACTGACTTGGGCGTGAATTCGGCGACCGAGGAGATGAAGCCGACATGGCCGTCCACCGGGCGTTCCGGGTGGCTGTCGGTGAAGACCTGCGCCTTCATGCCGGGCTTGATACGGCCGAGATTGGCCTCGCTGACGTAGGCGCGGATCCACTTGGGATCGGTCAGAGCCAGCGAGTAAACCGGGCGCTGCGGCGAGGCCATGTCGCCCGGCTCCAGCAGACGCGAGCGTACTACGGCGTTCTGCGGGGCCTTGAGTTCGGCCTCGTCGAGATTGTGGCGGAGCAGGGCGAGGTCGGCGCGGGCGCCTTCGAGCTGTGCCGCCGCCTGGGCGACGTCTTCCGCACGCGGGCCGATCTGCGCCAGGCGCAGGGACTTCTGGCGGTCTTCCAGTTCGGCCTGCGCCACCTTCTGCTGCGAGGTGGCGGTATCGATGTCCTGCTGGCTGACGGCGCGGCCGCCAGGGCTGCTGGCGCGGATGTTCTGCAGGCGGCGCAACTGGGTATTGGCGAGGTCGAGCTGTGCGCGGGCGGCCTGGTCCTGGGCGCGGGCTCTGTCGATGTCCTCGGGGCGCGAGCCGTTCTTCAGGCGCAGCAGGTTCTGCTCCTGCGCGGCGATCTGCGCCTGTGCCTTGTCGATCTGCAGGCGCAGCGCGCGGGTGTCGAGGCTGGCCAGCACGTCACCGGTCTTCACGGTGTCGCCTTCCTCGACGTTCATTTTCGCGATGCGCTCGCTGCCGGTGAAGGCCAGCGATACCTGGCGGATGTCCACGTTGCCGTAGAGCACCAGGCCCTTTTCCGCACTTCCGCGGGACTGCAGGTACCACCACAGTCCGCCCCCCAGCAACACCACCACTACGGCGACCAGCAACAGCTTCTTCGGCATGAAGACCTTCCCTGTTTCGTGACAGCCCGGTGAAGGATAGACAGTTCCGCGCCGCTGATGGGGATCTGTATCAATAGCCCGGTATCCCGACTGGCCGCCAGGCGGCATTCCAGAGCGTCCGCCGCCGCCGTGACGGACCCTTTGTCAGGTGCCCGGCCAGGGCCTGGCGTTGCCTGTTAGCGTGGAGTGAAGCATTGGACGGGAGCACCGTCATGAACGACGACGTGGAGAATCTGCAGGCGGTCAGGCGATCCCCCTGGCTCCGCCGCGCACAACTGATGCAGTGGTTCGGCCTGGTGATGTTCGTGCTGGCCATCGGCCTGGCCGCGCTGACCGACTTCATGGACCGCCGCGAAGGCATCGCGACCATCGCCATCTTCGCCATGCTCGGCCTGCTGGCGCTGGTGCCGGCGCGCTTGATCCTCGCCCGGTACCTGATGAACCCGGAGCAGAGGGGGCGGGTGCGCCACCCGTAGCGCCGTTGCTTCAGCGCGGGACGATGGACTGCACCCGTGGTTGTATCTGTTGCTGCGGGATGCCTTTGTAGCCGATCTGGCCGCTGTCCCCCATTGGCGGCGGCGGTGGCGCGTCGTTGTGGCTGTTGCAGGACGAGCCGCCCAGGACGACGGCCAGCGCGCCCGCCAGGAGCACCGGTACGAATCTGCTCATCGCTGCTGCCTCCCGCAAGCCCCCGCGTTTCACCCAGTGAACCCGAGAACGTCTGCCTCCCGGCGCCCGCCTGACGAACGGTGGCGCATCCCTGTCATGAAATGAAAAGCCCCTGTCGTTCGATGTGAAGCGGTCCGCAAGGCCCCTCCCTAGAGTCCGGTTCATGGGCAATCGCCCAAGTAAAAACAACAAGACTGACAGGAGTTACCGGCATGGCCAAAGCCGTTCGTTTCTATGAGACAGGAGGTCCCGAAGTCCTGCGTTACGAGGATGTGGAGGTCGGCGACCCCGGCCCGGGGCAAGTGCGTCTGCGCCACGTCGCAGTGGGGCTCAACTACGCCGACACCTACTTCCGCAATGGCACCTACGCGGTTCCGCTACCCAGCGGCATGGGTGTCGAGGCCGCCGGCGTGGTGGTGGCGGTGGGCGAGGGCGTCGAGAACGTGGTACCGGGCGACCGCGTCACCTACACCGGCTTCATCAATACCCTGGGCGCTTACAGCACCGAGCGCCTGGTTCCCGCCGCACCGCTGATCCGCCTCCCGGAAAGCATCGCCTTCGAAACCGCTGCCGCCATGACCATGCGCGGCCTCACCTCGGCGTACCTGCTGCGCCGCATCCACGACTTCAAGCCCGGCGACAGCATCCTGCTGCACGCGGCGGCCGGCGGCGTGGGGCTGATCGTCTCGCAGTGGGCACGCCTGCTCGGGCTGCGGGTGATCGGCACCGTTTCCAGCGGTGCCAAGGCGGAAATCGCCAAGGCCCACGGTTGCGAGCACGTCATCAACTACAGCGAGGAAAACGTCGCCGAGCGCGTTCGCGCGCTGACCGATGGCCGTGGCGTGGATGTGGTGTTCGACAGCGTCGGCAAGGACACCTTCATGTCCTCCCTCGATTCGCTCAAGCGGCGCGGCCTGATGGTCTGCGTCGGTACTGCGTCCGGGCCGATCCCGCCGTTCGACCCGGTGCTGCTGGCGATGAAGGGCTCGGTGTTCCTCACGCGCCCGGCGCTGGCGGACTACATCGCAGATCCGCAGGAAAAGGCCGCGCTGCTCGATGAGCTGTTCACCCACGTGGGCAACGGTGATATCCGCATCGAGATCAACCAGCACTACGCCCTGGAAGACGCAGTCCAGGCGCACCGCGACCTGGAGTCTCGCAAAACCACCGGCTCGTCGATCTTCGTCATCTGAGGTGACTCGTCATGCACGTGGAGCAACTGACTTGCAGCATCGGCGCTGAAGTTTCCGGCGTGAACCTGGGCGATGCCGCCCGTGACGATGCACTGTTCGACGAAATCCGACGCCTGCTGCTCAAGCACAAGGTGCTGTTCCTGCGCGATCAGGACATCACCCGTGCCGAGCATGTCGCCTTCGCTCGCCGCTTCGGCGAGCTGGAGGACCACCCGGTGGCTGGCAGCGACCCGGAGCATCCGGGCCTGGTGCGGATCTACAAGACCCCGGACCTGCCCAACGACCGCTACGAGAACGCCTGGCATACCGACGCCACCTGGCGCGAGGTGCCGCCCATGGGCTGTGTGCTGCGTTGCGTGGAGTGCCCGCAGGTAGGTGGCGACACCATGTGGGCCAACATGTCGCTGGCCTACGAAATGCTGCCGGCGGAGATCAAGGCCCGGATCGAGGGCCTGCGCGCCCGCCACAGCATCGAGGCGAGCTTCGGTGCGGCGATGCCGATCGAGAAGCGCCTGGCGCTCAAGGCGATGTACCCCGACGCCGAGCACCCTGTGGTGCGCACGCACCCGGAGACGGGCGAGAAGGTGCTGTTCGTCAATGCCTTCACCACCCACTTCACCAACTACCACACCGCGCAGAACGTGCGTTTTGGCCAGGACGCCAATCCCGGCGCGCTGGACCTTCTGCGCTACCTGGTGAGCCAGGTCTACATCCCCGAGTACCAGGTGCGCTGGCGCTGGAAGAAAAACAGCGTGGCGATCTGGGACAACCGCTGCACCCAGCATTACGCGGTGATGGATTACCCGCCGTGCGTGCGCCGCATGGAGCGCGCCGGAATCATCGGCGACAAGCCGTTCTGATTCCCGGATAGACGAGTCCCTACAAGAACAATCCAAGGAGACAGACATGCAATTTTTCGACGATTCCCTGCACCCGGAAAACCAGGACAAGGTAGTGATCACCGTGGCGCCCTATGGCCCCGAGTGGATGCCCGAGGATTTCCCCGAAGACATCCCGGTGACGATGGATGAACAGGTCCAGAAGGCCGTTGACTGCTACGAGGCCGGCGCCACCGTGCTGCACCTGCACGTTCGCGAGCTGGACGGCAAGGGCTCCAAGCGCCTGTCCAAGTTCAACGAGCTGATCGCCGGCGTGCGCGAAGCGGTGCCGGATATGATCATCCAGGTTGGCGGCTCGATCTCGTTCGCTCCCGAAGACGAGGGCGAGGCCGCCAAGTGGCTGTCCGACGACACCCGCCACATGCTGGCCGAACTGACGCCCAAGCCTGACCAGGTGACGGTCGCGATCAACACCACCCAGATGAACATCATGGAGCTGCTCTATCCGGAATACCTCAAGGGTACGTCCCTGGAGCATCCGGCCTACCAGGCGGCCTACAGCGAGATGACCGTGCCGGCCGGCCCGGCCTGGGTCGAGGAGCACCTCAAGCGCCTGCAGGCTTCCAACATCCAGCCGCACTTCCAGCTCACCGGCATGCACGCGCTGGAAACCCTCGAACGCCTGGTCCGCAAGGGCGTCTACCGTGGCCCGCTGAACCTGACCTGGATCGGCATCGGCGGCGGTTTCGACGGCCCCAACCCGTTCAACTTCATGAACTTCGTGCACCGCGCGCCGGACGGCGCCACGGTCACCGCCGAGTCGCTGCTCAAGAACGTCCTGCCGTTCAACATGATGGCGATGGCGATGGGGCTGCACCCGCGCTGCGGCATCGAGGACACCATCATCGGCCAGCACGGCCAGCGCATGAGTTCGGTGGAGCAGATCCAGCAGTGCGTGCGCGTTGCCCACGAGCTGGGCCGCGAGATCGCCAGCGGCCAGGAAGCCCGCGCCATCTACAAGATTGGCGTGCAGTACGACAGCGTCGAGGAAACCTTGCGCATGAACGGCATGGCGCCCAATCGCCAGGCCGGCCAGCGGGCGGTTCCCCTGCGCGCCTGATCGGCCTGCGTGCCTTGGCCGGTCCGGGTTCTGCCAGTAGCCGGGCCGGCCGCTTCGAAGAAGAACAACAAAAAAATCCCGTATACGTCTGGAGAGGTGCGTCATGGCCATCCACTCAGTCGCCCTGGGCGACGCTGCCGATACAACGATTTCCGTCCCGCGCCGCTATGCCTGGGTGGTCTTCGCCCTGACCTTCGGCCTGCTGATTTCCGACTACATGTCGCGCCAGGTACTCAATGCCGTCTTCCCGCTGCTCAAGGGCGAGTGGGCGTTGACCGATGCGCAGCTCGGCCTGCTCAGCGGCATCGTCGCGGTGATGGTCGGGCTGCTGACCTTCCCCCTGTCGCTGATGGCTGACCGCTGGGGCAGGGTGCGCAGCCTGACGCTCATGGCGATGCTCTGGAGCCTTGCGACCCTGGGGTGCGCGCTGGCACAGAATTTCCCGGAGATGTTCGTCGCACGATTTTTCGTTGGCGTGGGCGAGGCGGCCTACGGCAGCGTCGGTATCGCCGTGGTGATCTCGGTCTTCCCGGCACACATGCGTGCCACCCTGACCGGCGCCTTCATGGCCGGCGGCATGTTCGGCTCGGTGCTCGGCATGGGCCTGGGCGGGGTGCTGGCCGCCCATCTGGGCTGGCGCTGGGCGTTCGCCGGCATGGCGCTGTTCGGCCTGCTGTTGGCGCTGGTCTATCCGCTGGTGGTGAGCGAGAAACGCATCGCCCCGGTGGCCGCCGCAGAATCCTCACGCCAGCGTGGCGGACGCTCGTTGCGCAGCCTGTTCGGCAGCCGTTCGGTGATCAGCGCCTACGTCGGCAGCGGCCTGCAACTGTTCGTCGCTGCCTCGGTGATGGTCTGGTTCCCCAGTTACCTGAACCGTTACTACCACCTGGCCACCGACAAGGCCGGGATGATCTCCGCCATTATCGTGCTGGTCGGCGGCAGCGGCATGGTGCTCTGCGGCATTCTCTGCGACCGTCTGGGCCGTGCCAGCCCGCCGCGCAAGATCGTGCTGGCCATCGCTTTCTGTGCAATCAGTTGCGTGTTGCTGTCGCTGGCCTTCCGCCTGGCGCCGGGGGCGCTGCAACTGAGCCTGGTGGCGCTGGGCATGCTGGTCGCCGCCGGTACATCCGGGCCGTCCGGCGCAATGGTCGCCAACCTGACCCATCCGCTGGTGCATGGCACCGCCTTCGCCACCCTGACCCTCGCCAACAATCTGCTCGGACTGGCGCCCGGCCCGCTGCTCACTGGCGTGATGGCCGACGCCTTGGGGCTGGACCGCGCCTTCCAGTTGATGCCGCTGATCAGCGTGCTGGCGGCACTCGTATTCCTGTATGCGCTGCGCCACTACCACGGCGATATGCATCGCCTGCGCAGCGAAATGGACGGCATGGAGGAGGGTAAGCGATGCCAAGCCTGAGCCTGGAAATGACCTTCGACTTCATCTGCCCCTGGTGCCTGATCGGCAAGCGCAACCTGGATGCCGCACTGCGCCTGCTGGCGCGGCAGCGTCCGGAGTTGGACGTGCGGGTAAACTGGCTGGGCCTGCAATTGCTGCCCCAGGTGCCGATGCAGGGCGAGCCCTTCGCCGAGTTCTACCAGCGCCGGCTCGGCGGCAAACGTGCTGTTCGCGCCCGCCAGGCCGAGGTGTACGACGCGGCGCGGCGCGCGGGTGTGGAAATCGAACTGGAGCGTATCCAGACCATGCCCAACACGACCTACGCGCACCGTGTGTTCCAGCGCGCGGCCCAGGTGGGCAGCCAGGCCCAACTGGAGCGCCTGCTGGAGCTGCTGTTCCGCGCGCACTTCCAGCTGGGCGAGGACATCGGCCAGCGGGAAACCCTCAAGCGCCTGCTGCGCTCCTGCGACTATCTGCCGGAGCAGTTCGACGAAGCGCTGGCCGACGGTGCGCGGGCCTTCATCGGTCGCCGCGTCGGCCTGGCCGACTCCAGCGTCCCTTTGTTCCTGGCCGATGGCCGGGCCTTTGCCCTGGGCGGGCAAAGCCCGGAACAATTGCTCGCGTCGCTGCTGCGCACGCTGGATCGACAGGAGGCGTTGTCGGCATGAGTGGTGCATTGCGTGTCCCGGCAGAGCGCCTGCCCGTCAGAGGAGGCCGCAGCCTGTTCCATCATGAGAAGGGCATTGTCCTGTTGTTCGACGTCGAGGGCTGCCTGTACGCCGTCGACGATCGTTGTCCCCATGCGGGTGCCTCCCTGTTCACCGGGCGCCTCGACGGTCGCTGGCTGCAGTGCCCGGCGCACGGTCTGAAGTTCGACCTGGCCAGCGGTTGCCCCGCGGGCATCAAGGGCTTCGGCGTGCGCCGCTATCCCGTCGAGTGGCGTGCCGGAGAATGTTTCCTGTTGCTCGATGAACCCATCACGGAAGAGGTGCCGGTATGAGCGCCGCCGTGATCTCACATCTCGGCAGCCGCAGCCGGACGCTGCTGCCGGGGCTGTCGGTCAGCGCGATGGTTGCGGCTGCGGCGACCTTCCTTTCCGAGCACTACGGTGCGCCGGTGATGCTGTTCGCGCTGCTGCTGGGCATGGCGCTGAACTTCCTCGGCAGCGACAGCGTGTGCAAGGCCGGCATCGAGTTCACCGCCCGCGAGGTGCTGCGCCTGGGTGTGGCGCTGCTGGGAATCCGCATCACCTTCGGGCAGATAGCCGAGCTTGGCTGGCAGCCGGTGGCGATAGTGGTGGTGCTGGTCAGCGTCACTATTGTGGTGTCCATCGTCGCCGCCAGGGTCATGGGTTTCAGCAGCCTGTTCGGCCTGCTCACCGGGGGTGCCACGGCGATCTGCGGCGCATCGGCGGCGTTGGCCCTGGCCGCTGCGTTGCCGGCGCATTCGCAGAAGGAGAAAGCCACGCTGTTCACCGTGCTCGGCGTTTCCGCGCTCTCGACCCTGGCGATGATCCTCTATCCGATGGTCGTCAGGTGGTTGGGCCTGCCGCCGCTCCAGGCCGGCATCTTCCTCGGTGGCACTATCCACGACGTGGCCCAGGTCGTCGGGGCGGGCTACAGCCTGTCGCGGGAGGTCGGCGACAGCGCCACCGTAGTCAAATTGATGCGCGTGGCCATGCTGTTGCCGGTGATCCTCTGCGCCGCGATGATCACCCGTGCCCAGGGCGTGCAGCCTGGCGACAAGCGCCCGCCGTTGTTGCCCTGGTTCGCCGTGGGCTTCGTGCTGCTGGCGGCGATCAACAGTACCGGCGTGCTGCCGCAGATGCTGCAGCAGGCAGGTGGAAAGCTGTCGCAATGGTGCCTGGTGATCGCCATCGCAGCGCTGGGGATGAAGACTCAGTTGCGCGCCCTGGTCACGGTCGGGATCAAGCCGATCCTGCTGATGGTGGGGGAAACGCTGTTCCTGGCGTTGCTGGTGTTGGGAATGCTGCGCCTGGCCGATTGAGCCCCGGCAAAGGCGCTCTGGCGAAAAGCCCGTTCCCGCCCTGTGTGGGAGCGGGCTTTGTCTTTGTGTTCCACCATCGACATGGGCTGCGGGCCGTTCGGTGGGTATCGCTTCGGCGAGTGTACCGGCGGAATCTGTCCTGTGGAGCGGGGCCAGTCGACGCGTGGCGTCAGTCGCCTTCGCGCCCCATGTGTTCGCGCCGCCAGGCCGCCGGCGACATGCCGTACTGCATCGTGAACCATCGGGTGAAGGAGCTGGGCATGGCATAGCCGAGCAGGTCGGCTATGCGGCTGAGCGAGTAGCGCGGGTTTTCCATGTAGCGCAGCACCAGTTCGCGGCGCACTTCGTTGATCAGGTCGGAGAAGGTCACGCCGTTTTCCTCCAGCCGGCGTTGTAGGGTGCGGACATTCAGCCCCAGCGACTGGGCGATCTGCTCGATGGTCGCACGGCCCATCGGCAACAGCAGGTAGATGGCCTTGCGGACTTCGTTCAGGGTGCTGCCTTCGGTGGCGCCCGGCAGTGAGTCGACGAAGCTGCGCGCGTGCCGCGCCATCGCCGGGTCGGCCATGGGGTTGGCGGCATCGAGGTCGGCGGCGGGAATCACGATGCCGTTGAATTCGCTGCCGAATTCGATCTTGCAGCCGAACAGGCGCTTGTGCACCTGCATGTCCGCTGGCGCGTCGTGGGTGAGATTGACGCTCATCGGCCGCCAGTGCGGGCCGAGGAGGGCGGCGCAGAGACGGTAGAGCGTGCCGATGGCCAGCTCGATGCTCTGGCGCATCGGCATGGGCGGCACGGTGATGATTTCTTCGCGCAGGATTGCCATCTTGCCTTCCTGATCCACGAACAGGG
Source organism: Pseudomonas triclosanedens (assembly GCF_026686735.1). Taxonomy (NCBI): domain Bacteria; kingdom Pseudomonadati; phylum Pseudomonadota; class Gammaproteobacteria; order Pseudomonadales; family Pseudomonadaceae; genus Pseudomonas; species Pseudomonas triclosanedens. Next base: position 3,416,357 of record NZ_CP113432.1, on the reverse strand, counting down.
CCAGCGATTCGTTGATCATGTGGCGGTACTGAACGATGGTGTCTATGGCTTCGCGCAGTGTCGCCTGGTGGGTGATCAGCAGGCTGATCACACCGAAATCGGCAAGCTGGCGGGACTCGGCCATGCGCAGGCCGAACGTCTCGCAGCCGCTGGCACGCGAGGACTCTTCCAGCAGGCTGACCACCGGTGTGATGGGGACGCGCTGCTCGGGATGCTCGAGCATCGACAGGCTCAGGCCGACCTGGCTGAGCTGCTGCTGGGGGTTGAGGCCCAGGTGGCGGGCCACTTCCAGGTAGTTGGTAAGGGCCGCGATGCGAACCATTGGTGTCATGCCTATCGCCTTCTTGTTCTTCTGGCTGCTCCGCGCCGACGGCGCCAGGTGTCGATGGACAGGTGCCGGAGCGTCAGCAGCGAATTCATGGCTGGGTCGATGACGCAGGATTCTATCGGCGTATTCATCCAAGCGTGTACGAAGTTTTACCTATCGGCCAGCGCCTTTTTGGCGTTCTTGAGCGGGCGCACGTTCTGTGTCCCGTGGGGTTGGGCCATGCAACCGCACGCCGGATGGATTCACCGCTGTCACCAAATGCGAAGTGCCTGACGTTCTATGCAAAGCAGCGTTGCCGGGCTGCCTCTACTGTCTGCTCCAACAAGTTCGAAAACGCTGCAAGGTGATCCGGTGAAACATAACAATTCCACCACCGTCCTCATCGTTCCCGGCCTGCGCGATCACGTCGCCGAGCATTGGCAAACGCATCTCCAGGAGCGTCTGCCGACGGCGCGGAGCGTGCCGCCGCTGACCGGCGACAAGCTCGACCTCGACGCCCGCGTGGCTGCCATCCAGAACGAACTGGCCCGTATCGACGGACCGGTGATCCTGGTCGCACACAGTGCCGGCGTCCTGATGGTCGCCCACTGGGCGGCCCGCCACGACCGCCCGATCAAGGGCGCGCTGCTGGCCACGCCGCCGGACCTGGACGGCACCTGGCCCGACCACTATCCCAGCCCGGACAGCCTCATCGAACGTGGCTGGGCGCTGCCACAGCAACCCTTGCCATTTCCCAGCCTGGTGGCGGCCAGCGACAACGACCCGCTCGCCACGCCACAGGCCGTGCGGCGCATGGCCCAGACCTGGGGCGCGAGCCTGGTGGAGCTGGGCTGCGTCGGCCACCTGAATCCGGCCGCCGGATTTGGCGACTGGCTAGAGGTCGATGCCCTGATCCACCTGCTGGATCACTGATTCCAGATCAAGTTCTGCGTTCCGGCGCCTGACGCCGGGGCGAGCCTGCGTGCGCCCTGGTGGCGGCGCGGGCGGGGCCGCGGGACGGGCCCGGATAGCGTCCCGACCACAACAAGAAATGGAGCACACGCATGCACTACCAGAGCAACCCACCGCGGCGGCTGCGCCGCTGCCTGCTCGCCACGGCGATTCTCAGCGCCTTCGGCGGCAACGCGGCACAGGCTTTCGAGCTGAACACCGGCAACCCCGACCTCTCGATCCGTTTCGACAACACCGTCAAGCTCAGCTACGGGCAACGGGTCGAATCCGCCAACAGCAAGATCGCCAACACCGCCAATACCAATGACGGTGACCGCAATTTCTCCGCCGGCACCCCGGTGACCCAACGCTTCGACCTGCTCAGCGAGCTGGACTTCATCTATCGCGACAGCATGGGCTTCCGCCTCAGCGCCGCCGGCTGGTACGACCATGCCTACGACGACGTCGGTTCCAGCAACAATTTCCCAGGCCAGGCGGGCAACGCCGGCCACCTGGTGGGCCTCAACGGCAACGTGATCGCGCCGCGCGGCGCACATGCGTCTACCCACGGCCTGAGCAACTTCGCCGACCGCTACTACAACGGCCCGTCCGGTGAGCTGCTCGACGCCTTCATCTTCGCCAACCACGAGGTCGGCGACGGTATGCAGCTCAGCGGCAAGCTCGGGCGCCACACTGTGTACTGGGGCGAAACCCTGTTCAGCGCCGCCAACGGCATCAACTACGGCCAGTCGGCACTCGACCTGGGCAAGCTGTACAACGTGCCGGGCACCGAGGCGAAAGAGCTGTTCATGCCGCGCAGCCAGCTATCGATGTCGCTCACGGTCAATCCGGAGCTGACCCTGGCCGCGCAGTACTTCCTCGAATTCGAGAACTCGCGCTTCCCCGAAGGCGGCACCTACATGGGGCCCTATGACATGCTCAACGATGGCGGCAACGTGTTCTGGCTGCCGCTGCCTGCGCAGAAAGCCTTCTACGGCGCACCGCGCGGTGACGACCGCGAACCGAGCAACACCGGCGACTTCGGCCTGATGGCCAAGTGGAGCCCGGAATGGCTCGACGGCACGCTGGGCTTCTACTACCGCAAGACCTCCGACACTCTGCCGGCGGTGCTGATCGACGCGCCCAACATGCACAAGCCCGGGCTCGCCGGCCTCAAGGGCATGAACTACTTCACCGCCTATGCCGACGACATCGATATCTACGGCATCAGCCTGTCGAAGGAAATCGGCGGGGTGAGCGTCGGCATGGACCTGAACTACCGCGAGAACATGCCGCTGGCGAGCAACTTCACCACCGTCAACCCGACGCTCTACGCGGCAGCCAAGCGCGGGCTGATCAACGGCGCGAACCTGATCGGCGAGCTGCCCAGCGACGGCGACACCGGCCTTGCCCGCGGCAAGACCTTCCATGTCGTGCTCAACGGCCTGGTGACCTTCGGCGCGACTCCGCTGTGGGACGCCTCGTCGCTGGCGGTGGAAGGCACCCTGACGCACCTGATTGACGTCACCGAGGGCGAGCAGACCTTCAAGGGCGACTCCAGCTACCGCGGCGTGGACAAGGTCAGCACCAACGCCTACGCCATGTCCGCCAACTTCACCCCGACCTGGTACCAGGCGTTCCCCGGCGTCGATCTGTCCATGCCCATCGCCTACAACGTCGGCCTGCACGGCAACTCGGCGGTGCAACTGGGCGGCAACGAAGACGCCGGCAGCTACTCGGTCGGCGTGGCGGCGGACTTCCACCAGAAGTACCGCATCGACCTGAAGTACGTCGATGCCTTCGGTCCCTTCGACACCTGTTCGAGCGGGCACGACAACAACACCCCGGGGGCCAACGGGCAGTACCAGTGCATTCCCGGCCAGATCACTTCCCAGGGTGGTCTCGCGCCCCTGCTGAAGGACCGCGGGATGGTCACCGCTTCCCTCAAGGCAACCTTCTGATTTCACCCCAGCCTCCTACCCGGAGCAGGAGAAACACAGCATGAACTTCAAGCCTACCCTGATCGCCACGGCCCTCGGCCTGGCCCTGTGTGGCGCGGCCCAGGCCGCCGTATCCCCCCAGGACGCCGCTCAACTGGGCAGCACCCTGACCCTGGTTGGCGCCGAGAAAGCCGCCAGCAGCGACGGTTCAATTCCCGCCTACACCGGCGGCCTGACCAGCGCCCCGGCCGGTTTCAAGGCCGGCGACAGCATGCGCCCGGACCCGTTCGCCAGCGACAAGCCGCTGCTGGTGATCGATGGCAAGAATGTCGACCAGTACAAGAACGAGCTGACTGCCACCACCCTCGAGCTGGCCAAGCGTTATCCGAGCTTCCGCGTCGACGTCTACCCGACCCACCGCAGCGCCGCGCTGCCGGATACCGTGCTGGAGAACAGCAAGAAGAACGCCGTTACCGCGCAGTCCCTGGAAGGTGGCACCGTCATCGACAACGCGCTGCCGGGCGTGCCGTTCCCGATTCCGAAGACCGGCGCCGAGGCGATGTGGAACTTCCTGCTGCGCTACCAGGGCGTGAACATCAAGGCCAAGTACGACTCCTGGAACGTCGATGCCTCGGGCAGCGCCAATCTCGCCACCACCGGCCAGGCCTTCATCAACTACCCGGTGTACGAAGACCTCACCCAGCCGGTGAAGGGCTCCGAGGTCTACTACCAGATGAAGCTGTACTACAGCGGCCCGGCGCGCCGCGCAGGCGAGGCGATGATGCTCAAGGACGCCGCCAACCCGCTGCAGCAGCCGCGCCGCGCCTGGCAGTACCTGCCCGGCCAGCGCCGCGTGAAGCTGGCGCCGAACCTGGCCTACGACACGCCCAACCCCGGCATGGCCGGCGCCGGCACCTACGACGACGTATTCGTCTTCAATGGCGCGCTGGATCGCTACGACTGGAAGCTGGTGGGCAAGCAGGAAATGATCGTACCCTACAACACCTACCGGCTGACCTACGCCAGCGACATCAAGCCGGTGGTCACGCCCTATCATCTGTCGCCCGACTACGTGCGCTGGGAGAAACACCGCGTGTGGGTAGTCGAAGGCACGCTGAAGTCCGGTGCGCGGCACATCTACGCCAAGCGCCGCTTCTACCTCGACGAAGATAGCTGGGTGGCCCTGGCCTCCGACCAGTACGACGCCCGCGGCCAACTCTATCGGGGCTCCTTCGCCTTCCTCAGCCAGAGCTACGACAAGCACATCCCGGATGCCACGCCGTTCATGATCTACGACCTGGCCGCCGGCTCCTACAACATCAATGGCATCGTCGGTCCGTACGGCGGCATCAGCTACATCGACCCGCTGGCCGCCACCCAGTGGTCGCCCGACGCCCTCGCCGGCAGCGGCATTCGCTGAGGGCCTGACGGCCCTCTCGCACGGCGCAGGCATGCCGGCGTGCGAGAGGGCGGACAGGTTCCAAGCGGGTGAGTCCGGTCGCGGCGGCACCCACCGCCGCGACATTCCCATCGAGGTAGCCGTATGCAGTTTTCCTTCAAATTCGCCCTGGCCTCCGCCAGCCTCGGGTTGGCGCTGCTCGCCGGCCACGCCGCCGCCGTTGAGTTCGCCGATGTGCTCGACCTGCCGGCCCAGCGCACCGGACTGGCGTTGCACAGCCCGCTGGCCGCCGTGGCCCGCGCAGGCGGGCGCCTGGTGGTGGTTGGCCAGCGCGGCCACATTCTCTATTCGGACGACGACGGGCGGAACTGGCAGCAGGCCGATGTGCCGGTCAGCTCCGACCTCACCGCCGTACGCTTCCCTGCACCGCGCGATGGCTGGGCAGTCGGCCACGACGGCGTAGTGCTGCACAGCGCCGACGGAGGCCAGCGCTGGACACGTCAGCTCGACGGCCGTGGCATCGGCCAACTGATGCTGGATTTCTATACGACCCATCCCCAGGCGGATAACGAAACCCTGCTGGAACAGGCGCGGCGCATGAAGGAAGAGGGGGCCGACAAGCCGTTCCTTGACCTCTGGTTCCGCGATGCCCAGGAGGGTTTCGTGATCGGCGCCTTCAACCTGATCCTGCACACGACCGACGGCGGGCGCAGTTGGCAGCCCTGGAACCACCTCATCGACAACCCCCAGGCACTGCACCTGACCGCCATCACCGCGGTAGGCGACGAGGTGTTCATCGTTGGCGAGCAGGGCCTGCTGCTCAAGCTCGATACGGCCAGCCAGCGCTTCGTCGCGCTCGACTCGCCCTACAAGGGCACCTTCTTCGGCGTGTTCGGCAAACCGGGGCTGCTGTTCGCCTATGGCCTGCGCGGAAACGCAGTGCGCAGCGTCGATGGCGGCGCGAGCTGGAGCGAAGTGGCCACCGGTGTGCCGGTCAGCCTTACCGCCGCCAGCCAGGGCGCCGATGGTGGCCTCTATCTGTTCAGCCAGGCGGGCCAGGGGCTGGTAAGCCACGACGATGGCGCCACCTTCACCACTCTCGACATCGCCCAGCGCACGCCCGTCAGCGGCGCCCTGGTCGGTGCCGACAGCCTGTTGCTGGTGGGCGGTCGCGGTCTGCAGCGCAGCACGTTGCCGCTCTCCCAATAAGAACAAGACGAAGAGACAGCCTCATATGGTCGACCTCAAGCAAGGGCAGATGCCCGTCATCCGCGACATGCGGGATTTCGATGTGCACAGCGGCAGCGTGCTGGAGCGTCTGGTGTTCAACCATCGGATCCTGTTCATCAGCCTGATCGCCGTGGTCACGCTGGTGCTCGGCTGGATGGCGGCGACCCGCCTGGAGATCAAGCCCAGCTTCGAGAAAATGATCCCGCAAAGCCATCCCTATATCCGCAATTACCTGGACAATCGCGGGGCCCTGCGGGGCCTGGGCAACTCCGTGCGGGTAGTGGTGGAAAGCAGCGGCGGCGACATCTTCGAGCCGGCCTACCTGGACACCCTCAAGCAGATCAACGACCAGTTGTTCCTCAGCCCCGGCGTAGACCGCGCCTGGATGAAGTCGCTGTGGTCGCCCGCGGTACGCTGGACCGAAGTGACCGAGGAAGGCTTCCAGGGCGGGCCGGTCATGCCCGACGGCTATGCTGGCGATGCCGCGAGCATTGCCCGCCTGCGCCAGAACATCGCCCGCGCCGGTATCGTCGGCAGCCTGGTGGCCAATGACTTCCAGTCGAGCATGCTGGTAGTGCCGCTGCTGGACCATGACTCGGCCACCGGCAAAGGCATCGACTACCGGCAGTTCTCCCACGAGCTGGACGCGCTGCGCCTGAAATACGAGTACCTGGGCGACCAGCGTGCCTTCGACGCCGGCGGGCCGGGCAAGGGCGCGGTGCGCATCCACGTTATTGGCTTCGCCAAGCTGGTGGGTGACCTGATCCACGGCCTGGTGCGAGTGATGATGTTCTTCGGCCTCGCGGTGGTCTCGGCGTTCGTCATCATCCTGCTCTACACCCGCTGCCTGCGCAGCAGCCTGCTGGTGATCGTCTGCTCACTGCTGGCGGTGGTCTGGCAACTGGGCCTGATCGCCTGGTTGGGTTATGCCCTGGACCCATACTCGATCCTCGTACCGTTCCTGATTTTTGCCATCGGTGTGTCCCATGCGACGCAGAAGATGAACGGCATCATGCAGGACATCGGTCGCGGCACCCACCGACTGGTGGCGGCGCGCAACACCTTCCGCCGCCTGTTCCTCGCTGGCGTCAGTGCGCTGCTCTGCGATGCCGTGGGCTTCGCCGTGCTCATGCTGATCGACATCCCGGTGATCAAGGCTCTGGCGATCACCGCCAGCATCGGCGTGGCGGTACTGGTCTTCACCTCGCTATTGATGATGCCGGTGGCGCTGTCCTTCGTCGGTGTCAGCCCGCGTGCCGCCGCCCGCGCCCTGCGCGAGGAGCAGCAGGAGGCGCGCGAGCAGGGCCTGGGCCGGCTGTGGAGCCTGCTCGACCGCTTCACCGAGCGTCGCTGGGCGACCGTCGCCCTGGCTTGTGCCGCGCTGATTGGCGCCGGCAGCTTCATGGTCAGCCAGCACTTGCAGATCGGCGACCTCGATGCCGGTGCGCCCGAGCTGCGCGCGGATTCGCGCTACAACCGTGACAATGCCTACATCACCAGCCACTACGCGCTTTCCAGCGACCTGTTCGCAGTGATGGTGAAGACGCCGGCCGAAGGCTGCCTGAACTACCAGACGCTGATCCTCGCCGACCGCCTGGGCTGGGCGCTGCAACAGCATCCTGGCGTGCAGGCCACCGTCTCGCTGGCCGACGCGGTACGCCAGATCACCGCCGGCACCTACGAGGGCAACCCCAAGTTCGCCAGCCTGCAGCGCAACCAGGACGTGCTCAACTACTCGGCGCAGCAAGCCTCGGTGAATACCCCGGAATTGTTCAACACCGACTGCTCGGTGATGCCGGTGATCGGTTTCCTCAAGGACCACAAGGCCCGCACCCTGGAAGAAGTGACGGCAATCGCCGAGGACTTCGCCAAGGCCAACAGCACGCCCGACCGCCAGTTCCTGCTTGCCGCCGGCAGCGCCGGCATCGAGGCTGCCACCAACAGCGTGGTGCACCAGGCCAATCGCACCATGCTGCTGTACATCTATGGCGCGGTCAGCCTGTTCTGCCTGATCACTTTCCGTAGCTGGCGTGCCACCGTCGTCGCCATGCTGCCACTGGTACTGACCTCGATGCTCTGCGAGGCGCTGATGGTGTTCCTCGGCATCGGCGTGAAGGTGGCGACCCTGCCGGTGATCGCCCTGGGCGTCGGTATCGGCGTGGACTACGCGCTGTACCTGCTCAGTGTACAACTGCAACTGCAGCGCGCGGGCTTCCCGCTGGGGCTGGCGTACCGCCAGGCGGTGATCTTCACCGGCAAGGTAGTGGCACTGGTGGGCGTGACCCTGGCCGCGGGCGTGATCACCTGGGTCTGGTCGCCGATCAAGTTTCAGGCCGACATGGGCATCCTGCTGACCTTCATGTTCCTCTGGAACATGCTTGGCGCGCTGGTGCTGATTCCGGCGCTGTCGCACTTCCTGCTGAACGACCGAAAGGGGTGAGGGAGAGGGAGGATTGCCGGGCAGGGGCCGCTCCTGTGCAGGAGCGGACTTCATCTGCGATCCAGCTCTGACTGCCTCGCGCCGAGTGTCCGGTACGGCCTTGCGCAGGAGGAGTGGCGCTGTGCTCCAGCCATCCTGCGGAGCTACCCGGGCGGCAGCTCGCGCGAACCTATTGCGTGCCGGCGTCATCCTGCGGGCCAACCAGGCCAGTTAATTCTGCGTTTACCAATCCAGCGGTGTCCTCCCGGTGCCGCCAGCGCACCTGCCGTGCCATTCAATCGAATGCCGGGATCGCCTCCAGCTCGCGCAGCAGCCAATCGGCGAACTCCTGCGCGAGGGCCTGGTGGCCGTGGGGTGGGATGATCAGGAAGTAGGGGTGGGGTGCCGGGAAGTCAACGTCGAACAGGCGCACCAGCCGCCCCTGGTGCAGTTCCTCGCCAGCGAGGATGTGGTCGCTGATGGTCACGCCGCCACCGGCGATCGCCGCGCGGATGGTCAGGTAGGCGTCAGGCAGGAAGACGTTCTGCCGCGCCTGCAACCCCGGAATGCCGGCGGCGAGGAAGTAGCGGCTCCAGTCGAAGCCGTCGTCTTCGTGCAGCAGCACCTGGCGCGCCAGGTCGCGGGGTTTGCGCAGATGGTCCTGGGTGTTGAGCAGGCGCGGGCTGCATACGGGGAAGTAGCGGATGTCGCCCAGGGCGGCGAAGCGCTGGCCCTCGATATGGGTTTCGCCAAAGGAAATCACCATGTCCACGTCGCCCAGGTCGCTGCTCATCGGCAACAGGTGCAGGGCCACTTCCTGGTAGTTGCGCAGGAATTTCTCCAGCAGCGATGACACCCGTGCCAGCAGCGCCGGCGCGCAGGCGATGCGCAGTTCGCCGGCCGGTTCCTCGTTGGGCAAGGCACGGCGGATATCGCGCAACTGGTCGAAGGCGCTGCTGATCTGCTGGCTCAACTGGCGCCCGGCCGGAGTCAGCTTGACGCCTTTGCCCTGGCGCTCCACCAGCGCCACGCCAAGTTCTTCTTCCAGCTTCTTCACCTGGTGGCTGACCGCGCCGTGGGTGACGTGCAGCTCCAGCGCGGCGCGGCCGATGCTGCCTTGCCTGACCAATGCCTCGAAAGCGCGCAGGGCGATCAGGGATGGCATGCGAAACGCACTGTTCTGACGCATGGGAGCCTCTTTTCTGTGAATTTGACTAACGATTCAGCCGGAAAACTATTGAATTGTCGTTACTTAAATTACTGGAGATGATCGCCCCAAGTCGAACGCCGAAGTCCCGTCACGCGGGCCGGCGAACAGCACCTACAAGAACAAACGGCTGGAGACCCGCCATGCAGCATTTCGTCGACTTGCTCGGACTGGGCAAGCGCTATGGCAATCTGCAGGTCCTGAGCGACCTCAGCTTGAGCATCCGCCAGGGCGAGTTCCTCACCCTGCTGGGGCCTTCGGGCTCGGGCAAGAGCACCACGCTGATGATGCTCGCCGGCTTCGTCGAGCCCAGCGAGGGGCGCATCGAGCAGGGTGGCCGCGATATCACCCGGCTGCCGCCGGACCAGCGCGAGTTCGGCGTGGTGTTTCAGGGCTATGCGCTGTTTCCGCACATGAGCGTGGCGCAGAACGTTGCCTACCCGCTGCGCATCCGCAAGGTGCCGGGCGCCGAGATCGAGCGCCGCGTCGCCGAGGTGCTGGAGCGCGTCGGCCTGGCCGGGATGGGCGGGCGGGGCATCAGCCAGCTTTCCGGCGGCCAGCAACAGCGCGTGGCGCTGGCCCGTGCGCTGGTGTTCAAGCCCAGGCTGCTGTTGCTCGATGAGCCGCTGTCCGCGCTGGACCGCCGCCTGCGCCAGGAAATGCAGGGCGAGCTGGCTCGCATGCACAAGGACTTCGGCACCACCTTCGTCTTCGTCACCCACGACCAGGAAGAAGCCCTGGCCCTGTCGGATCGCATCGCAGTGTTCAACAAGGGGCGCCTGGAGCAGGTCGGCACCCCGCGTGAGGTCTACGAGCGTCCGGCCAGCCGCTTCGTCGCCAATTTCCTCGGCGACACCAACCTGCTGGAGGTCGGCGTGCTCGGTCGCGAAGCCGAAGCCACGCTATGCGACTACCGGGGCCAGCATCTGCGCGTGGCCCAGGCGGCGCAGCCCGGCGACGGCGCGCGGCAGTGGCTGGCCGTGCGCCCGGAGCACATCGACCTGCGCCCGCTGCATGACGCCGGCCGCGACAACGGCCTGTGCGCCACCGCGGGCAACGCCACCTACCAGGGCGCCCACGTCAATCTCGAACTGATGCTGGAGCAGGGCGAGCGTATCGACCTGCGCCTGCCGGTTTCGCACCCAATGCTGGGCAGCCTGCGCAGCGGCCAGCGCTATTGGTGCAGTTGGTCGCCGCAGAACTGCCACCTGTTGTCCGCATAACGAAAACAACGATCGGGGAGCAATCACATGAACGAACGCCAAGGCTTCATCGAAGATGCACTGGAGGTCGCCGCCGAGCGCGCCGAGCGGGCCGGCATCAGCCGCCGCCACTTCAACCGCAATCTGCTGCTGCTCGCCGCCGCCAGCGTCTTGCCGTTCGGCATGGGCGGTCGCGCCTTCGCCGCCGGCAACCTGGTCGTCGCCAACTGGGGCGGCGATGCGGTGCCGGCCTTCGAGAAGAGCTTCGGCGGCTTCGGCCAGGTAGCGGGGCTGGCCCTGAAGATCGATGGCAGCGGGCCGACCGAGGGCGCGCTGAAGACCCAGGTGAACAGCGGTGCGGTGCGCTGGGACGTGTGCGATGGAGAGATGTATTCGTCCTACCGGCTGGGCCGGGACAAGTTCCTTGCGCCGATCGATTTCGGCATCGTCGACAGGTCGCTGATCGGCTACGGCGATGTGCACGATTTCGGTCTCGCCAACTACAGCTACAGCTACGTGATCGGCTACGACCACGAGCAGTTCGGCAAGAACCCACCCAAGTCCTGGGCGGACTTCTGGGATGTGAAGAAGTACCCGGGCAAGCGCACTCTCTACAAGTGGATGAGCGCCAACCTCGAGTGCGCGCTGCTGGCCGACGGTGTGCCGCCCGAGCAGCTCTATCCGCTGGATGTCGACCGCGCGCTGCGCAAGATCGAGGAACTGCTGCCGCACATCGCCACTCACTGGTCTACCGGCGCCGAGTCGCAGCAACTGATCCGCGACGGCGAGGTGAGCATGGCGCAGTTGTGGCACACCCGCGCGGAGCTGGTGAAGAACGATACCGGCGGCAGGATCGACTGGAGTTTCGATGGCGGCATCGTCTCGCCGTCGGTGTGGATGGTGCCGAAGAACAATCCCGCCGGCGCCAAGGCCGCGATGCAGTTCATCGCCTACGCACTACGCCCGGAGGTCCAGGCCAGGCTCATGGAGGTCTACAACATGGGGCCGGTGAACCTGGCGGCCAACGAGCTGCTCAGCCCGCAGCTGCAGGCGATCAACCCCACCGCGCCGGACAACCTGAAGAAGCAGGTATCGCTCAACAACAAGTGGCACGCCGAGCATTACGGCGAAACCCTGGAGCGCTACCTGGCGCTGATCGGAGGCTGAGATGCGACGCCTGGCACCTGGCGTGCTGCCGGTCTACGGCCTGCTGATCCTGCCCTTGCCGCTGCTGGTTGTGGTCGGCTACCTGCTACCGACCCTCGGCGTGCTGGGCTGGAGCTTCAGCCTGCCGGAGTGGGGCACGCAGAATTACATGGCCATCGCCGACAACGCCAACCTGCAGACGGTTATCTGGCGCACGCTGCGCATCTGCCTGCTGACGACTGCGATCAGCGTCGGCATCGCCTACCTGATCGCCTACCGCTGGCGTTTCGCGACGCCGCGCGGCCGGCAACTGATCGAGCTGTTCGTGCTGCTGCCGTTCTGGCTGTCGATGCTGATCCGCGCATTCGCCTGGCTGGTGCTGCTGCGCAATGGCGGGCTGGTCAGCCAGGGGCTGATGGCCACCGGCTGGTTCGATGCGCCGCCGCCGCTGGTGCGCAACGAGCTGGGTGCGCTGATCGGCATGGTGCATTTCATGGTGCCGTACGCGGTGCTGCCACTGCTGTCGTCGCTGCGTCAGGTCGATGACAGCCTGCTGCGTGCCGCCAGCAGCCTCGGCGCGAGCCGCTGGCAGACGCTGCGCGATATTTTCGTCCCGCTTACCCTGCCGGGCGTGGTCGCCGCGTCCGCCATCGTCTTCGTGTTCAGCCTGGGTTGCTTCGTCACCCCGGCGCTGCTGGGCGGCGGCAAGGCGGCCATGCTCGCCGAGTACATCTACGTGCAGATGTTCCAGCTTTCCAACTGGGGCCTGGGCGCGGCGCTGAGCATCGTGCTGATGCTGCTGGTGGTCGGCTGCGCACTGCTGTTCGGACAACTGGTCGGCTTCCGCCGCCTGCTGGGGAGGAATGAGCTGTGACGCCGCAGGGAACCTTCGTCTGCGCCATGCCCAAGCGAGACAAACCGCAGCCGCCGCGCCTGCCGCTGGGGCGCTGGCTATCCTGGTTCGGCCTGGTACTGGCCGCGCTGTTCCTCATGCTGCCGATCCTGGTGATCGTGCCGCTGTCGTTCGGCAACCAGCGCTACCTGGCCTTCCCGGATGGCGACTGGTCGCTGCGCCACTACGCGACGCTGTTCGATGGCGCCTGGCTGCTGTCGATCCTGCAGAGCCTGGGGCTGGCACTGCTGGTCGGCGCGCTGGCCACGGCGCTGGCGTTCCTGTTCGCCACCGGCATCTGGCTGCAACGCCGCTACCGCACGCTGCTGACCGCCATCGTGCTGCTGCCGATGATCGTGCCGCAGGTGGTCTCGGCCATGTCGATCTACTACCTCGATGCACGCCTGGGCATTCTCGACAGCCTGCTGGGCGTTGGCTTCGGCCATCTGCTGATGGCGCTGCCGTACTCGGTGATCGCCATGCTGGTGGCCTATGCACGGCTCGACCTGAGCTTGTACAAGGCATCGCGCTCGCTCGGCGCCGGGCTCTGGCCGACGCTGTGGAGCGTGCTGCTGCCGAACGTGCGCGGCGGCCTGCTGGGCAGCTTTTTCATGGGCTTCGTGATGTCCTGGGAGGAGGTGGTGGTGACGCTGTTCACCAGCGGCCTGAGCGTGGTGACGCTGCCCAAGCGCATCTGGGACGGCCTGCGCTACAACCTCGACCCGGCGATTGCCGCCGTGTCCACCCTGATGATCGTCCTCACCCTGGCGGTGATGCTGCTGCGCATGTACTTCGAACGGCGCCGACCGCCTGCCTGACCGCGCTTCATCCGCTCCACACCGGGCCGCTGGCTGGCGGCCGCACAACCTGTCTGTCGAACGCACCTTGTCCCTGAGGAGGGAATCCCCATGCTTACCGCTTTTCCCGCGCGCACCTACCGTCAACGCGTCGAAGCCGTCAAACGCCGCATGGCCGATCGTGGCCTGGATGCCCTGGTGGTCAACTACCCGGACAACATCAACTACCTGAGCGGCTTCGACAGCCTGGGCTTCCTCTGGTACCAGGCGCTGATCATCTCGCCGAAGCTGGCGGAGCCGGTGTTCCTCACCCGCACCAGCGAGGAGCCCTGCACCTGGGAGCTGTCGTGCATCGACGAGGCGATCTTCTATGACATCGCCAGGCAGGACCCGCTGAAGATCGTCGCCGACGTGCTCGCCCAGGCGGGCCTCTCCCAAGCGCGCATAGGCCTGGAAATGACCGCCTCGACCTTCTCCCCGGCACAGTACAACGCACTGCTGGGCTATATGCCCGAGGCCCGTTTCGAAGATGCCGGCCCCCTGGTCGCCGAGAACCGCCTGATCAAGACCGCCGAGGAAATCGAGTACCAGCGCAGCGCCGCGCGCATGGCCGACCAGGGCATGCTGGCCGCCTTCGAAGCACTGCGCCCGGGTATCTCCGAGGTGGAAGTGGCCGGTATCGTGGCCAACGCCCTGGGCCGTGCCGGCAGCGAGTATTCGGCGATCAGCCCGATGTGTGCCACCGGCCGCCGCAGCACCATGACCCACGCCATGCCGCACCGCCAGACCATCAGCCACGGCGACGTGGTGATCCTCGAACACGCCGGCGTGTGCAACCGCTACCACGCCATCCTCATGCGCACCGCCGTGATCGGCAAACCCAGCCCGCGGGTGAAAGAAGTGGCGACCCTGCTCACCGAGGCCTTCAACGCCGCCATCGATATCGCCCGACCCGGCACGCCAGTGGGCGAGGCCAACCGCGTGTGCAACCAGATCCTCGACCGCATCGACCTCTCGCGCACCCGCGTGCACCGCATCGGCTACAGCCTCGGCCTCGCGTACCCGCCGACCTGGCTGGAAGCGATGATGGTGGACGAGGCCGATGATCACGTGTTCCAGCCGAACATGTCGTTCTCCATCGAGCCCAACCTGTCGTTGTACAACGAAGGCTTCGGTATCAAGCTCGGCGACACCGTGCTGTGTGGCGAGAAGGGTTCGGCAAGCCTGTCAGAGCTGCCGCCGGAGCTGACGGTCATCGACTGACACAGGCTCGCCTTCAGCCGCATGACCTCGTTGGGCGGCCTCACCGTGCTAAGCACTGTCTTCGGCCGCCCGCCGAGTTCTCTGGCCCAATGCAAACCCGTATCAACCTGTTTGAAGCGTGCCTGCGTTTGCGGGCGCAGTGATGGAATCCGAGGGTTTCCGATGAGTCACACGATGGATGTTTTCTGGCACGACGACGTGCTGCGCCACGACACCGCCGCCGGCGTCTTCGAGGCGCCGCCCAGCGAACTGCTGGCCGAACAACTGCAACACCCGGAGAGCAATCCCCGGTTGCTCAACATGCGCGCCATTCTCCAGCGCGGGCCGGTTGCGGGCTCGCTGCGCTGGCATGAGGGCCGTCATGCCAGCGAGCAAGAACTGCTGAGCTTCCACGATGCCGGCTATCTGCGTGGAATCTTCGCAGCGGACGCGCAGGGCAAGCGTTTCAGCAGTACCACGCTGATGTCCCCCGGCAGCCTGGCCGGGCTTCTGGCCGCCGCCGGCACCAGCGTGCAGGCGCTGCAAAGCGTACTGGCCACCGGCAACCCGGCGATGGCCCTGGTGCGCCCGCCGGGCCACCACGCGGCGCCGGCGATGGCCGACGGTTACTGCTTCTTCAACAACGTCGGGATCGCCGCGCGGGCTGCGCAGGCGGCGGGGCTTGAGCGGGTGGCCATCGTCGACTGGGACGTGCACCACGGCAATGGCACCCAGGAAGGCTTCTACGACGATCCATCGGTGTTCACCGTGTCGCTGCACATGGACCACGGCGCCTGGGGGCCGAGCCACCCGCAGACTGGCGCGGCGGACGAGCGCGGTCATGGCGCGGGTCTGGGCAGCAACCTCAACCTGCCGCTGCCGATGGGCTCGGGCGACCAGCTCTACGAAATGGTCTTCAGCCGCTTCGTGGAGCCGGCGCTGCGAGCGTTCAAGCCGGACCTGCTGATCATCGCCAATGGCCTGGACGCCTCGCAGTTCGACCCCAATGGCCGCCAACTGGTGACCATGCAGGGCTTCAACCACCTGGCCCGCCGTGCCCGCGCGCTTGCCGACGAACTCTGCGACGGGCGGCTGCTGGTGGTGCAGGAGGGCGGCTACAACCCGGCCTACAGCGCCTATTGCCTGCATGCCGCGACGGAAGGCTTCCTCGGCCAGCCATCGACGCTGACCGATCCGTTGGCGTACATGCCCGAACCGGCTGCGCGCGTGGAAGCCGACCTGGCCGCGCTGGATACGCGGCTGGCGGCGGCGGGGTGGAGGTTCGCCTGAGCCCCGGCGTGCCCGGTTCGCGCTAGCCTCGTAGGGCGGATGGCCCGGCGGATAACCTGTTCCAGGTTATGCGCCCTACGTCGCTTCACATGTGGTTCGCGAGCAAGCTCGCGAACCCTCACCGAACCACCCCGTCAGCGATGGTTGCGATAGCGCTCGGTCAGGGACTGCACGCGGGCGACGTAGGTTTGCGTCTCGCTGTAGGGCGGGATGCCGTTGTACTTGTCGACGGTCATTTCACCGGCGTTGTAGCTGGCCAGCGCCAGCCTCTGGTTGCCGTTGAAGCGCTTGAGCAGCCAGGCCAGGTAGCGCACGCCGCCACGGATGTTCTGCCGCGCATCAAACGGGTTGGTTACGTTGAAGCGCACGGCGGTGTCTGGCATCAATTGCATCAGCCCCTGGGCGCCGGCGATGGAGACGGCGTTGGGTTGAAACGCCGATTCGGCGTGGATCACCGCCCGCACCAGCGCCTGGTCGACGCCATAGCGCGTCGATGCCGATTCGATTTCCCGCCGATAGGAACGGGTGTCCAGGCGCAGGGCTGCGACGTTGAAATCCTTCGGCGCCATGCACAGGTAGCAGCCCTTGATGTAGTAGACGTCGAGCACATCGACCCGCGCGGTGATGCCGACCGGGCGGCGGCTCACATACTGGCGCACGCCATTATGGACGAAGGTGTACACGCGGATTCGCTCCGCGCCCGAAGCGCTGCCGCGCGCCAGTGGCGCCGCGGCCTTTGCCTTGGCGCCCTGGCCGGCCTTGCTGTTGTGCTGGGTGCAGCGCGCGCCGGGGACGGCATGGCTGCTGTGGCTGGTGGTGCCGTCGCGGGCGTGGCAGGTGAACTGGGCGTTGGCGAAGAGCGGAGCGCTCAGCAAGGCCAGACCGAAGCATCCGGGTATGCACTTGCGGGCCCATCGCCAAGCTCTGTAACTCATCGCAGCGCTCCGCGCCGATCAGGCTGGGCACGCCTGAACTGGGCTGGGGAAAAGGCCAATAGGAGCGGGCGTTGCCGGCAAGAACCCGGCGGCCCGCCGTTTCGTTCCGCTAGTTATAGCCGTTTCATTTCACCGTGGAGCGTGCGCAGACGTACGGCTTGCGGGCGTCATGGTGGGCCGGGCGGACGGCGCTTCCGATGGGCCGCCGTTGCGTGGGAGCGGACTGCGTCCGCCGTGGGCAACTCGCGGATGAATCCGCTCATGGCGCACCCGTTGCCTGTAGGCGTGAGCCTGCCCAGGCGCAGTCTTCAGCCCAGAATGAAGTACACCTTGCGCACCGGCGTGAGGTTCTCCCAGGTGCCCTTGAAGCCCGCCGCCACCACGAAGGAATCCCCCGGCCCGAAGGTCTTGGCCACGCCGTCCGAGTCGGTCAGGCGCACGCTGCCTTCGAGGATGTGGCACAGCTCGTCGTAGTCGCACTCGCAGCGCTCCAGGTGCACGCCGGCCTCCCAGATACCGGCGACAGCGTTCTTTTCGGGGGCGCCGAAGTGCCGCCAGCTACGGCTCCGGTAAGGCGCATCGACGATGGCCGGGTCGTTGATCTCGCGCTCCTGCGGGGCGAGCTGGGGGTTGGCGAAGTCAATGACATGGCGGGGCAGGGTGGACATGAGATTCTCCATCAGGAATCGAAACCGACGCCGAAGGCATCGAGGGTCTTGAGCAGCAGGTCGCGGCGGCCGGTGCGGTCTTCCCTGGCCAGCGAACGCTGCGCCAGGCGCACGCCCAGATAGCGCAGCGGCTCGGGCGGGAAGGGGAAGGGTTTCTGCGAGGTCATCCGCAGTTGGGTGCGCTCGGTGCGTTCGCCGCCCAACTGGTCGAGCATGTTCAGCGCGGCGAAGCGGCTGGCCGTCACGCCCTGGCCGGTGAAGCCCAGCGCATAGGCGACGCGGTTGCCGAGCACGCAGCCGGTGAACAGTGTGGTGCGCGCCGAAGTGTCGATGATGCCGCCCCAGGCATGGCTGAACTCTATCGGGCCGAGCTGCGGAAAGGCTTCGCGGAACTGTTCGGCCAAGCGCTGGAAGCTTTCCGGGCGCTGGGTCAGGGCTTCGTCGCGGCAGCTGCCGAAGTGGTAGATGGCGTCGAAGCCGGCCCAGAGGATGCGGTTGTCGGCGGTCTTGCGCAGGTAGTGGAACTGGTTTCCGGCATCGGCGATGCCGTAGCGGTCGACCCAGCCGATGGCGCGCAACTGGTCATCGGTGAGTGGCTGGGTGACCAGCGAGTAGTCGTACACCGGGATCACGCTGGAGTTCAGGTGGCCGAGCAGCGGCGGCGCGATATTGGTGGCCAGGGCGATCTGTCCGGCTTCCAGCTCGCCACGGTCGCAGCGCAGCATCAGGCGGTCGCCGCGCTGGTGCAGCTCGTGGACCGGGGTGTTCTCGAACAGCTCGACACCCTGTTCCAGGCACACCCGGCGCAGTTCGGCGGCCATCTTCGCCGGATTGAGCAGCGCGTAGTTGGGTTCGAACACGCCGGCCTTGTACAGGGGCGAGTCGAGTTTCTGCGCCAGTTCGGCACCTTCCAGCCACTCACAGTCGATGCCGAATCGCTGGTAGTTGCGCTGCATGCCGCGCAGGCCCTCGACCTGCCAGGGCTGCATGGCGACACTGAGCTTGCCGCGCCGCTCGAACTCCACGTTCATGCCGAAGCGTTCAAGGTCTGCCGCGAACTCGTCGAGGTTCTGACGGCCCAGGCGCACCAGGGTCTCGGCCTCTTCCGGCCAGCGGCGCAGGGCGTTGTCGACGCCGTGGGAGATGCTTGGCGCGCAGAAACCTCCGTTGCGCCCGCTGGCCTCGCCGCCGCAACGCCGGGCCTCGACCACCGCGATACTCGCGCCGGGCCAGCGCAGGCGGGCATGCAGGGCGGTCCACAGACCGGTGAAGCCGCCGCCGACCACCACCAGG
This sequence comes from Pseudomonas triclosanedens, assembly GCF_026686735.1. Lineage (NCBI taxonomy): Bacteria > Pseudomonadati > Pseudomonadota > Gammaproteobacteria > Pseudomonadales > Pseudomonadaceae > Pseudomonas > Pseudomonas triclosanedens. The sequence continues at coordinate 3,397,439 of NZ_CP113432.1, read as the reverse complement.
TCGAAGCGGCGATCGGCCTCCAGCGCCGTCGCGGCGGGAGCGGGATCGAGGGTATCGAGCCAGAAGGGTCGTGGAGCGGCGTGCGCAAGAGGGGCGGATGTCATCGGAAAACTCCGGCAGAATGTCGGAAGAAAAAGCGGTCTTCGGGCCGCATCCGAGTTTTGTAATCGCTCCGGGGGCTCAGGCATACGGGCCGCCGCTCTTTGCGGGCACGCCCGGAGCACGTGGAGCCGGCCCAGACCGGCGGGGGAAACAATGAGCGAAGAACAGGGCTGGAGTGCCACCCTGGCAGGCACGATCTACCAACCCGACCCGGCCAGCGCCGCCACCCACGCGGTAGTGATGCGTTACCACCAGGCCTGGCGCCGCCACGATATCGAGGCGCTGATGGCGCTGTTCGATCCGCAGGTGGAATACAACGACTTCTTCCAGGGCCGCCGGATTCCTCCGGCGGAACTGCGCGACTATCTGCTCGGCAGCATGCCGGCGGCGGGCGATGAATCGCAGATCTACACCGACCGCCTGCGGGTGGACGGCGACACGGCCTTCCTGCAATACCAGGTCACGCTGCGCGGTACCCAGGGGCTGGTGTCGTTCCGCAGCAGCGAGGCTTACAGTGTGCGTGACGGCCTGATCATCCGGGTCAACGAGCACGCCGCGCTGGTTGGCCAGCCCAAACACACCGCCAGCGAGCCGCAGCCCCGCATGGCTGGGAGCCGCCTGGGGCTGTCGGCCCGGCAGCTGAGCCAGCTCGGTGGCGACATCCAGCAGTACTTCCAGCAGAGCCAGCCGTACCTCAACCCCGACCTGGACATGACCCAGGTAGCCTCGGCCACCGGCTACACGCGCAACCAGATTTCCTATTTCCTCAACCAGGTGCTCGGCCTGAGCTTCTACCAGTACCTCAACCAGCTACGCCTGAAGCACCTGCTGGACCGCCTGGACGAGGCGACCAGCATGACGCGCATCGACGAACTGGCACGGGCCGCGGGGTTCCGCTCGCTATCGACCTTCTACCGCTGCTTCCGCGAGGAGACGGGACTGTCGCCCAAGGCTTACCTGGAGCAGAAGGCGACCTCCTGATCGGGCCGTTCTTACAGGATGGCGCGGAGCGCAGCGATACCCATCGATCGCTGGCGACCCTGGCGATGGGGATCGCAGGTTCCACCCATCCTGCCCAGCCCATGTGCCAGCATGGCCGCTCCGCGCGTGCCCGCATGCACGGCATCCGCGTTATCAATCCCGCGCCCATTTCCCTATGCTCGGCCGACAAGCATTCCAATACGTTCAGGAGACCTTCGCATGCGCGACCAGCTCTATATCGATGGCCAATGGCAGGCACCCACTGATGGCCGCCGTTTCGAGGTCTACGAGCCCTCCAGCGAATCGGTGCTGACCGAAGTGGCCGCTGCCACCGGCCAGGACATCGACCGTGCCGTGCAGGCCGCGCGCCGCGCCTTCGATGAAGGCGAATGGGGGCGCAGCACCGGCAAGGAGCGCGCCGGCTACCTGCGCGCCATCGCCGACAACCTGCGTGGCCGCCGCGAGGACCTGGCCCGCCTGGAAGTGCAGGACAACGGCAAGCCGTTGCCCGAGGCGCAGTGGGATATCGACGATGCCATCGGTTGCTTCGACTACTACGCCGACCTGGCCGAAGGGCTGAATGACGACGGTGAAGTGGTTGCGCTGCCCGACGAGCGTTTCGCCTGCCGCGTACTGCGCGAGCCGGTGGGCGTGGCCGGGCAGATCATCCCGTGGAACTACCCGCTGCTGATGGCTTCCTGGAAGGTCGCGCCGGCCCTGGCCGCGGGTTGCACCGCCGTGCTCAAGCCTTCCGAACTGACCCCGCTGACCTCCCTCGAACTGGCCGCCGCGGCGGATGCCGCAGGCTTGCCCAAGGGCGTGCTCAACGTGGTGACCGGCCTTGGCCGCGATGCCGGCTCGCCGCTCTCGGCGCATCCGGGCGTGGACAAGCTGGCCTTCACCGGCAGCGTGCCGACCGGGCGCGCGATCATGCAGGCGGCTGCCCAGGACATCAAGAACGTCAGCCTGGAACTGGGCGGAAAGTCGGCCTTCATCGTCTTCGACGACGCCGATATCGAGGCAGCGGTGGAGTGGATCCTGTTCGGTATCTTCTGGAACCAGGGCCAGGTATGCAGCGCCACTTCGCGCCTGCTGGTGCAGGATGGCCTGCATGACCGGTTGATCGAGCGCCTGGTGGAAGAAACCCGCCGCATCACCATCGGCAACGGCCTGCAGCCGGGCGTGCTGCTCGGCCCGCTGGTCAGTGCCGGTCAACATGCCAAGGTGCTGCAGGCCATCGAGGCTGGCGTGCGCGACGGCGCGAAACTGGCTACCGGAGGCAAGCGCCCGGCGCATCTGGACAAGGGCTGGTTCGTCGAGCCCACGGTGTTCCTCGACGCGCCGCTGGACAGCGCTGTCTGGCGCGAAGAAATCTTCGGCCCGGTGCTTGCCGTGCGCCGATTCAAGGACGAGGCCGAAGCCGTGCGCCTGGCCAACGACAGCCAGTTCGGCCTGGCGGCAGCGGTGATGTCGGTCGACCCGGCGCGCTGCCGGCGCGTGAGCCGTGCCCTGCGTGCCGGCATCGTGTGGGTCAACTGCTCGCAGCCGACCTTCACCCAGGCGCCCTGGGGCGGTTACAAGCAGAGCGGCATCGGCCGCGAATTGGGTGTCTGGGGCCTGGACAACTACCTGGAGACCAAGCAGGTCACCGAGTACCTCAGCGACCGGCCCTGGGGGTGGTACATCAAGTGATGTCGCAGGGGGATAACCTGTTCCAGGCTATTCCCCTACGGCTGCTGGCCGGCTTCTTCCTGGGACCGATCCCGGCCTTCCTCGCCGAGCAGCTCCCGCGCGCGATGCGCTATTCGGGGATTTCCTTCAGCTACCAGGTCGGCGCGGCGCTGGGCACGGCATCGAGCATTGCCACCGCCATCCTCATCGCCACCGGTCGCAATCCGTCCGGCGTAGCGCTGTATGGCGCGGCGGCGCCGTGCCGGTGCAGGCTATCAACTGACTGCGCGCGCTCTGGTGCCCGGTATCAGGCCGAGCACCAGAGCGCAGCCGACCAGGATGATCAGTGCGCCCACACCCTGCATCAGCGAAAGGCTTTCGCCCAGCACCAGCGCGCCGACCAGCACGGCGACCACAGTGACGACGAACTCCACGCTGATGGTTCGGGTGGCGCCGATGCGCGCGACGAGCTGGAAGTAGACGACGTAGTTCACTGCGCTGAGCACGCAGCCGCAGAGCAGCAGGAAGAGGAAGTCGACCGGCTCTGGCATACCGGGCACCGGCACCCAGATCAGTAGCGGCAGCGTCAGCAGCCCGCCGATCAGGAAGGCGCCGCAGGTCACTTCCCAGGGGCCGGCGGTACGCAGCTTCAGACTGGCGTAGTTGCTGCCGAAAGCCGCGCAGATCGCACCGAACACCGAGGCCGCGCTGCCGAGGATGAATTCGTGGGTGATCGGCACCGCCGGAAAACCCACCAGCAGCACCATGCCGCAGAAGCCCAGCACCAAGCCGCCCAGGCCGCTCCAGGTGATGCGCTCCAGGCCCCAGAGGCGGCCGATGAGCATGGAGAACAGCGGAATGCCGGCGACGAAGATCGCTGCCATCGCGGTGCCGATGCGCGGAGTGGCATACGTCATGCCGATCAGTTGGCCTGCCACCGTCGTGGCGCCCACCACGCACAGCGGCTTCCACAGCCCTTCGAAATTCAGCCTGCGTCCGGATAGCCTGGCCACCGCGAACAGCGTGAAGCTGGCGATCAGTGCACGGAAGCTGACCGCGCCGACCCAGCCGAACCCGGCGATGGCCTTGAGCAGCACGAGAAAGGACAGCCCCCAGCCGATCGCAAGGAACAGGTAGGCGGCAAAGTCGCGCGGTTGCATACGGCTCCCGGGGTGCAAGGCAAGAAAGTAGGCCACCGGATCGCGGCGGCAAGCACGGTTATCTTGCCGGGCGCCCGCAAGGCTTGGGAAGGTCTCGTGCCGCAGCTTTTTCCATCGCAGTGCCGGCGAGTGCCGAGGCGGCACTCGGGGTGGCCGCCGGGTTGTCCCCCATTGCCCCCTTGTTGGCCGCCAATGCCCTTAGTGGCGGGCGGCGCCTGGCTTAACGTCGCTCTACCCATGCCAACAATAATCCGCGCCCGTCTTCCCGGTGCGGTAGAAAAGGGGAGCATCATGCTGAAACCCGCAACACCGCTGCTGCCGGCTGCCGTGCTGGCGGTGGCCGCGCTGCTCGGCGGCTGTGGCGAGGACGCGCCGCCAGCCAGCACCCGCAACACCGCCGCCCTGGCCCCCAGCGATCCCGCCCTGGCGAAGATCTACGACAGCAGTTGCAAGCTGTGCCACGCCAACCCGGCTTCCGGGGCGCCGCAGACCGGCGATGCCAAGGCCTGGCAGCCACGGCTCGCCCAGGGTGGCGATAGCCTGCTGGATCACAGCATCAACGGCTACAAGGGCATGCCGCCGATGGGGATGTGCATGCAGTGCTCGGAGGACGAGTTCCTCGCCCTGATTTCCTTCATGTCCGGCCAGCAGGTCCGATAACCGGGGGGCTCGTTCGATGTCCATTCATCTCACCCGTCGCCAACTGCTGTGGCGTGCCGGCGTTGCCGGCGCCTTCGCGGCGTTTTCCGGTCATGCGCTGGCGGCCGAACCGGCTCGCGCCCCGCGCCTGATTCCCTGGCGCAACTGGTCCGGCGGGCAGAGCTGCCTGCCGCTGGCGCGCCTTGCGCCACAGAGCCTGGACGAGCTGGTCCAGATCATCCGCCAGGCCCAGGGCAAGGTCCGCCCGGTCGGCTCGGCCCACTCCTTCAGCGCCCTGGTGCCCACCGACGGCACGCTGGTTTCCCTCGCCTACTTCAACGGTCTGCTCGGACACGATGCCAGTACCTTGCAGGCGGAATTCGCCGCCGGCACGCCGATGTCGCTCATGGGGGCGGCGCTCAAGGAGGTAGGCCAGGCCCTGCCGAACATGGCCGATATCGATTACCAGACCCTGGCCGGGGCGATTTCCACCTCGACCCACGGCACAGGAGTCGGCTTCGGCTCCTATTCGTCCACCGTCACCGGCCTGCAACTGGTGACAGCCAGCGGCGAGGTTCTGGACTGCGACGCCCGGCGGCATCCCGAGGTGTTCAACGCCGCGCGGGTTTCCCTGGGCGCCCTGGGCGTCGCCACCCGGGTGCGAATGCAGAACCGCGCGGCCTACCGCCTGCGCGAGAAACAGTGGGTGGCCAGCACCGAGGAGTTGCTGGAGGACGTGGAGAAGAACACCCGCGAGAACCAGCATTGGGAGATGCAGGTGATCACCCATTCCGACTACGCGCTGTCCATCGCGCTCAACGAGACCACTGACCCGGCCACTCCGCCGCAGGACCCGGCCAAGGAGGGGGGCAACGAGTTCGTCGGCCTGATCGAGAACCTCGATAAGTACGGCAGCGACTTCCCGGCCGCGCGCAGCTTCCTGCTCAACAGCCTGCGCCACATCGCCAGCTTCGACGACCGCGTGGACGACTCCTACGAGATCTACGCCAACGTGCGCAACGTACGTTTCAACGAGATGGAATATTCGGTCCCGGCCGAGCACGGTCCGGCCTGCCTGCGGGAAATCCTCAAGCTGATCAACGACCGGGACCTGCGCACCTGGTTTCCCATCGAGTACCGCTACGTGAAGGCCGACGACATTCCGCTGAGCATGTTCGAGGGGCGCGACAGTTGCTCCATCTCCGTGCACCAGCACTACAGCATGGACCACCACAACTTCTTCGCCGCCGTCGAGCCGATCTTCTGGAAATACGCGGGGCGGCCTCACTGGGGCAAGCTGCACACGCTGAATGCGCGGGCGCTGCAACCTTTGTATCCGCGCTGGAAGGAGTTCACCGAAGTACGCCAGGCGCTGGACCCGCAGGGCAAGTTCCTCAATGCCCACCTGTCCTCGATCCTGGGCGTGGCCTGACAAGGAAGGAGAATCCATGAAACGACGCAATTTCATCGTCGGTGCGGCCGGGGCGGGCGTGCTGCTGGCGGGGGCGGGAGCCTGGCTGCGGCCATCGGATAACGGCGCCCCGTATGACGAATACTTTGCCCGGCTCAACCGCGAAATGCGCGAGCACGGCCCGATGCGCCCGGTCATGCTGATCGACCTGGACCGCCTGGACCACAACGTCGATGTGGTGATGCGGTCGGTGCGCCGCACCGGCAAGCACCTGCGTCTGGTGGAGAAGTCGCTGCCGTCGCCGCAACTGCTCGACTACATCGCCAGGCGCGCGGGCACCCGGCGGATGATGTCGTTCCACCAGCCATTCCTCAATCATGATGCCGAGCGCTTTACCGATGCCGACCTGCTGCTGGGCAAGCCGCTGCCGGTACGTTCCGCGCAGGAGTTCTATGCGAACCATCGCGGCGCGTTCGACCCGAGCGCTCAACTGCAATGGCTGCTGGATACGCCCGAGCGCCTGCAGCAATATCTGGAGCTGGCCAGGGCACTCAACACCCGGCTGCGGATCAACATCGAGCTGGACGTCGGGCTGCACCGCGGTGGCGTGGCGGACCACGCGACCCTCGGGCAGATGCTCGCATTGATCGGCGCCAACCCGCAGCACCTGGAATTCGCCGGCTTCATGGGTTACGACCCCTTCGTCGGCATGGGCGTGCCCGGCATCCTCGGCTCGCCGGAAGAACTCTTCGCCAAGGTCATGAAGCTCTACGACGGTTTCGTCGACTACGCCCGCACCCAGCATGCGCCGTTGTGGAAGCCGGGCCTGACGCTCAATACCGCCGGCAGCCCGAGCTACAGGATGCACGAGAACGAGCGCACCAGCACCGAGGTTTCGGTAGGGTCGGCGCTGGTCAAGCCGACTCACTACGACCTGCCGTCGCTGATGGATCACCAGAGCGCGGCCTTCATTGCCACGCCGGTGCTCAAGAGCACCGGCGCGGTGCGGATGCCGGCGCTGGACGAAAAGTCCGCGCTGTTCTCCTGGTGGGACCCGAACCTGCGCGAGACCTTCTTCGTCTACGGCGGCAACTGGATGGCCGAGCCCGAGTCGCCCCGGGGGCTGCAATTCAACGGGCTGTACGGGCGCAGCTCGAACCAGGAAATGATCAACGGCTCCCATGCCGTCGGCCTGGGCGTGGACGACCAGGTATTCCTGCGGCCCACGCAGTCCGAGTCGATCTTCCTGCAGTTCGGTGACCTGCTGGCGGTGCGCGAGGGACGAATCGTCGAACACTGGCCGGTCTACACCTGAGTTCCGGCTCATCCAGATGAAGAAACCCGGGCCTGCGACCTGGGTTTTTTTCTGTCCGCAACTGCGCGCCAGTGCTGACGGCGCCGGTCCGCCGAGGCTTGCCGGGAGTCTGTAATATTCTGTTACGCTCGTTCTTGGGATGCGCGCGAACACGCTATGATGGCGCCGCCGCGCACTGGCTCCCACAAAACAAGAACGTCAGGCGCTCCAGTTCGAGAACAGCTCCCATGCCCAGTACTCCCATCGACGCGCAGTTCGACCTGGCCCTGGTTTCGCCTTTCCTGTTGCAGACCCTTGCCGAGGTCGCCGGCGACAAGGGCGTGAGTGGCGAGCGCCTGTGCCGCGGGCTCGGCTTTACCGTCGAAGAATTGCAGGACCCGGCCCAGCGTATCTCCTACCGCCAGGCTGCGAGCATGATTCAACGGGCCCTGGAGGCTTTGCCGGAGCGCGGCCTCGGCCTGTGGGTCGGCCATCGCAATGTGCTCGGTACGCTCGGCCTGCTCGGGCACGTGCTGTCGCTGTGCAAGACCCTGCGCGATGCCTTCGAGACCGGCCGGCGCTTCCAGCACACCACCGGTGGCATCGCGGTCTGCAACCTGCTCGAAGGCCCCGACGAGAGCTTCGTCGAAGTCGAATGCCGGTTGCCACATGCGGACATCCAGAGGTTCGCGGTGGAGGAGTTCTTCGCCAGCCTGCTGGTGTACAACCGCGCACTGATCGGCACTGCGTTCGAGCCCCTGCGTTTCGAGTTCACACATGCCGCGCCGAGCTACGAGGCAGAATACAGGCGCCTGCTCGGGCCGAACCTGCACTTCGGCTGCCTGCACAACCGCATGGTGATCGCCAGTCATTGCCTGGACCTGCCGTTGCCTGGCCACCAGCCCGTCGCCCTGCGCCAGGCGCTCAACCTGCTGGAAGCCGAGAGTGCCCAGGCGCGACAACAGATGGACCTGCTGGAATCGGTGGAGCGCGCCATCCTCCGCGACCTGTCGCTGGGCAGCCACATCGACAAGGTTGCCGCCGGCCTCAACATGAGCAGCCGTACCTTGCGTCGGCGCCTGGGCGAACACGGCATGACCTTCGAGGCCCTGCAGGACCAGGTGCGCCGGACGCGTGCCATGAGTCTGCTGAACAATCCGGACATGCCTCTGGAACGCATCGCCGAGGCCCTTGGCTACAGCGATGTGCGCGGCTTTCGCCGAGCCTTCAAGCGCTGGACCGGCCAGAGTCCGTCCGCCTGCCGCGACGAGGCGGTGGCTTCGGCTCAAGGGTAGGGACCGAGCAACGATCAGTCGGCGCAGATGCCGAGAATCGCTCGTGCTGCCGTCTCGGTTCCGCGCGAGGCCTGCATCGTTTCGCGCGCGGCGGCCAGGCGCTGGTGCATGGCATTGTCGGCGAGCAGTTCGGCGAGAGCCCGGGGGAGTGCTGCCAGTGGGTCTTCGAAGCGCGGCAGGTAGCGCGCCACGCCGACTTCCTCGGCGCGCCGGGCGTTGTCGTGGCCGTCCCAGCAATAAGGGATGATCACCGACGGCAAGCCGTAGTAGAGCGCTTCGCAGAAGCTGTTGTTGCCGCCGTGGTGGATGAACAGCTGGCATTCGCGCAGCACCGCAGGTTGCGGGAACCAGCTATCGAGGTAGACGTTGTCCGGTACTGTGCCGTAGTGCTCGCGGTAGGCGCCGACGTTGATCAGGAAACGGTAGGGCAGCAGTGCCACGGCGTCGATCAGGCGCTGCATCATTGCCACGTCGGCCGCGCCAAGGCTGCCGAAGCTCACGTAGATCAGCGGCGCATCGTCATGGCGGGGGAATTGTGGCGGCACATAGGGCGCCTCGCTGCGGACGCAGCCGTCGAGGTACAGGTAGCGTTCGGCCGGCAGCGGCTTCTCGCGCCTGTAGCGCACCGGCGTCGGCGACAGCAGCAGGTTGAGCCAGGGCGAGTCTTCGAGGAACTGGCCGGGGGGCAGGGCGGGGTGGCCGCATTCGGCGAGGAAGCGGGCGAAGCGCTCGTGCGCCGGCTTCGTCGCTTGCAGATAGCGCTCGCGGTAGGTTGCGCAGGCCTGTCCATCGCTGCTGCTGGCACCGGAAAGATAGGGTGGCACGGCGGCGTCGGGCAGCTCGGTTTCCGCACAGGAGACCATGCGCACCCAGGGGCAGCCGGCGGCTGCGATGGCCGGGAAGGTGACGACGTTGTCCAGCACGATGGCGTCCGGCTTCAACCGTGCGAGCAGTTGCTGCAGCGGCTTCTCCGACTCGATGGCGGTGTCGATGATGGCGTCCCAGGCCGGCGCCACGTAGCTGTCGATCTGTTCCAGCGGTGTCTGGTCGAAGTAGGGAACGTTGCGCTCGATGAAGCGCTCCCAGTAGTGCTGGTGCTCGGCGGCGGATAGCGGCGAGTCCAGTTGCAGCGGGTATTCGGCGAAGCCGTACTCGGCGAAGATGCCCTGGAAGTGCGAGTGGCAGATGAACACCGGACGCGCCCCGAGCTCGCGCAGCGCCTGGGCGATGCCGATGCAGTTGAGCGCGGCGCCGAAGCTGGCTTCGGGGAAGAAGGCGATGGTTTTGGTTCTTGGCTTCATAGACGCGTCCACGGTGCTACTGGTGGGGTACTGCTTGAAACTGATAGTGCATTTTTTCGCTAAAAAAAACACCGAAGATGAAAAATAATCACCGACGGGGTCCGGCTGGCGACTGTGGAATCCCGCGGTTGGCGGTCTGCGGCCGCTGTGCTGACGACAGCCGCAGGTGCAGGCGCATCAGGTCGGCGGCGATTTCCACTTGGCCGCGCTCGATCTGCTCGATGATCCGCAGGTGTTCGCGCAGGGCTTCCTGCAGGCGGTGCACGCTGACCATCGGCAGCAGGTTGGGCAGGCGGCGCAGGCGTTGGTGCTGGAGCAGTGCGTCGCCGACGAAGCGGTTGCCGCAACCCTGGGCGATCAGTTCGTGGAAGCTGATGTCCAGCTCGCGGAACTGCACGATATCGAAGCGTTCGATAGGCGCGGCGAGCAGTTCCTCCATTGCCCCGCGCAGTAGCGCCAGGCGCGCCAGGTCGGGGTCGAAGCCGGGGGCGAGCAGGGCCTCGGGTTCGAGGATCAACCGGTAGCGCAGGCTGTCTTCCAGCGCCGCGAGGTTGTTCAGCAGCGGGCGGAACGACCAGCTCTGCCCGGCGCCGCGCTCCAGCACCTGGTCTTCGCTCAGTTGCGTCAGCACCTTCTGTGCGGCTGCCCGGCCGATGTCGTAGCGGCGCATCAGTTCACTGGCGCTGAGGCTGTTGCCCAGGCGGCCGGCCATGCGGTCGCGCAGCACCGAGGCGGCCAGCTCCTCCTCCTCGGCCTGGGGCAAGGCAGAGCCGAGCACCTGTGCCGAAGGGTCGGCGCAAAGGCGATAGCCCTTGCCCGGCTCGTGGGCTGCCAGGCGCTGTTCCAGCAGCAGGTCGAGGCTGGCGCGGATCAGCGTGCGCGACACGCCGAAGTTGCGCGCCAGTTGCTGTTCGGACAGCGCATCGCCATCGCCCAGGCCAGTGTCCTGCGCATGCTCGATGATCCGCCGGGCCAGTTCCAGGTGGTTGGTGCGCGGTTTTTTTTCGGTGTCCTTGCTCAAGCCGTTCTCTCTCCGACAGGGCTTTGGGCGGTGCGAGCCCCTTATGCCACAGGGAAGGTGGTGCAACAAGAATGCAAGAAAGTATTGACTTCGCCAGTTGTTCGGTTTTTATTTTTAAAAAAAGACATGTAGTTCGCTTTTCGTTCCGCTGCCGTCGACACAACAACAACCAATCGTCAGGTGCGCAAGATGAAGCTGAAGACCATGCTCTACGCGGGGGCTACCCTCGCGCTCACGCTGTCCGCCACCACCGCCAGCGCCAAGGATCTGGTGATCTCCATCTGGGACGGCTACATGGCCCCGGATGCCCTGGAGAAGTTCCAGAAGGCCACCGGCCTCGAAGCCGACAAGTCCCTCCACGCCACCAACGAAGAGATCATGGGCAAGCTCATGGCCTCCGGCGGCGACGGCTACGACGTGGTGTTCGTTTCCTCGCCTTTCGCCGAGATCCTGCACAAGCAGGGCCTGCTCGCCGAGATCGATCCGGCCAAGGTGCCGAACCTCAAGAATCTCTATCCCGAAGCGCAGAAGCTCGAATACGACCCGGGCAACCACTTCTCCGTGCCCTACACTTGGGGCACCACCGGCATCTGCTATCGCTCGGACAAGGTCAGCCCCGCGCCGGCCAGTTGGAGTGACCTGCTCAAGCCTTCCGATGCCCTCAAGGGCAAGACCACCATGCTGGCCACCGACCGCTGGCTGCTGGGCGCGGGCTTCCTCGCCAACGGCTGGTCGGTGAACGACGGCAACCCGGAGCAGATCAGTGCGGTGCGCGACCAGTTGATCGCCACCAAGAAGCGCCTGCTGTCCTTCGACGACACTACTTTCTACTCCAAGCTGGCCTCCGGCGAGGCGCTGATGGCCCATGCCTGGGACGGCTGGTGCAACTACGGCACGCAGGCCAACGAAGCGATCAAGTTCGTCGTGCCGAAGGAGGGCTCCGACCTCTGGGTGGACACGATGGTGGTGCTCAAGAGTTCGAAGAACCCCGAGGCGGCCTATCGCTTCATCAACTACATGCTCGAACCGGCCAACCATGCGTGGGTCGCGGAGAACATCCTCTACAAGGTGCCCAACCAGGCGGCGATGGCGACCTTGAAGCCCGACCTGCTGGCCAAGTACCCGAACCTCACCACCACGCCGGCAGAACTGGTCAAGCAACAGCAGTTGCGTGATGTGGGCGGCGAGACGCAGAAGGCCTACACCCGCGCCGTGACCGAGATCATGGCTGCGCAATAGGGCCGGCTGCGCCTGGGCGTGCTGCGCTGAGAACAAGCATGGGCCTGCCCGTTCGGCGGCCTGGATTCCGTGTCCGCGCTTGTTCTTGCTTTGCCGTGCCCTGGCTCGCCCCGCAATTTCACTGCATCCAATCACCCTGAAGCACCCCGCCTGAGCGGGGTTGGGGGAGTCACGCATGACCGCTTTGTCCGCCGACCGAAGACTGTCGGCCTGGCTGCTCGCGCCCGGCCTGGGATGGCTGGCCCTGTTCCTGTTGCTGCCGTGCCTGCTGGTGCTGGTCTACAGCTTTCTCGAACGTGGCGCCTATGGTGGCATCGATTACGTATTCACCTGGGAAAACTACCGCCGCGCGGTGGACCCGCTGTACCTGGATATCCTGCTGCGTTCGGCGAAGATCGCCGGCCTCGCCACCCTCTATGCGGTGCTGATCGGCTATCCGGCGGCCTATGCCATCACCCGCGCCACGCCGCGCAGGCAGGCGGTGTACCTGTTCCTGGTGATGCTGCCGTTCTGGAGCAACTACCTGATCCGCACCTACGCCTGGATCGTCCTGCTCAATCGCGAGGGGCTGCTCAACCGCCTGTTCAGCCTGGTGGGGTACAGCGGCGAGCCGATCAGCCTGCTGTACACCGATGCGACCGTGGTGCTCGGGCTGGTCTACAACTACATCCCCTTCGTCATCCTCGCCATCTACAGCTCGCTGTCGCGCATCGACAACGAGCTGTGGGAAGCCTCGCGGGACCTCGGCGCGTCCGGCTGGACCACCTTCCGCCGGGTGATCCTGCCGCTGTCGGTGCCCGGCGTCGCGGCGGGCGCGGTGTTCGTCTTCGTGCTGTCGATCGGCAACTTCATCACCGCCGATCTGCTCGGCGGCAAGCAGGTGCAGATGGTCGGCAACCTGATCTACGCGCAGTTTCTCACCGCGCGAGACTGGCCGTTCGGCGCGGCGCTGAGCTTCTTCCTGATCGGCATCATGATGCTGCTGCTGTTCATCCAGGCCCTGGTATCGCGCCGGGCCCAGGGCGCGGAGGGCGAACGCCATGCGTAACCATTCAGGCTTCGCCCTCGGCGCGCACCTGTGGCTGGTGTATGCCTTCCTCTATGTGCCGATCCTGGTGCTGATCCTGCTGTCGTTCAATGCCAGCGGGCTGCCCACCGCCTGGGGCGGTGCGTCGCTCAAGTGGTACGGCAAGCTGTTGGCCAATGCTTCGATCCAGCATGCGGCGCTCAATACGCTGATCGTCGCGCTGACCTCCACCTTCATCGCCTGCCTGCTCGGCACATTGCTCGCCCTGGGCGTGGAGATGCGCGCGCGCAACAATTCAGCCAGGAAGGGCGCGAACCTCGCCGATACCCTGCTGATGGCGCCGATGATCATTCCCGACATCGTCCTGGCCATCGCGCTGCTGAGTTTCTTCAACCTGCTGAAGATGAGCCTGGGGCTGCACTCGGTCATCCTGAGCCATGTCGTGTTCAACATCGCCTTCGTCTGCGCGGTGGTGCGCACGCGTCTCAAGCACTTCGACTATTCGATCCTCGAAGCATCCATCGACCTCGGCGCCGGCTGGTTCACCACCGCGCGGCGGGTGCTGCTCCCGGCGATCTTCCCCGGCGTGCTGGCCGGCGGGTTGCTGGCGTTCACCCTGTCGGTGGACGAATTCATCATCGCCTTCTTCAACGCCGGCTCCGGCAGCGCATCCACCACGCTGCCGATGCAGATCTACTCGATGATCCGCTTCGGCGTGACTCCCGAAATCAACGCCCTCGCCACCCTGGTGATGCTGGTCAGCTTCACCGCGCTGTTCGCCTCCCAACGTCTGAACAAGGTGCCCAAAGCCCATGACTAAGTCTTCCGACCTGCTGGTGCTGGATCAGGTCAGCAAATCCTATGGCGAAGGCCTGACCGCGGTGGACCAGGTTTCCCTGGCGATTCGCGAGAATGAGTTCTTCGCGCTGCTGGGGCCGTCGGGATGCGGCAAGACCACCCTGATGCGGATGATCGCCGGCTTCGAGACCCCCAGCGCCGGCTGCATCTACCTGGATGGCCGGGACATCTCGCCACTGCCGCCGAACAAACGGCCGCTGAACCTGATGTTCCAGTCCTATGCGCTGTTCCCCAACATGACGGTGCGCGGCAACATCGCCTACGGCCTGGAGATGGAAAAACTGCCCGCCGGCGAAATCCGCCAGCGCGTCGACGCGGTGCTGGAAACCGCGCAGCTCGGGCAACTGGCCAACCGTCGCCCGGACCAGCTTTCCGGCGGCCAGCGCCAGCGCGTGGCCCTGGCCCGCGCGCTGGTAAAGCGCCCGCGCGTACTGCTGCTGGACGAGCCGCTCGGCGCGCTGGACAAGAAGCTGCGCGAGAAGATGCAGCTTGAGCTCAAGCGCCTGCAGCACGAAAGCGGTATCACCTTCATCATGGTCACCCACGACCAGGAGGAAGCGCTGGTCATGTCCGACCGCATGGCCGTGCTGCGCGACGGCAAGGTCTGCCAGTGCGGCAGCCCCGGCGAGTTGTACGAATATCCCGGCAGCCGCTTCGTCGCCGACTTCATCGGCGTCAGCAACCTGATCGAGGGTCGCCGCGTGGGCACCGGGCGGTTGCAGGCCGGCGACCAGTTACTGGCCATCGAGACCACCGCCGAAGCCGGCCCGGAGAACGTCACCCTGGCCCTGCGCCCGGAACGCCTGCGGGTGCTCACCGACGCCACGCCGGCCTGCGACAACCAGATCCGCGGCGAGGTGGCGGAAGTCGCCTACCACGGCCTGGACACCAACCTGCACGTCAACACGGCGCTGTCCAGCAAGCCGCTGATCGTCCGCGTGCCTTCATCCGACTACGACTACCTACGCCTCGCCGCCGGCATGCCGGTGCAACTGGGCTGGGATGCGCGGCATGCCCGCGTGCTGACTCACTGATTGCCTACAACAAGATCGACAGGAGAGCACCATGAGTGAACGCAAGGTCATCGCATTCTTCCCCGAGGCCGCCTACGGCCCGGCCCTGAACTCAGTCGGAATCGCCCAGGCCTGCGAGGCGCTGGGGCACAAGGCGGTGTTCCTCACCGACCCGGGCATGACCGGGGTGTACTCCGCCTACGGCTTCGAGGAGCACTACGTGAACATGTCCGAGCCGATGCCGGCCGAGGAGATGGCGCGCTACTGGTCGGACTTCATCAACGGCCACATCCCCAACTTCCGCAAGGCGCCCATCGACCAGCTCGACAACTACGTGAAGGAGTGCTGGCAGGCCATCGTGGAGACTTCCAAATGGGCACAGAAGGAGCTGCCGGCGATTCTCGACCGCATCAAGCCGGACCTGATCTGCGTCGACAACGTGATCCTTTTCCCGGCCATCAAGCACTACGGCAAACCCTGGGTAAGGATCATCTCCTGCTCGGAGAACGAAGTGCACGACCCGGACATCCCGCCGTACCTGTCGGGCATGAGCGTGGACGACAAGGAAGGCCATGCGCGCTTCCGGAAGCGCTTCGAGGAAGTGATCGCGCCGATCCACGCCAACTTCAACGACTTCCTCGCCCAGTGCGGCGAGCGTCCCTATCCGCTGGGCGTGTTCTTTGAAGAGTCGCCGTACATGAACCTGCTGCTCTACCCCGACCCGGTGAAGTTCGAGCGCCGCCATCCGCTGCCGGCCCGGCAGTTCCATTACCTGCAGGGCTGCGTGCGCACCGACAAGCCCTACGAGATTCCGCAGTTCAAGGCACACAACGACAAGCCGCTGCTGTACGTGAGCTTCGGCAGCCTCGGCTCCGGCGACGTGGAGCTGTTGCAGCGCCTGGTGCGGGCCATCGGCAAGCTGCCGTACCGCGCGCTGTTCAATGTTGGCGAGCACCTGGAGAAGTACACCGACCTGCCGGACAACGTGATCGTCTCCAACTGGTACCCGCAGCCCTCGGTGATCGCCCAGGTCGATGCGGTGATCCACCACGGCGGCAACAACAGCTTCACCGAGTGCCTGTACTTCGGCAAGCCGGCCATCGTCATGCCCTACGTCTGGGACGGCCACGACAACGCCATGCGCGCCCAGGAAAGCGGCCACGGCCTGCGCATGGACCGCTACGACTGGAGCGAGGAGGACCTCGCACGCAACATCGGCCAACTGCTGGGCGATTCGCTGATGGGCGAACGCCTGCGCCGCACGAGCGACTACATGCGCTCGCGCAAGGGCCCGGAAGACGCCGCGCGCATCCTCGACCAGCTCGTCCAGGGCAAGGCGGTGAAGCATGCCTGAGTTCAACGCCGCCTCGACGGCGCCGCACATCCGCGGCGCCCGTGACTACGACGAACTGGTGGACTGGGGCGTGCAGTCCGACGCCCTGGAGGGGGTGTCGCACTCCAGCGGCCGCCTGCTGTTCAAGGGGCCGAACAACAGCCCGGAGAGCGGACTGTGGGTCTGTACGCCTGGCCGTTGGCGGCTGTCGATCCCGCGAGACGAGCTGTGCCACTTCGTGTCCGGCCGCGCGACCTACCGCTCGGATGACGGCGAGGTGATCGAAGTGGAGCCCGACACCCTGGTGCTGTTCCCCGCCGGCTGGACCGGCGAATGCACGGTGCACAGCACGATACGCAATCTCTACATGTTGGCGTGATTTCCGATTCCATCGGCGGATAACCGCAAGCGGTTATTCGCCCTACGCCCGGCTCGAAATTCGATCGTAGGGCGCATAACGCCACAAGCGTTATCCGCCATCGAGTTCCACCCGATCCCACCGGCGGATAACCGCAAGCGGTTATGCGCCCTACATGATTCGACTCATCAGGAGTGAACGATGAAGACCCCCGTTATCTACCGCCCGCTGCAAGTCACCGAACTCAAGGACTGGGGCGTGATCCCGACCATGCTCGAAGGCGAGTCTCACATCAGCGGCGTGGTCCTGCACAAGGGGCCGGAAGGCCAGTCCGAGTGCGGCATCTGGCACTGCACGCCGGGCAAGTGGTTCTGCCACGTGACCAGCGACGAGTTCTGCCACTTCCTCGAAGGCCGCTGCACCTATGTGCATGAGTCCGGCGAGGTGATCGAGATCGAGCCGGACACTGCGGCCTTCTTTCCCAAGGACTGGAAGGGCGTGTGCACCGTGCACGAGACCATCAAGAAGGTCTACATGATCCGGTGATGCCATGAGCCTGCCTTGCGAAACCACCCGCGCCGCCGCCCGCGAGACCTTCCTCGAAAGCAGCGGCCTGTCCGGCGCGGCCATCACCGCGCTGCCGGCGGACGCTTCGATGCGCCGTTACTTCCGCCTCGACGGCAAGGGCCTGTTGCTGATGGACTCGCCACCCGGCGCCGAGCCGTTGGCGCCATATCTGCAGGTGGCGCAGTCGTTGCGCGGCTGCGGATTGTCGGCGCCGAGGGTGCTGGCTGCCGACGGCGAACTGGGCCTGGCGCTGGTGGAGGATTTCGGCCAGGCCACCTATACCCGGCTGCTTGCGGCGGGCCACGACGAGGCGGGGCTGTACCGTCTCGCCGTGGATGCCTTGCTGCGCCTGCACCGGGCCGGCCCGCAGGCCGCGGAGGGCACGCACGCCTACGATGCCCAGCGCCTGGCCGACGAGGCCGCGCTGTTCATCGACTGGTATGCGCCGCTGCTGATCGGTGCTCGAGGTGCGGCGCAATTGCGCGATGCCTACCTCGACACCTTCGCCGCGGCCTGCCGTGATGTCGCCATGTGCCGCGAGGTGCTGGTGCTGCGCGACTACCACGTCGACAACCTGATGTTGCTGGAAGGCCGCGAAGGCGTTGCCGCCTGCGGGCTGCTGGATTTCCAGGACGCCCTCTGCGGGTCGCCGGCCTATGACCTGATGTCCCTGCTGGAGGACGCCCGCCGCGATGTGCCCGAGGCGCTGCGGGCGGCCCTGCTGGATCACTACCTGAACCTGCGCCCCGAGCTGGACCGCCGCCGTTTCATGGCCGACTACCGGGTGCTGGCCGCCCAGCGCCATGCCAAGGTGCTGGGCATCTTCGTGCGGCTGGCGCGGCGCGACGGCAAGACCGGCTATCTGGCGCACCTGCCGCGCGTGCTCGGCCTGTTCCGGCGCGCGCTGGAGGACCAGCGCCTGGCCCGGCTGCGCGACCTGCTCGATGCCGAACTTCCATCCTGGCGCCAGCCGCTGACCGGCGAAACCCTCGTCCAGCGCCTGGCCACCTACTGACCCTTGCGGAGCACACCATGACCATCGCATTCCAGACCGATTCGGCCCTGCGTTACATCGGCCCGCACTACCAGGGCGCGTTGACCCGTCGCCAGCGCGACATCATCAACCCCGCCGACCTCACCCGGGTCGGCCGTATTGCCCTGTGCGATGCCGAGGATGTGGACGCCGCCATCGATGCCGCCAACGCAGCCCAGCGCGAGTGGAAGCGCGTCGATGCCAAGAGCCGCGCGGCGATCCTGCATCAGTTGGCCAACGCCATCGAGACCGACCAGGCCACCCAGCGCGAAGTCGCGCGGCTGATGACCCTGGAAATGGGCAAGCCATTCCCCGAGGCGATGGGCGAGCTGGCCAACTGTGCGCCGATCTTCCGCTACTACGCCGAGATGGCCCGCGATGAAGCCGGGAAGGTGGCCGGGACCACACAGCTTGGCTCGTTCCAGCATGTGCGCTACGAACCCTGCGGTGTCAGCGTGCACATCATGCCGTTCAACTTCCCGATCCTGCTGATGTGCTGGACCCTGGCCGCGTCGCTGGCGGCGGGCAACGCCTGTATCGTCAAGCCGGCGGAAAGCACCACGCTGTGCTCGCTGAAGTTCATGGAGCACTTCAAGGTTCTGCCTGCCGGCATGGTCAGTTGCGTGCCGGGCGATGCCAGCACGGCGCAGTGCCTGGTTCAGTCGCAGCGCACCCATGCCGTGGCCTTCACCGGTAGCGTGGCCGCCGGCAAGGCAGTGGCGGTGGCCTGTGCCGAACGCATGAAGCCAGCGGTGATCGAGGCGGGCGGCAGCGACCCGATGATCATCTCGCGCCATGCGCCGCTGGAGGTTGCGGCGGCCGGCGCGGTGACCGCGGCCTTTCATCTGAGCGGGCAGATCTGTACCTCGGCGGAGCGATTCTTCGTGGTCGAGGATATCCATGACGAGTTCGTCGCACGCTTCGCCGAACGCACCCGCGCGCTGCGCATCGGCCACGGCCTGGAGCGTTCCGAGATCGGCCCGATGGTCAGCGAGGCGGCCCGCGCCAAGGTAATGCGCCTGGTGGACGACGCCCTGGCCAAGGGGGCCACGCTGGTCTGCGGCGGGCGCATTCCCGCGCATCTGCCGGTCGGGTGGTACTACGAGCCGACCATCCTCACCGACGTGACGGCGGAGATGGCGATCTTCCACGAAGAGTGCTTCGGGCCGGTGGCGGCCATCTGCAAGGTGAAGGACTTCGACGAAGCCGTGCGCCTGGCCAACGACTCGCCCTTCGGCCTGGGCGCTTCGCTGTTCACCACCGACCTGGCCGAGGCGATGGAGGCGGCAGATCGGCTGGAAGCGGGCATGGTCTGGGTCAACAACCCGCTGATCGACAACGATGCCTTGCCGTTCGGTGGCTGGAAGATGTCCGGCCTGGGCCGCGAGCTGGGCCGCCAGGGCCTGGACGCCTTCCGCCGCTCGAAGATGGTGATCATCGACCACCAGCCGCAGATCCATTCCTGGTGGTACCCGTATGCCGACGATGTGTTCTACCAGGGCTGAGGAGGCTACATGGACGTCTCCACGCTGGCGGTGATCCTCGCCGCCGGGCAGGGCACGCGCATGCGTTCGGCCCTGCCGAAAGTGATGCACTGCGTTGGTAACCGGCCACTGCTGGGGCATGTGCTGGCGACCTGCGAAACCGCCGGAGTCGACCGGCTGGCGGTGGTGATCGGGCCGGACTCGCCCCAGGTGGGCGACTACCTGGCGCAGGTCGCCCCGCAGGCGCGATGTTTCGTCCAGCGCGAACGGCTCGGCACAGCCCATGCGCTGCTGGCCGCCCGCGAAGTGCTGGAGGAGCACAGCCAGGGCTGCGTACTGGTGCTGTTCGGCGATTCGCCGCTGGTCAGCGGCGAGACGCTGGCGAAGTTGCGCGCGGCGCTGAGCGGCGGAGCCGCGGTGGCGGTGGCGGGTTTCACCAGCGAATCGCCCGGTGGCTATGGGCGCTTGCTGCTGGAGGATGGCCAGTTGCAGGCCATCCGCGAGGCGAAAGACTGCACGCCGCAAGAGTTGCAGGTGCGGTTGTGCAACGGCGGCGTGATGGGGCTGCGCGCCGACCATTGCCTGTGGCTGCTGGAGCGTATCGGCAACGCCAACGCCCAGGGCGAGTACTACCTGACCGACGCGGTGGAACTCGCCCATCGCGCCGGGTTGCGGGTGGCTGCCGTGGAGGTGGAGGAGGATGACATCCTCGGCGTCAACGACCGCGAGCAACTGCATGCCGCCGAGCAGGTATTCCAGCGCCGTCGCAGGCAGCAGGCGATGCGTGCCGGAGTGACGCTCGCCGATGCGCAGTCGGTGTACTTCAGCGCCGATACCGAGCTGGCCGCCGACGTG
Organism: Pseudomonas triclosanedens; assembly: GCF_026686735.1. Taxonomy (NCBI): domain Bacteria; kingdom Pseudomonadati; phylum Pseudomonadota; class Gammaproteobacteria; order Pseudomonadales; family Pseudomonadaceae; genus Pseudomonas; species Pseudomonas triclosanedens. The sequence goes on along the minus strand of NZ_CP113432.1, from coordinate 3,376,797 downwards.
GTGGTCGAGCCGTGCGTGGTGTTCGGGCCGGGCGTGCGCGTTGCCAGTGGTGCGCGGGTGCCGGCGTTCAGCCGGTTGCAGGCGGTACGAGTGGAGCCCGGCTGAGGCGCGCCAGCAGCCCGGCCTTCACCTGCGGCCATTCGCTGTCGATGATGCTGAAACGCACCGAGTTGCGCTTGCGGCCGTCGGGCATGATTCGCTCGTGGCGGACGATGCCTTCCTGCACCGCGCCCAGGCGCAGGATCGCCTTGCGGGACTTCTCGTTCAGCTCGTCGGTGGTGAACTGCACGCGTACGCAGCCCATCTGCTCGAAGGCGTAAGTCAGCAGCAGGAGCTTGGCTTCGGTGTTGATCGGCGTGCGTTGCGCCGACTGCGCCAGCCAGGTATGGCCGATCTCCAGCTTGCGGTTGGCCCGGTCGATCTTCCAGAAGCGCGTGCTGCCGACGATGCTTGCGTTGCGCCGGTCGAGGATGGCGAAGGGCATCACGCTGCCCTCCTGCAGGCCGGCCAGGGCCTTGTCGATGTAGCCGGCCACCGTCTCCGGCCCCGGAACCACCGTTACCTTCAGCTCCCACAGTCGGCCATCGGCAGCGGCCGCGAGCAACGCGGGGGCGTGCTCGGCGCGCAGGGGCTGGAGTTCGACGATATCGCCGATCAGGTGGGGGCAGGCAGGGGCGGGCATGTGGGCGGCTCTTGGCGGAATGGTCCCAGAGCGTAACGGATGCCGGGCGCTTTTCGTAGCCGCGCGACGGGAGCCCTAGCGCCCCGGCAGCATCGGCGTGAGATGCAGGATGTTCAGCAGGTGCGGGACACGCAGCGGATAGCAGGCTTGCAGACGCACGCGGGCTTCCGAGAGAGTCATCTGGCGAGAGAACGAGCGCAGCACGGTCTTGCCCAGGCAATGACCGTCCTGGAAGTGGACGAGGAATTCATTCATGGCGGAACTACGACGGGAAACACGCACGAAACGGCGCACAGGCCGCCAATGATAGCGGTTCCCGCAGTCCCGGCGTTGCCATAAATCATTCCTGGCAGGGCTGCTCCGATGGAACGGCATGTCCGGCGCCGACCGATCCGACGACTGGCGAGTCGCAAGCCGGTCAACGCTCCATCGCGTAGTCCAGGCGCATACCGAACGAGTGCATGAAGAACGCTGCCAGTTGCAGCTCCAGCATTCGTCCGTTGAGCGACGAGAGCAGGCTCGTCTGGCGGCGTGTGCGCCGGCTCACCGCGGTGAACTCTTCGTGAATGATGCCCTGGGTATGGGGATCGGCGATGAGCCGGTAACAGCTATCCGGCAGATCGTCGCGCTGCCTGGCGAGCAGACTCAGTTCGGGGTGGCCATCGGCGTTGGTAATCAGTTCCACGCTACAGCGCAAGCCTCGGTCGCGGGCGAAGCGGGAGGCTTCTTCGAACGCCGGCAGAGCCTTTTGCAGGACCTGGATCTCGAAGGCGAGGAAGAACTGATCGTCGATATCGACTTCCGGGGTATTCCGGGCTGCCTGGTTCAACATCGCCGGCATCTCCTGTGTCGATGAAGCAATGAACGTCCGGGGGGCGACGCCGAGGTCGCCGGTTCTTGCGTCTTCGTCATCGCGGCAGAGCCGGGTGCACCGTTGTGGATGCGCGGAATCGCATTGTCCGCCGGCAACGCCATTTGCCTGTATGAATCGCCATGACACTTAACCGCCGCCGGACTGTCAACGAGCATTCCTGCATATGCAGGCGCGTGGCAATAGCCAAGCGTGCTCGGCGTGGCTGTGCGGGGGCCATCGGGCGTTGCCGATGCCCGCCAGCAGGCTGTCGTTCGGACGGGCGGCAGTTCCTCAGGTGTGCAGTGCGATCAGTGATTGGTCATTTACGATCATTGAGCGCCCCGGTGCGTCTCACTATCTTGGGTCCGGACAGGGCACGCCGATGCCCGCACTTGGCGCCGCGACCGCTCGCCGACCACAGCCTGGAGCCTTCCAATGCCGGAACTCAAACTGCAACCCGCCGCCGCCCAGTCCCTGCAGCGCTGGCACGAGATGGTCGCCAATCGCGACCTCGGCGCCTTGCCCGCGCTGCTGGACCCCAAGGCCGTATTCCGTTCGCCGATGGCGCACACTCCGTACCCTGGCGCGCCGGTGGTGGCGACTATCCTCAACACCGTGATCCAGGTCTTCGAGGACTTCCGCTACCACCGCGAATTGGCGACCGGCGACGGCCTGAGCGTGGTGCTGGAGTTCAGCGCGCGCGTGGGCGACCGCGAGCTGAAGGGTATCGATCTGATCCGCTTCGACGAGCAGGGCCGTATCGTCGAGTTCGAGGTGATGGTGCGTCCGCTCAGCGGCCTGCAAGCCCTCGGCGCCGAGATGGGCCGGCGTCTTGCGCCGTACCTGGCGGCGCACAAGGGCTGAGGCTCAGGCGGTCGGCGTCAGCGTCACCATCCAGGTGATGATGCCGGCGTTGACCGCCGTGAACAGCAGTGCGCTGAGGAATACGCTGTCGGCGACGTGCATCATCAGTTGCCCGCGCCGGGTGCGATGGATGCGGTGCACGCGCAGGCTCCAGTAGGCGCAGAACGCCGACACCACGTAGAACATCATGTTGATCGCCACCAGGTCGTCGATGATCAGATCCTGCTGACGCAAGGTCAGTAGCACCCGGATGATGCCGATGACCGTCAGGCAGACCCCCGACCATCGTGGCCGAGACAGAGAAGATGTGGACGCAGATGTCATTGTCCAGCGAGGGTATTTCCGGTTCGTTCATGATGACGGCGCTCGACGGCAACAGGGACACGCAGCAAGCGTAGTTGCTGCCCGCCGCCGCTAGTTGGCGTCCGCGCGGGCCTCACCAGTGAGGCCACGCAGATACTCCCAGGGATAGATGCCGCGATCGTGGCCATCGTCGAAGACCAGTTGCACACCGTAGCCCTGCAGGTGCATGGCATCCAGGCCGACCCCGGCGGCAACCACGTCGATCCGCCCGCGCAGGCGCGCCGCCCGGCATTGCGAGCAGGGGCAGGCCCCACGCAGGCGGGCAATGGCGATGTACTGCTCGCTACCATCCTCCCACTGGATACGCAGCGTGCCTGCCGCACTGCGGCGTTGCAGGGCGACCGGCGCGTTCACACCGGTTGCCCCAGTTGCGCCAGGGCGATGCGTACCGCCTTGCGCACCTCCGGGTCGCCATCGTCCACAGCTTCGCGCAGGGCTTCGACCGCCTCGACGCAGCCCAGCTCGCCGAGTGCCAGCGCCGCTTCCTTGCGCAGGTTGCTGATGGCGTGACCGAGCACCACCTGCAAGCCCGCCAGCGCTGGCCGATGACGTAGCCGGCCCAGGGAGCGGGCCGCGCGTAGGCGGACCTGCCAGAAGTCGTCACCCAGTGCCTGGATCAGCGCCTCGCCGGCTTCCGCCAGGGCCAGCTTGCCAAGGGTGCCGGCGGCTTCCTCGCGCACCTGCCAGGCCGGGTCGACCAGTGCCGCGCGCAGTGCCGGCAGCACGCTGGCGTCGATGGCCAGGCCCAGCGCGCCGACGGCGGCGCGGCGCACGTCGGCATCCGGGTCGTCACAGGTCATGCGCGCCAGGTGTGGCAGCGCATCGGTGCGCTTGAGCCAGCCGAGAATGCCTACGGCTTCGCGGCGAACGCCGGCGTCGGGGTCTTGCAGGGCGCTCAGCGCCGGTTCGGCGGCGTCTTCCAGGCGTAGTTCGCGCAGGGCGCGCAGTGCACTGCGGCGCACGAAGCTGTCGGGGTGAGTGGTCCAGGGCAGCAGGCGCAGACCGGCTTGGCAGGTCTTGAGTTCGCTCAGACTCTGGGCTGCTGCTGCGCGCACTTCGTCGTCGCTATCGGCCAGGGCATGGCAGAGCGCGTCCACCACCTCCGGCTCTTCCCAGGCTTCCAGTAGCCGCGCGGCCTCGGTGCGGACGCTGGCGGCGTCATCGAGGTTCAGCGCGTGGGTGAGCCAGGGCAGGCCATCGGGGTCTTCCAGGTCCGCCAGCTCGATCAGAGCGATGCGCCGCACGCTGGCGTCGGCGTCCCGCAGGCGTGGCTGCAGGGCGAGGATGTCGGGGTTGTCGGTGCTGAGAGTGTGCTGGGTCATATGGCGAATCGCGGTCGGGTGTTTTCGTTGATGGGCAGGCCCAGGGGCGTCAGCCTTGGCAACTGGCGGCCTTCTTCGTGGCGCAGCAGTTCCAGGCAGTGGCGCTTGAGGCGCGAGAATTCCGGGCTGGTGAGCAGGTCGGCGTGACGCGGGCGCGGGAAGTCGAGGCGGATGTCTTCGAGGATGCGTCCGGGACGCGGGCTCATCACCAGGATGCGGTCGGCGAGGAACAACGCCTCGTCGATGTCATGGGTGACGAACAGCACGCTGGTGCGCAGACGCGTCCAGATATCCAGCAGCAGCTCCTGCATCATCATCCTCGTCTGTGCGTCCAGGGCGCCGAAAGGTTCGTCCATGAGCAGCAGGCATGGCTGGTTGATCAGTACGCGGGCGATTTCCACGCGCTGCTGCATGCCGCCGGAGAGCTGCGACGGCCAGTGCTCGGCGAAGCCGGACAGGCCGACCAGCTTGAGCAGCTCATCCGCCCGGCGGTTGCGTTCGGCGCGCGGCACGCCACGCATCTTCAGGCCGAAGGCGACGTTGTCGCGCACCCGCCGCCAGGGCAGCAGAGTGTGGTGCTGGAACACCATGCCGCGTTCCGGCGAGGGGCCGGCGACGGCACTGCCGTCCACTTCCAGATAGCCGCCGCTGGGGGCCAGATGGCCGGCAAGGGCGCCAAGCAGCGTGGACTTGCCGCAGCCGGAAGGACCGAGCACGCAGACGAACTCGCCCGGCTCAAGGTTGAAACTCAGGGACTGCACGGCCTCGAACGTCTCGTGGCCGGTTCCCAGGTGGATCGACAGGCCGTCGACGCGCACGCGCCCCGGTGCGCTGGCGGGCAGGCTCATGGCTTGCCTCCGGCCCGGCGCTGCCAGGGCGTGGCGAGGGCGCCGAGCTGGCGCACCAGCAGGCTGCTGGCCATGCCGAGCACGCCGATGAGCAGCATGCCGACGACGATATCGGGGTAGTTCTGCAAGGTGTAGGACTCCCAGGTGTAGTAGCCGATGCCCCATTGCCCGGAGATCATCTCGGCGGTCACCAGGCAGAACCACGAGGTGCCCATGCCGATGGCAAGGCCGGTGACGATGCTTGGCGCGGCGCCCGGCAGGACCACTTCGCGCAGCAGCGCCAGGCGGCCGGCACCCAGGCTGCGGGTTGAGGCGAGCAGGCGCGGGTCGAGCGCCTCGACACCGTGGATGGTGTTGAGCAGGATGGGGAACAGGGCGCCGGTGAAGGTGATGAAGATCATCGACAGCTCGGAACTGGGGAACATCAGGATCGCCAGCGGAATCCACGCCACCGCCGGGATCGGCCGCAGCACTTCCAGCGGCGGCAGCAGGCTGTCGCGCGCCCATCGGCCTCGGCCGATGAGCAGCCCGAGGAGGATGCCGGCGAAGGCAGCCAGCAGGTAGCCGGCGAGCACGCGCAACAGGCTGCTGCCCAGGTGGCGGCCGAGCTTGCTCGATTGCGCGAGGTTCCAGGCGGCGTCCAGTACCTCGCGCGGGCCGGGCACATTGGCGAAGGTGATGACGCCGAGGTTGACGTGGCGGGCGCTGAGTAGCTGCCACAGCGCAAGGCAAAGCAGCAGCGAGGCCAGGCGCAGGCTCCAGCGGGTGAGGGTAGTGGTGTTCATCGGCTTGTCTCCGCCAGCCCCGGCGCGGGCGCCGGGGCTGGTCCTCGGTTCAGCGGCTGGCCACGGCCTGCTGGCTGGCGGAGGCGAAGTCCGCTACTTCGCCACCGTGTTGGCGAGCGAAGGCGTCGGCCTGCTCGCGCAACAGGAAGGCATCCAGCGAGCCATCGCTACCGCGAACGAACCAGGCCTGGGCGGCGAGCAGCTTGATGCCGCTGTCGCTGGCCTGGGCGTACACCGCACGGATGTCCTTGCCTGCTCGCTTGAGTTCGGCCAGTTGGCCCAGCGCCTCGCTGGCCGAGGCATAGCTGCGCACCTGCGGCTCGCCGCGTACCCAGATCTGCGCCACACGGCGGCTATCGTCGATGGGCTTGCCGGTCAGCGCGTCGTTGCCCGGCAGCGGTTGCTGCGCGTAGTTCTTCAGTGCTGCCTCGTAGTTGGCGCCGGCGGCCTTGAAGGCGGCGCGGATGTAGCGGTCGTCGACGAACTGCTCGACGTTCAGCCCGCGGTCGGCCTTCTTCAGCAGCTTCAGGGTATCGATGGCGGTGGCTACCGCCTGGCGGTATTCGGGCTTCCAGGTGAGGTCGCGGGTTTGCAGGCCGAGCGGGCCGTGGAACAGATAATTGACCTCGGCGGGGATGCCGGCGACTTTCTCGATCAGCTCGCTGTACTTTTCCGGCTCGCGGGCGAGCAGTTGGTTGGCTTCGTAGGTCGCGCGCAGGTAAGCCTCGACGATTTCCGGGTAGCGCTGCGCGTAGTCGGCTTCCACCAGCGCGCCGTGGAAGGTCGGCGCCTTGGCCTGGAACCCGTCGTAGATCTTGCGGGCGAAGCCACGGCTCTCGAACAGCTCGGCGAAGGGCACGAAGTCGGCGTGGGCGGCGATCTTTCCGGCCTGCAGCGCGGAGCCGGCGACTTCCGGCGGTTGGGCGATGATGGTGACGTCCTTTTCCGGGTCCCAACCCTGGGCGGCGATGGCGCGCAGCAGCATGCCGTGGGCGGTGGAAGCGAACGGCACGGAGATGGTCTGGCCCTTGAGCTCGGCCAGCGACTGCACCCTGGACGAGGCGGGCACCACGATGCCGTTGCCGCTGCCCTGGGTGCTGCCCGAAAGCACGCTGATGAACAGGCTGCGCTTGTCGGCGGCTTCATGGGCAACGCCGTTGAGCGAGCCGGGGAAGTCGGCCATCGCGCCAAAGTCCAGCTTGCCGGCGAGCATCTCGTTGGTCAGCGGCGCGCCGCTGGTGAAGTTCTTCCATTGCACGTCGTACTGCGCGTCCTTGTACTTGCCGTCGTGGGGCAGGTATTTGTCGAGCAGGCCGAGTTCGCGGATCAGCAGGCCGCCGGCGGCGCAGTTGATGGTGGTGTCCTGGGTGCCGATGGCGACCCGGATGGTCTGCGCATGGGCGGACAGGCTGGCGATGGCGAGCGCGAGGCCGGCCAGGGTGGTACGCAAGGTCATGGGTGTTTCCCCTCGAATCGTGAGTATTGGAGTCGTCTCCGCCGCTGGTGCGCGGTGGGAAACGAGGGGCGGTGCATCAGGCGTCCGGTCGTTGGCCGGATGGCATTTCTTGTTCGGACATGGCTATCGCTTGGCTCCGCGCAATCCTGCGAAGCACCCGTATCGTGGGTGGAACGCAGCGATATCCGGAAGAGCGATAGCTCAACGCAGCAGGTACGGAATCTCGACCTTAACCGCACCGGTCGGGCAGTCCTTCTCGCAGGGCATGCAGTACCAGCATTCGTCGAAGGCCATGTAGGCCTTGCGGGTGGTCGGGTCGATGGCCAGCAGGTCCATCGGGCAGACTTCGACGCAGACGGTGCATCCCTTGTCGGCGATGCACTTGTCCGCATCCACCGTCACCGGGGCGCTGGAGCGGAAGAAGATTTCCTGGGGTTGGTAGGCCATTGCACGCGGTCCTCATCGTGTCGCTTGCAGGCCGTCGTAGCGGCCGGCTGGTTCTTGCGGCGGTGCCTGGTGCTTCACCCGCAGCCGCTCGTAGGCTTGTTGTTCGTCGTCGTCGAGGGCGATCAGGTAGGGCTCGATGGCCTTCTTGAAGCTGGTCATGGCGCCGTTGGCATCCTTCTTCAGATGGGCGTGGCAGAACCAATCGGCATCGTTGCGTTGCGGATAGTCGACGCGGTGGTGGTAGAGGCCCCAGCGGCTTTCGGTACGGAACAGCGAGGCGCGGGCGGCCATTTCGGCGCAGTCGCGGATCACGCTGACCTCCATCGCACGCATCAGTTCGTGCGGGTTGTTGGCCTTCATCTGGTCGAGGTCTAGGGCGATCTCGGCGAAGCGTTGCAGGCCGATTTCCATCTTCTTCGTCACCTTCGGCGGCTGCAGGTAGTCGTTGACCATGCGCCGCAGCTTGTATTCCACCTGCGCCGGCGGCAGGCCGTGCTCTCGCTTGAGCGGGGCGAAGATGCGCTCGCGCTCGCGCGCCACCTGCTCGCGATCTACCTCGCTGAACTCGCGCCCGGCCACGTACTGTGCGGCGTTGGTGCCGGCGAACCAGCCGTAGGTAAAGGCGCCGAGCATGTAGTTGTGCGGCACCGCGGCCATGTCGCCGGCCGAGTACAGGCCCTTGACGCTGGTCTCGGCCTTCTCGTTGACCCACACGCCTGACGCGGAGTGGCCGGAGCAAAAGCCGATCTCGGAGATGTGCATCTCCACCATCTGCTGGCGATAGTCGGTGCCGCGTCCTGCATGGAACTGCCCGCGGCTGGGCCGTTCGTTGCTGTGCAGGATTTCCTCGATGGTCTGGATGGTCTCTTCGGCGAGGTGGTCGAGCTTGAGGAACACCGGCCCGTTGCCGCCTTCGAGTTCCTGGTGGAACTCCCACATCATCTGGCCGCTCCAGTAGTCGCACTCGATGAAGCGCTCACCCTTGCTGTTGGCGGTGTAGCCGCCCAGCGGGCCGGTGACGTAGGCGCAGGCCGGGCCGTTGTAGTCCTTGATCAGCGGGTTGATCTGGAAGCATTCGAGGTTCGCCAGCTCCGCTCCGGCGTGGTAGGCCATCGCATAGCCGTCGCCGGCGTTTGTCGGGTTCTCGTAGGTACCCATCAGGTAGCCGGACGAAGGCAGGCCCAGGCGCCCGGCGGCACCGCAGGCGAGCACCACGGCCTTGGCGCGGATCACCTGGAATTGCGCGGTGCGGCAGTCGAAGCCGAGCAGGCCGTTGACCGCCCCGTCGGCATCGGTGAGCAGGCGGGTGGCGACCAGGCGGTTGGTGATCTCGATGCGCGCCCGCTTGAGCTGGCGATACAGCACCTTCTTGATGTCGTGGCCCTCGGGCATCGGCAGCACGTAGGCGCCCATGTGGTGGACCTTCTTCACCGCGTAGTCGCCAACCTCGTCCTTCTCGAACTTCACGCCCCAGCGGTCCAGTTGCTGCAGGGTCTCGAAGCTATGGGTGGCGTAGGCATATACCGCCGCCTGGTTGACGATGCCGTCGTTGGCGACGGTGATTTCCTTGGTGTACTGCTCGGGCGTGGCGTGGCCGGGAATGATGGCGTTGTTCAGGCCGTCCATGCCCATGCTGATGGCGCCGCTGCGCTTGACGTTGGCCTTGTCCACCAGCAGCACGCGCAGCTCGCGGTTGGCCTCCTTGGCCTTGATCGCAGCCATCGGCCCGGCGGTGCCGCCACCGATCACCACGATGTCGTAGTCCAGTTCCTTGTCTGCGGGAATCTCGAATCGGCTCATGCTTGGGGGCCCTTGTGGCGGTCGATGCGCAGGCGGTACTGGAAGGCATCGCCACGGTAATAGAGGTGTTCGTAGTCCAGCGGCTGGCCGTCGGCGGTGTGGGTCAGGCGCTCGATGCGCATGACCGGCGAGCCTTCTTCCAGCTCCAGCGCTCGGGCCAGTTCGGCGTCGGCGAGGATGGCGTCGATGGCCAGGTCGGCATGGCCCAGGGGCAGGGCGCAGTCGTTCTCCAGGATCAGGAAGATGTCGCGGCTGACCAGGTCGGCCTTTTCCAGCCGGCGGCCGACGGCTTCCGGCAGGTAGGTGATCTCCAGGGACACCAGTTCGCGGTTGACCAGGCGCGCGCGCTTGATTTCCACCACGCTGTCGCCCTCGGCCAGTTGCAGGCGTTCGGCCACCTGCGCGCTGGCCGGCACCACCTTGAAGCTGCGCAGACGGTTGATCACTTCATAGCCGCGCTGGCTCATGGATTCACCCAGGCCTTGCAGGGTGCTGACGTTCTGGAACGCCTTGGGCTTGGCGACGAAAGTGCCCTTGCCGTGGATCTTGAAGATCAGCCCTTCCTTCTGCAGGTCGCCAAGTGCCTGGCGAACGGTGATGCGGCTGACCTCGAAGAACTTGCCCAGCTCGGACTCCGAGGGCATGCGGCTGTGCGGCGGATAGGTGCCGTCGAGAATGCGGGTGCGCAGCAGCTCCTTGAGCTGGCTGTACAGTGGAACGGGGGAGAGCGGGAGTAGTTCGGCCATAGCTCATAACTTGTTATGACGAGTTGGAGAACTATAGGAGGAATAACTGGCGCAATTGAAGGAATCATTTTGCATAACCTTATGCGGTGTCACGGGGCTGATAGTTGAGCAGAATGGTTGGTGATACCGTGCCGCTTCTATAGAATGGCGAAACGTTTCAGCAGGTCATGCAACCTAGTCACAGGTTATTAGAAGAACAAACCAGGGCCTCCGGCTTTGCGTGTGTCTCTGCGCAGGACGTGTCTCTCACTCCATCAACTGGCCACAGAGCCGGCGGAGGAGGGAAGTGACCCCTGTTTCCATCCCGTCGTACTGTCGCCCGCGCTTCCCTGGAGGCCGCGGGCCTTCACGCTGAATGACGCCGGTGGGGCAGGCCAAGCCCTAACGACGAGATTCCTCTAATGATCAAGAAATTCGGCGGGCCTCTGCTGGGCCTCGCTATTGCTGTGACTTGCGCGCCCGCCTATGCCGAGCAAACCAAGAAGGTCGATGTGCTGCTGATCGGCGGCGGCATCATGAGCACCACCCTGGGCGTCTGGCTGAACGAGCTGGAGCCGGGCTGGAGCATGGAGATGGTCGAGCGCCTGGATGGCGTCGCCCTGGAAAGCTCCAACGGCTGGAACAACGCCGGCACCGGCCACTCCGCCCTGGCCGAACTGAACTACACGCCGCAGGACAAGGACGGCAAGGTCAGCATCGCCAAGGCCATCGAGATCAACGAATCGTTCCAGATCTCCCGCCAGTTCTGGGCCTGGCAGGTGAAGAGCGGCGTGCTGAAGGATCCTCGCTCCTTCATCAACTCCACTCCGCACATGAGCTTCGTCTGGGGCGACGAGAACATCGCCTTCCTCAGGAAGCGCTACGAGGCGCTGCAGGCCAGCCCGCTGTTCCGCGGCATGCAGTACTCCGAGGACCCGGTGCAGATCGCCAAGTGGGTGCCGCTGATGATGGAAGGCCGCGACCCCGCGCAGAGGATCGCCGCCACCTGGTCGCCGCTGGGCACCGACGTGAACTTCGGCGAGATCACCCGCCAGTTCGCCGGCTACCTGCAAAGCAAGCCGAACTTCTCGATGAAGCTCTCCAGCGAAGTCGAGAACATCACCCGCAACGACGACGGTAGCTGGCGCGTCGAGTACAAGAACCTGAAGGATGGCAGCGGCACCGAGACCGACGCCAAGTTCGTCTTTATCGGTGCCGGTGGCGGCGCGCTGCGCCTTCTGCAGAAATCCGGCATCGATGAAGCCAAGGACTACGCCGGCTTCCCGGTCGGTGGTTCGTTCCTGGTCACCGAGAACCCGGGCATCGCCCAGCAGCACCTGGCCAAGGCCTACGGCAAGGCGTCGGTCGGCGCGCCGCCGATGTCCGTGCCGCACCTGGATACCCGTGTGCTCGACGGCAAGCGCGTGATCCTGTTCGGGCCGTTCGCCACCTTCTCCACCAAGTTCCTCAAGGAAGGCTCCTACCTGGACCTGCTGGGCAGCACCAACGTCCACAATTTCTGGCCGATGACCCGCGTGGGCATCGACGAGTACCCGCTGGTGGAGTACCTCGCCGGCCAACTGATGCTCTCCGACGAAGACCGCCTCGCTGCGCTGCGCGAGTATTTCCCGGAGGCCAAGGCCGAAGACTGGCGCCTCTGGCAGGCCGGCCAGCGCGTGCAGATCATCAAGCGCGACGAGGAGAAGGGCGGCGTGCTGAAACTCGGCACCGAGATCGTGGCTTCCGCCGACGGCAGCATCGCCGGCCTGCTGGGTGCGTCGCCGGGCGCTTCCACTGCCGCGCCGATCATGCTCAGCGTGCTGGAGAAGGTGTTCAAGGACAAGGTCGCCACCCCGCAATGGCAGGCGAAGATCCGGCAGATCGTCCCCAGCTACGGTACCAGGCTCAACGATAGCCCGGAGAAAACCGCGCAGGAGTGGGCCTACACCAGCGAAGTCCTGCAACTGGCCCCGCCGCCGGCCATCGACCAGTCCATGCCCGCGCAACCGGTAGACGCCGCGCCGGCCGCCAAGGCTGCCAACGATATGGCGCTCTGAAGCAGCGCTCCATCGCCGTGATACACAAGGCCCGCCACTCGGCGGGCCTTGTGCTTTGTGGTTCAGGTCAGCTTTTCCAGGCTTCGCGCCAGGCCATCCACCGCTCGTTCGAGTTCATCGGTCGTGTACGCCGCGAAGCCCATCAGGAAGCCCGGTTGCGGCGGCCGGGTAACGTACAGGCCGCTCAGGCCCAGCAGTTCGATACCCGCGCCGCGCGCGGCGGCGATGGCCGTGCTTTCCTCCAGCGCGGCGGAGAGCAGGCAGGGCATCTGCAAGCCGCCCGCCGGCACGCGGGGTTGCACAAGCCCGCCGAGTCGCCGTTCCAGCAACTCGGCCAACAGGGCCAGGCGTTCGGCGTAGAGGTTGCGCATGCTGCGCACGTACGCGCCGAAATGCCCGCCGCTGATGAAGCGCGCCAGGGTCAACTGCGCGATGGAGGCGGTGTGGCCATCCTGCAGGGAGCGGGCGATGGTCATGGGCTCCACCAGCGCGGGCGGCAACACCAGGTAGCCGACGCGCAGCCCCGGAAACAGCGACTTGGTGAAAGTGCCGATGTAGAGCGTTCGCTCGTGAGCGTCCAGGCCCTGGACGCAGGCGGTCGGCTTGCCGGCGTAGTGGAATTCGCTGTCGTAGTCGTCCTCGATGATCCACGCCTGCTCCCGCTCGGCCCATTCGATCAGCGCCAGCCGCCGCTCCAGCGAGAGTGTCGTGCCGGTGGGGAACTGGTGCGATGGGGTCAGGTACACGGCCCTGGCGGAGTGAGGCTGGGCTAGCAGCCGGTCGACCTCGATGCCGTGCTCGTCGACGGCAATGGCCTGGCAGTCGAGCCCCGCCGCGACGAATGCCTTGCGCGCACCGTAGTAGACCGGATCCTCGATGAATATCCGCTCGCCCGGGTCCAGCAGGACGCTGGCGCATAGGCCCAGGGCCTGCTGCGAACTGGTCAGCACAAGCACCTGTTCCGCCGTAGTGCGCGCGCCACGCTCAAGGTTCACGTAGTCGGCGATGGCGCGCCGCAGCGGCAGGGCGCCCTGCGGGTCGCCGTGCATCAGGGCCCTGGCGCCGAACTCCTTCAGCACCTGGCGTTGCAGGCGCTCCCAGGTCGGCAGCGGGAAGGTGCGCGTTTCCGGCACGCCGGGCGCGAATGGGCGCGGCGTGAGCTGCTCGCGCACGCCACCGTGGTGGAGTATCGCCTGGCCTCGCTGGCTGAGCCGCGCGGGGCCCGTGGTGGCATGGCGCGGCTGCCTGGGCGTGCGCCGTCCGGGGGAAAGACGGGTGGCCTCGGCGACGAAGCTGCCGCTGCCGACCCGCCGCTCAATGAAGCCTTCGGCGTGCAGATGGCTGTAGGCCGATTCGATGGTGTCGCGGGAAACGCCGAGGGAGCCGGCCAGTTGGCGCGAGGCGGGTAGTGGCGTTCCCGCCGTGAGGGCGCCGTCGAGTATCAGTTGGCGAAGGGCGCGCTGGATCCTTGCGTGCAGCGGTAACGCCAGCAGCTCCGGGTGAATCATCCGTGCCTTGACCGATTCGAGTAGGGAGTTCCTGAACAATTGGTCTGCTCGTCATTCGCATAATGGCGGGGCTATCCATTCCATTAGGGCGATATAAATCAGCCCCGGTCAAGCCGAAGGGCTCTGGCCCGGTCGAGGCGAGCGGCAGCCGGCCGCCCGCCGCGAATACATGAAGGGACAGTTCCCGCAGTAGAGAAGGAGACGTGACATGACTGCCATACAACAGCTCATATCCATTCGCCCGGTGGCGCAGGAGGATTTCGAGAAGTGGTCCGAGTACTGGGACAAGTACCAGGAGTTCTACGCCGTGAACCTGAGCGAGGAAACGACCCGCGCCACCTGGGCGCGCTTCTTCGATGCCGCCGAGCCGGTGCATTGCGCCGTGGCCACCGACGGCCAGCGGCTCTTCGGGTTCGTCAATTTCGTCTTCCACCGCTCGACCTGGGGGCGCAACGACTTCTGCTACCTGGAAGACCTCTACGTTTCACCAAGCGTGCGCGGGCAGAAGATCGGCAAGAAGCTCATCGAATACGTGCAGCGCCAGGCCAGCGAGCGGCAGTGCGAGCGGCTGTACTGGCACACCCAGGAAACCAACCACACGGCGCAGCGACTGTATGACTGGATCGCCGAGCGGCCCGGAGTGATCGAGTACCGAATGGCGCTGGACACCGAGCACTGATGGCCAGGGCGGCGGTGCAAGGCGCCGCCGTCCTGCCGCTTCAGATCATCGGGTCCCAGCGCTGAGACCAGTCCGGGTCCTGCGCCACCACCTCGCGCAGCAGGGTGAAAGCCTGCTGCAGCGCCTGGGAGTCGCGGTCGCGGGAGTACACCAGGTAGGTCGGGTAGCTGAACTCCGGGGCCTTGGGCACGCGGCGCAGCACCTTGCGGTCGAGATAGCTCTGCACCACGCGTGTGCGGAAGTACCCCGAACCGCCGTTTTCCAGGATGTATTGCAGCGCGAGCGGCCCCAGGTTGAAGGTCACGGGCGCCTTGGCCCGCTCCGGCAGGGCGCTGTCGTGCTGCTGGCGGAAGCCTTCGCCCCAGTCGACGTAAACATAGGGCTCGGGGTTTTGCGCGCGCACCAGGATCAGTTTCTCCTCCAGCAACTGCTCCACCTGCATGCCCGGCCAATAGGTCGGGCGGTACACCAGCGCGGCGTCCAGCACGCCCAGCTCCAGTTGCCGCAACAGGCTCTGTCCATCGCCGATCTCCGCATGCACCGCGTGGTCGCCGATCACCTGGCGGATGCGGCTGACCCAGCGCAGCATCAGCGGGTTGCACAGGCTCACCTCGCCGCCGACATGCAGCACGTTATGAATGCCTGCCGGCAATGGCAGGTCGCGCTCGGCGGCTTCCCAGGTCTGCAGAATCTGGTTGGCGTAGGTGACGAAGGCTTCCCCGTCCGGTGTCAGGCGAGCCCCGGCGCGGTTGCGCACGAACAGGGTGCTGTTGAGGTGCGCCTCCAGCTTCTGCACCCGCGCGGTAACGGCGGTCTGGGTGATGTGCATGCGCTCGGCGGCAGCGACGAAGCTGCCGTGGCGGACGATTTCCAGGAAGGTGCGGGTCAGGTCGATGTCCATTGGGCGGTTTCTGCGCGAATCAGGCGGCCAGTGTAACGGAAAGCGTGCCTAGCCCAGGTGGCTGAGCAGGTCGCGCCGCAGCGCGGCGATCAGATCGGTCTGGGTGATCACCCCCACCAGTTCGCCGCGCTCGAGCACCGGCAGGCAGTGCAGGCCGTGGTCGGACAGCAGGGGGATCAGCTCCACCGCATGGCTGTCGGCATCCACGTGGAGCACCGGGCTGCTCATCACCTCGGCCAGCATGCGCTCGCGGTGCAGGCCCAGCCCGCCGAGCAGGCGTTTCAGCCAGCCGCCCTTGCGCCTGGGGGCGAGCAGGTCGATCAGGCTGACGATGCCCACCAGCCGCCGGTCCTCATCGAGGATCGGCAGCGCCTTCAGGTGGTGCCGTACCAGCAGGCGCAGGGCATGGCGCACCGGGGTGTCCGGCGTGGCGCAGACCAGGTCGCGGGACATCACCTGGCGCGCGCGGGTATCGCCCATGCTGCGGCGCAGGGCATGGCGTTCGGTGCTGCGGACGATGCGTTCGAGATCGTCGCGGGTGATATCGACGAAGGCGCCCAGTTCGTCCAGCGCCTGGTCCAGGTCGGTGGACTGGATACCGACGCGCTCGCCCGGCAGCGGGTCCCGGGTCTGGTGATGGTCCGTGGCGAGGCTGCGGCGGCGGGGGTAGGGCATGCGCGTGAGATTGTTGAATAGCAGTGCCAGCAGGACCAGGCCCAACCCGCCGCTGATCGCCACCAGGGGCGCCATCCACACCGGCTCGCCCGGCAGCGGCGCGGCGAAGGCCAGGCTGAAGGCCAGCGCGCCGCCCGGCGGGTGCAGGCAGCGCAGCGGGTACATCAGCAGCAGGGACAGGCCCAGCGCCAGGGCTGCGGCGAGGATTCCGCCCGGCAGCCACCAGCAGACCAGCGTGGCCACCAGCGATGCGCAGAGGTAGCTGCCAAGCACCGACCACGGCTGGGCAAGCGCCCCGGACGACACGGCGAATACCAGGATCGCCGAAGCCGCCCAGGGGCCGGCGAAATGCGGCGGTATCGCCGGGCCGAACAGCAGTTCGCAGGCGATCGCACTGAGCAGGAAACCGAGGCTCGTGCCGCAGGAGGCGCGCAACCACTCGCGCGGCCGGGTATGCGGCATATCGGGCAGGTAGGAGGCGGCGCGCTGCCGCCAGCCGGGCAGGGCGGGCATTGGAAAGTCCGTACTAGAAAGCGGAAAAAACGGGCTCTTGCGGCAAGAGCCCGGCAAGGTGCCGCGAGCGGCACGCGGGGAGGCCCCATCCGTGGGGGGGGAAATCAGGCGCGTAGCCGATAGGGCGGCGGCGGTTCCGGCAGCGGCTCAACGACGCGCTCGCAGTGCCGGCCAGTGGCCGCGCTCATGTGGCGCTCGGCTTCCGGGTCGTCGGCGAAGGGCAGCAGTGCGGTCTGCTCGTCCACGTCGCCGCGGCAGGCACACCAGCAGGCGACGGCGCAGCCGGCCAGTCCGATGAGCGTCAGCAACATCGTCGTGCTCCTCAGGCCGGTGCCATTTCGATCCGGTTCACCGGCTTGCTCCCCCGTACGGTGAGCCAGGTGTTCCAGGCCATCAGCAGCATGCCGCTGGCGAAGGTGGAGCCGCCGATCAGCCGCACGATGTAGCCCGGGTGGCTGGCCGACAGCGCTTCGACGAAGGAGTAGGTGAGCGTGCCGTCATCGTTCACCGCGCGCCACATCAGGCCCTGGGTAATGCCGTTGACCCACATCGAGGCGATGTACAGCACGGTACCGATGGTGGCCAGCCAGAAGTGCGCGTTGATCAGGCCGACGCTGTGCATCTGCTCGCGTCCGTAAAGCTTCGGAATCATGTGGTACAGCGCGCCGATGGAAATCATCGCCACCCAGCCCAGCGCGCCGGCATGCACGTGACCGATGGTCCAGTCGGTGTAGTGGGACAGCGAGTTCACAGTCTTGATCGCCATCATCGGGCCTTCGAAGGTCGACATGCCGTAGAACGCCAGCGACACGACCAGGAAGCGCAGGATCGGGTCGGTACGCAACTTATGCCAGGCACCCGAGAGGGTCATCATGCCGTTGATCATGCCGCCCCAGCTTGGCGCCAGCAGGATCAGCGACATCACCATGCCCAGGCTCTGCGCCCAGTCCGGCAATGCGGTGTAGTGCAGGTGGTGCGGGCCGGCCCAGATATACAGGGTGATGATCGCCCAGAAGTGCACGATGGACAGGCGATAGGAGTAGATCGGCCGCTCGGCCTGCTTGGGCACGTAGTAGTACATCATGCCGAGGAAGCCCACCGAGAGGATGAAGCCCACCACGCTGTGGCCATACCACCACTGGATCATGGCGTCGGTCGCACCCGAATAGATCGGGTAGGACTTCAGTAGCGTCACCGGAATGGCCAGGTGATTGACCACATGGACCATCCCGGTCACCACGATGAAGGCGCCATAGAACCAGTTGCCGACATAGATGTGGCGCACCTTGCGGTGGGCGATGGTGCCGAAGAACAGGTAGGCGTAGACCAGCCACAGCACCGTGACCCACAGCGCGATGGGCCACTCCATCTCGGCGTATTCCTTGGACGTGGTGATGCCCAGCGGGTAGCTCACCAGCATCGCCACCAGGCTCGCCTGCCAGCCCCAGAACAGCAGGTTGGCCAGGCTGTCGGAAATGATCCGTACGCGGCAGGTACGTTGCACCACATAGAACGAGGTGGCGAACAGCGCGCTACCGCCGAAGGCGAAGATCACCAGGTTGGTGTGAATGGGGCGGATGCGCCCGAAGCTGGTCCAGGGCGTATCCATGTTCAGTTGCGGCCACACCAGTTGGGCGGCGATGAACACGCCCATGAGCATGCCGATGATGCCCCAGCCCAGGGTAGTGAGGGTGAAGCGGCGAACGATGTCGTAGTTGTAAGCGGTGTCTTGGTCGAGAGCTATCGCGCTGGTCATCTTGGTTCCGTCGCACTGCGGTTGACTGACGACTCCCCGCGCCGAACGGCGTGCAAGGGGCGAACGCAAGGGAGGCAATTCGCCGCAGGGAGTCAGGACAGTCTGAAGAGCCGCATTGAATGCAACAAACGAATAATAATGCAGCCTAAGTGCATATTTTTTGAACTCAAAAGCGGTGCACGCCATGCGCCGGCGATGGCATTCCATGTCCCGGGTCAATGACGCCGAGCGGCGTACGGAAAACAACCGAGCCTGGCGGCCGCCGGATGTATTAAAAAAAATGCTGCCTAAGTGCAATTCAATTCATTTAGAGGCATATCAGGCGCGGGGCTAGCATGGGCCTTCGCCTTTGCCGAGGAGCCTGCGATGTCCAGCCCGCCCAACGATCTCATCGACTGGCTGCAAACCCTGATGCGCGCCGAGCGCGCGGGCGCCCGGGTCATGCTCGACAGCCTGCGCCAGACCGACGAGCCTCTGGTGCGCCGACGTCTGGAACACCTGCACCAGGGCGAAACGGAGAGCTGCCGACGCCTGCGCACCTGCCTGGAACGCCTGGGCGCGACGCCGGACAGCGGCATCGGCGATTTCCATGCCAGCGCCATGCTCATCGACGACCTGGAACTGCGCTTCGACTTCATCGGCCGCGGCCAGCGCTGGGTGGCCCGGCAGATCGCCCGGCGCCTGCCCGAAATCGACGAACCCTGGTTGCGCGAGGAGCTGGAAGCGGTGCTGCGGCTGCACCAGTAACCAGGCCGCTGCCCTCCATGAAAAAGGCCCCTCGGTTCCGGGAGGGGCCTGTCGAACATTGCAGCGCTGCCCTCAGCCGCGCGAAGCCTTCCAGCGGCGGATCACCAGCTTCTCCAGCTCCACGGCGAAGAACACCAGTACGCCGATACCCAGCGAGATCAGCCAACTGCTGAACGGCAGCGCCACAGTGTGGAAGGCCGACTGCATGAACGGCACGTAGATCACGAAGCACTGCAACAGGATCAGCGCGAAGGTCACGGTCAGCAGCGCGGCGTTGCGCAGCAGTCCGGCGTTCAGCGAGAACTGGTCTTGCAGGCGGCAGTTGAACATGTAGGCCCACTGCGCGGTGACCAGGGTGTGCAGGATCATCGTGCGGATATGCTCGGTGTCCTGGCCGTTGCTGAGCATCCAGGCTTCCAGGAGGAATGCCGCGGCAGTCAGCAGGCCGCCGACATAAAGCACCCGCCAGACCGCGAAACCGTTGAGAATCGACTCCCGCGCATTGCGTGGCGGGCGCCGCATCATGCCCGGCTCGCCCGGCTCGAATGCCAGCGCGAACGACAGCGTGGTGGACGTCGCCATGTTCATCCAGAGAATCTGCAGCGGCGACAGCGGGATCACCGTGCCGGCGAGGATCGCCATCACGATCAGCAGGCCCTGGGCCATATTGGTCGGCAACACGAAGAGCACAGTCTTCTTCAGGTTGTCGTATACGCGGCGGCCCTCGCGCACCGCGTTGGCGATGGTGGAGAAGTTATCGTCGGTGAGCACCATGTCGGCGGCTTCCTTGGTCACCTCGGTACCCTTGATGCCCATCGCGATACCGACGTCGGCCTGCTTGAGCGCCGGCGCATCGTTGACTCCATCGCCGGTCATGCCGACCACCTGCTGGTTGGCTTGCAACGCCCGGACCAGCCGCAGCTTGTGCTCCGGGCTGGTCCGGGCGAATACCGAATACTGCATGGCGAGCGACCTGAGCTGCTCGTCGTCGGCCTGTTCCAGTTCCTGGCCGGTCATCGCGCGCAGATCGTCGCCCATGCCGAGCATGCCGGCGATGGCCACGGCGGTGTCGGGATGGTCGCCGGTGATCATCTTCACCTGGATGCCGGCGCGCTTGCACATCGCGATGGCATCGATGGCCTCGGGGCGCGGCGGGTCCATCAGGCCGGCTACGCCGAGGAAGATCATGCCTTGCTGCAGGTCCTCATGATCGATCGCCTCGTTCTGCGCGGGCACCGGCTTGTATGCCGCCGCCAGCATACGCAGGCCCTGGCTGGCGATATGGCTCATCTCGCGCTCCCAGTACTCGCGGTCCAGCGGCTCTGCGCCGGCAGCGGTCAGTTGCTGCTGGCACATGCGCAGCAGCACATCGGGCGCGCCCTTCAGGTAGATCAGGCTCTGGCCGTCCACGTCGCAGCGGCGGGCCATGTACTTGTAGGCGGAATCGAAGGGAATCTTGCCGAACTTGCGGACCTCGGCCTCCGCCAGGTCCGCCTTGCGCGCCAGCACCTTCAGCGCGCCCTCGGTCGGGCCGCCGACCACGCTCCAGCGGCCCTCGTCGTTGCGTTGCAGGGAACTGTCGTTGCAGATGTCCACGGCGTGGATGAATGCCTCCAGCGTGCCGTGGCGCGACCAGTCCAGCGGCTCGCTCACGCCGCCGAAAGTGATCCGGCCCCTGGGCTCGTAGCTCTGGCCCTCGACGCTATAAATGCCATCGGCCAGCAGCACGCCCTTGACCGTCATTTCGTTCATGGTCAGCGTGCCGGTCTTGTCCGAGCAGATCACACTCATCGCGCCGAGCGTCTCCACCGTCGGCAGCTTGCGGATGATCGCCTTGTTGCGCGCCATGCGCTGCACGCCCAGCGACAGGATGATCGAGACAATCGCCGGCAGGCCCTCCGGCACCGACGCCACGGCCAGGCTTATCAGCGACAGCAGCAGCTCGCCGAACGGATAGTCGTGCCAGAAAAAACCGATGACGAACAGCGCCAGCATCATGCCGACGATCAATTGGAAGATGCGCTTGCCCAACTGGGCGATCTGCCGCAGCAGCGGGGTTTCGCTTTCACCGACGTTGGAAATCATCCGGTTGATGCGGCCCAGCTCCGTTGCCGCGCCGGTTTCGATCACCACGCCACGGGCATTGCCGGAGCTCACGTTGGTACCGGAGAAACCAAGATTGATGCGGTCGGCCAGCAGCGCGTCCTTGTCCAGCGCGTCGGCGTGCTTGCCCACGGTGAGCGACTCGCCGGTGAGCATCGACTCCTCCACCTGCAGGTGATGCACATCGAACAGGCGCACATCGGCGGGAATCTTGTCGCCGGGTTTGAGCACCACGATGTCGCCGGGCACCAGCGCGCTGGCGTCAACCTCCATCTTCCGTCCACTGCGCACCACGTGGGCGCTGCTGCTGAGCATGCCGCGCAGCGCCGCCAGGGATTTCTCCGCCTTGTTCTCCTGGAAGAAGCCGATACCGGCGTTGATCACCGCCACCAGCAGGATCACCACAGTGTCGGTCCAGTGGCCCATCAGCGCGGTGGCCACTGCGGCCACCAGCAGGATGTAGATCAGCACGTCATTGAAGTGCCGCATGAAGCGCAGCCAGAGCGGGTCGCTATCCCTGGCGGGGAGGGCGTTGGGGCCGACGCGCGCCAGGCGTGCGCCAGCCTCGTCGGGGGAGAGGCCCGCAGGGCTGGTCTGCAGCTCCGTCATGGTCTGCTGCACGCTCTTGCGATACCAGCCTCCCGCGCCGGGCTCGCTGGCTTTGTGCTCGGTGGGGTGCATCGTCGTCATGCTCGACTCCCGGCTCATGCCGTATGGAAAGGGAACGGGCACAGCCTAGCCGCCGGGTTATTGCAAAAGCCTGCCATATCTCAAGGGCGCCCGGGACGAGCCTGAACGAACGCTGAACGAACCCTGCATCGGCGTGGGCGGCCAGGACGGGGC
Organism: Pseudomonas triclosanedens; assembly: GCF_026686735.1. NCBI lineage: Bacteria > Pseudomonadati > Pseudomonadota > Gammaproteobacteria > Pseudomonadales > Pseudomonadaceae > Pseudomonas > Pseudomonas triclosanedens. Next base: position 3,354,870 of record NZ_CP113432.1, on the reverse strand, counting down.
AGGGCAGGAGCGGTGAGCGTCATAGCCTTTTACCGTAGCGGCCAATCGATAACTCCTATCGCCGGGAAATAGCGCTGACACGCAGTTGATCTATCTTCTGATGGGATATACAGACAGAGCGCCGGTCCGTGAGCGCAGACAAGGAGCCGTGATGAGTGACGAGAAGAAAGCCAGCTGCCCGTTCAACCACACCGCTGGCGGTGGCACCACCAACCGTGACTGGTGGCCTGATCAACTGCGGTTGGACCTGCTCCACCAGCACTCCTCCAAGTCCAATCCGATGGAGGAATCCTTCAACTACGCCGAGGCATTCAAGAGCCTCGACCTGAACGCGGTGAAACAGGACCTGCGCGCCGTGATGACCGATTCGCAGGATTGGTGGCCGGCCGACTTCGGCCACTATGGCCCGCTGTTCATCCGCATGGCCTGGCACGCCGCCGGCACCTACCGCATCGGCGATGGCCGTGGCGGCGCAGGCCGGGGGCAGCAACGTTTCGCCCCGCTCAACAGTTGGCCGGACAACGTGAGCCTCGACAAGGCCCGCCGGCTCATCTGGCCGATCAAGCAGAAATACGGCAAAAAACTGTCCTGGGCCGACCTCATCGTCCTTACCGGCAACGTCGCGCTGGAATCGATGGGCTTCAAAACCTTCGGTTTCGCCGGCGGCCGCGAGGACGTATGGGAACCGGACATGGACGTGTACTGGGGCGACGAAAAAACCTGGCTCGGCGACAACCGCTACACCGGCGACCGTGACCTGGAGAACCCGCTGGCCGCCGTGCAGATGGGCCTGATCTACGTGAACCCGGAAGGCCCCAACGGCAACCCCGACCCGCTGGCAGCCGCCATCGACATCCGCGAAACCTTCGCTCGCATGGCGATGAACGACGAGGAAACCGTAGCCCTGATCGTTGGCGGCCACACCTTCGGCAAGACCCACGGTGCCGGCCCCGCCAGCAACGTTGGCGCCGACCCGGAGGCAGCCGGGCTGGAAGAGCAGGGGCTGGGCTGGCGCAGCACCTACAAGACAGGCGTAGGCACCGACGCCATCACCAGCGGTCTTGAAGTGATCTGGACCTCCACACCGACCAAGTGGAGCAACAACTTCCTGTGGAACCTGTTCGGCTACGAATGGGAGCTGACCAAGAGCCCTGCCGGCGCCCACCAGTGGCAACCCAAGCATGGTGCCGGGGCCAACAGCATCCCCGACCCGTTCGACCCGAACAAGCGTCGCGGGCCGACCATGCTCACTACCGACATCGCCCTGCGTACCGACCCGATCTACGAAAAGATCTGCCGGCGCTTCCACGAAAACCCCGATGAACTGGCCGACGCCTTCGCCCGTGCCTGGTTCAAGCTGACTCACCGCGACATGGGCCCGCGCGCCCGCTACCTGGGGCCGGAAGTTCCAGCCGAGGAACTGATCTGGCAAGACCCGATCCCCGCCGTGGACCATCCGTTGGTAGACGCCAACGACGTCAGCGCGCTCAAGGCCAAGGTGCTTGCCTCCGGGCTCAGCGTCGCCGAACTGGTCGCCACCGCCTGGGCGTCGGCTTCCACCTTCCGTGGCTCCGACAAGCGCGGCGGCGCCAATGGCGCGCGCATTCGCCTTGCACCGCAGAAGGACTGGCCGGTCAACCAGCCCGAACAACTGGCCAAGGTGCTCAAGGTGCTCGAAGGCATCCAGGCCGAGTTCAACAACTCCGCGCCCGGCGGCAAGAAAATCTCCCTGGCCGACCTCATCGTGCTGGCCGGTAGCGCAGCCATCGAGAAAGCGGCGAAGGATGGCGGCCACGCCATCGAAGTACCCTTCGCACCGGGACGCATGGACGCCAGCCAGGAGCAGACCGACGTGGAGTCGGTCGGCATGCTGGAGCCGCGCGCCGATGGCTTCCGTAATTACCTCAAAGCCAAGTACCCCGTCCTGCCCGAGCACCTGCTGATCGACAAAGCCCAACTGATGACGCTCACCGCGCCGGAAATGACAGTCTTGGTCGGCGGCCTGCGCGTGCTGGGCGCCAACGTCGGACAGTCATCGCACGGCGTGTTCACCAGCACGGTGGGCACCTTGAGCAACGACTTCTTCGTCAACCTGCTGGACATGGGCACGGAGTGGAAACCGACCTCGGCGGCCAACGACCTCTACGAAGGACGTGACCGCAAGAGCGGCAAAGTGAAGTGGACCGGTACCCGCATCGACCTCGTGTTCGGCTCCAACTCCCAATTGCGCGCCCTGGCGGAGGTCTACGCCTGCGCCGATGCCAGGCAGAAGTTCGTCGAAGACTTCGTCAAGGCATGGACCAAAGTGATGAACCTGGACCGCTTCGACCTGCGCTGACCGACGGCAAAAACGCCCCGCGAACCTCAGGCTTCGCGGGGCGTTCTTTTGGCGCAAAGGCCCCAGGCACGCCGCCCTCGGCTTAACCGTTAGCGCAGAGCATCGCCGACGCCGGCCTCGACGAACCACCAGCTCGCTTCCGGCGGCCAGGCCCGTATCAGCCCTTTCCCAAGTAGCGACGGAATTCGGCTGGTGTGGTCCCAGTACTTTGCAGGCAATAAAAACCCAGCGCTTTGGCTGGGTTTTTATTTGGTTATAAATACTTCAATCATTATCAAGCTCTTCCCGCAGAATCTTGATTGAGCCTGATGCTTCGAATGCCAACCTGACACTAAATCCCCTTACGCTGGCCACGGATACACAGATTCCTTCTTCCCTGAGTTCACGAAGCAATTCCTCGTTGCTTGCGTCTGGTTTGGCAGTCAATATAACGCCTTCACCTTCACCTTCACCTTCACCTTCACCTTCACCTTCACCTTCACCTTCACCTTCACCTTCACCTTCACCTTCACCTTCGTTTCGTTGTAGTACTAAATATCCCATCGCTAAATTCCTTTGTGATTTGCTGCTGGCTTATGTCCTGGGCTGCCTTCCGTGGTTTTAGCTTTGAGACATGGCTGTGGTTCTTAAGTTTTAATTTGGAGTGCGTCTATAGCTTTTTGCTAGCCGCTCTTAATGTGTCTATTGAGATTTCGAAGTTTGGATGGGGAAGGCGTCACCCTACGATGTGCTCTCGAAATTTTCAATCGTGGCTGAGGTTAGCTCGACCGGAGATACGCACATACGTTCTTCTCCGGAGTTAGTGGTGAAGTGGTATATGTAGCATTCATCATAGGGGCTATACCCTCCACTGCTATAAATTACAATTTCTCCTTTCTTGAATTTGCAATTTCCTATTTCTGTTTCGCTAATCAAACGATATGAGTTTCCCGAGATTAGAGGGGAGGTCATCATTAATTTCCAATAGGCTGAAAAGCGTTACGTAAGCCGGCAAGGAGTCTGAAAACGGCCTGATTGAGTTGGCGAGGTAGGTGCATTTGAGGATTTCAACTGACGACAGCCAACCCTAACCAACCCTCGCTAGCCGTCTGTGTCAGGCTTTTCCCAAGAGCTTGCGGAATTCGGTGGGAGTCACTTGCAAGCCGTGGATTCGCCGAGCTAGACGCCAATAAGATGGCGACACGTTAGAGGAAGAACGCCGCTCTTTGTGCGCAAGTTCTTGCTCATTCGCATAAATATTCAGACTAGATGACCAACAGAGCGCGATCCCAAAGTGCCGAACGGCGCGGATCGCGCAGGGAGCTTCAACAGACCCAAAAGACGCGGGCCGCCGGTGCGCTAACACCGGCGGCCCGCTAACCACAAAGCAGCTTAAAAGGAGCTGAGTCATGGCTAACGCCGATCATACGTCACACCCCGCCCCAGCAGAACGCCGCGAAGGAAGCCGCTTCATTCCTCTGGGGCCAGCGTCACAACACTGCAAACTCTCTCGCGACGCCACCCTCTACCTGAATACCAATGCCCCGGCCAACGCGCTGTACGACGCGGCGGAGTGCCGCCTGAAATCGGTCATCGAACTGCTCTCGGCGTTGCACCTGGGCCACTCGGAACACCAATCGCTAAGCGGCGTAAGCCGGTCGCTGTTGCTGCTGGTCTCCGATGCGCAGTCGTTGTATCAGGCCGATCACGAACAGCGGGGTAGACGGCGGTAGAAGATCGCGGAAATAAAAATCCCCGGCAGAGGCCGGGGATTTTTTATAAAAGCTCCCAAGTAAGAGGATTATTTAAGGAACATTTCAATGTCGTCCAAAGCATCTGAAACTTGCCCAGATATGTATTCGTCACTTAAATGAGTTTGAAGGGCAGAGAGAACTTTTTCCTTATCAAGCTCGCGATGAATCCTTGCTATATGCCCAAGACATGTGGCAGCGAGTCCTCTAATGTCCGAGCTTTCACTTTCCAGAAATCCTAAGCATTTATCCTGTGCCCATTTCCAGTCCTGCTCGTGAAGAGCTACTGCAACTAGAGCTTCGCAAATGGTCTTCATGTCATTGGTTTCAAAAGCTTCTTCAGCTAGTTTTTTGTTAAGATATTGAGGTGTTTGATATTTCCTCATAACTTCCCATCCAAAATATTGCCTTTTTGGCCAGCCATGCCTTCTTGCTGTCGCGGGCAATAAAAAACCCAGCTCGCTGGCTGGGGCTTTTTACTTCAAGAGGGGCTACCACCACTTAGGATAACTATCGAAAGAATTAACCAAGCCAGCCAGCTCATCGCTGGACATTGGCCTATTTCCTTTTATCGAAGAGCTTCCACCATTCAGATCAGTTTCTGAAATATTCCAGGATATATTTCTGTCAGAAAAGTCAATCTTCAATTCAAAGTTCCTCTTCATATCAACTAGAGTCGAAGCAGACTTTCTCTTCAAAGCTTCAAGAAACTTATCAAAAGCCTCACACTCAAACCATAGAGTCGTGGAAAGTGATAAGTCATACTTAAATCCTAATGGCTCTAGATTTATGGAGGCTTTCAGTGATGGAATATGCTCATCAAAATCGATGAAGTTCATTGATAATTTTACTGGGCTATCAATTTCAATGTCCATCAGTGCGCTCCAGTATATCTGGCATGAATAATTGTAGGCAGCTTGTTACCTTCGGTTGCTGTATTCACGGCAGACTGGAAGCTTCTCAACTGTTGCTGACTGACAATTCTAACCGCATCGGGAGTATGGGTAACTGCTTTAGACGCAGCATATTCAGCCATGTGCTCCGTTGCGTTTCCGTGGACCCAAACTTTCTTACCATTATCTAAAGACATTTCAAAAGACTTAGGTATCACTGACCCTGAATATACAGTTTGAGTGGACTTTATTGAGTCAAATACTGTTCCACTCCCTTCTGCAGCCCCCGCACAACAATCCCCCGCCAACCCCAACGGATCAACCCATCCCATCGGGTTGTGCACATATCCCTGAGACCTATTTCCGCAGCCTAGCCCCAATGGGGAGGGGCTGATGTTCTATCGTAATCAGGTTAAGAGTTACCCTGTAATATAGCTATTCCTTTCATAGGAAGTTTTGCCTGCGCCGGATGTATATAGGGGTAATGTCTTCTCCTGAAAAATCTATTTTTTCAGTTCCCACTCGTACTTCATAACTTATGGCTACAGCTTCTATGCCCATGACTAATGAGTCAAATTCTGTGATGATGTCCTCTATTTCCTCCATGTCTTCCTCCAGTTTCTGATAAATATAGAACTCTATGTGTAGGTCTTTGGCTGTTCTTATTAGAATTGCTCTGAAGTTGTTGGATATGGATCCTAGTAGTGCCTGGGTAAGTGCAACAATTACAGCGTTTCTGATATTTATGTCCATTTAGTCTACCAATTTTGGGTTTGGGCTGGTTGGGACAATGCTAGGGCTCTTTGTGCCTTTTATGATCACGAAGCAATTCCTCATCGCCTGCATCTGGTTTGGCAGTCAATATAACTCTTTCGCCTTCGTTTCGTTGCAGTACCAAGTGCCCCATCGCTAAATTCCTTTGTGAGTTGCTGCTGGCTTATGTCCTGGGCTGCCTTCCGTGGCTTTGGCTTTGAGACATGGCTGTGGTCCTTAAGTTTTAACTTGAAGTGCTTCTATTGTTTTTTCTACTGACCATTCTTCATTTTTATCTATGGAAATAAAACATCCTTCGAATGAGCCGCTTGTCAAGGTTATCCTGCCTCCTTCATATTCAGTGATGACTAGCGTTGAGTAAGGCCCTTCTATTCGCTCCAATTATTTTGTATTTAGGGTCGTTAGGACGAAATCAATAAACTCGTCAAGCCTCTCTTCTTCGTATTCATTCAAGAAAATAAAGTGGCTGTGCTCAAAGCTGGACTCGGAAAAATTTTCATGGGCCATATTCTTCGTCCATATTTGGTGCGGACCAAAATGTCAATCCACTGGCGCCTAGCCGCGTGCAGTGTGGTGATTTAGTTAAGGTTAACTTCGCCAGTATATTCTATGGAATACCAGTTGACGGCGATCAAGTAGCTGGTTTCTTGATTTGAGATGAAGTACTCCATGCCAAAAGAGTTTTCTATTACTTTTGATAATTCTCTGGCATCTGAGATTATGAAGACAGTATTTTTGTCTATTTGATTTTGCTCGAAGAAGACATACGCTTTCTCCTCTTTTAGGTTTCTTGAGAATGAAGATTCGTACTCATCTGTGGGGATTCTTCTTGCCGAGCTACTAATGGAAAAATGCCCGCTGGTTTTTCCAGGTTTGTATTTTTCAAATACTTTTTTTATGTAATTTCTGGCTATCTCATCGGTTATAATTTCTGCGTCGATGCTAAGTTCGGTGGCGGATCTAAATAATTCTTTTGCTTTGCTAAATTCGTGTAATTTCATATTTGCCTCGTTGCGGGTATGAAACCATATAGGTATATGGGGTCAGACTCGCAGTTGCTGCGTAATTAGCTTTCCGCAGCAGAGCTACAGGATTTTTAAATCTTGTAGCTCCTCAATATTCATTCCCATGACTCCTGCGGCCACTGCAAGCTGTTCTTTGACTCTAGCTGGAATAGCTATGTCAAACTCTACTAGCTGAGAGTAAATGACTTCCAGCGCAACTCCAGGCTCTCCGTAGGCGAGAAGTTTTTTGATATTTCTTTCTGTATCGTTTTCAAAGCAGTCTGATATCTCTTCAAAGGCTACTTTTACTATTTCTTCCGGTTCGCGCATGCTGTGCCTCTACTTAGGATATGCAGTAATAATACCTTCTTCATGAAGTTTGACTACTACACGTATGTTCACGCCGCCACGTACATCGCCTATAGCCCGCTGAGCGGGCTAGTCTTTAGAAATTAATCTATTTTCTATTTCCGGTTATGTAGCCTTCTGGGTCTGTAATAAATTTGGCTGAATTGGAGTTCAGTATTTCTTCTCTAAGTAGTTTTATTTCCGGCTCTATCAACCTTCCGCTGCCATGTATGACAAGTAGGCAGTTCATTCTTTTTGCAATATCTAGGGTTGCGAGTATTAGTTCGTAGTTTATTTTCCTGATATCTATAATGCAATCTATGTCATTGTTCCATGTTTCAATTCTGTCTCCGGATTGGGTGCCGTACATTCTTGCGTCTTCACTCCAAGAGTTCATTTCAGGAAGAAGCCCCGATAGCTCTGGGATATGCTCGGAAATTATATTTTCGAAACCGTCCCAGTAGTTTGGAGTATCTGTTTGGTCAAGTGCAGTTGGGTAGTCTGACCTGTTTCCATACTCCGGAAATGTTTCGACTGGATATTTCAGTTTGTTTTGCAAGCCAAGCTTGGGTATGAGTGAGTAGCAGAATTGCCAGATTGCCAGATTGCCTCCATTATCGCCTTGGTCGTGGTTGCTTAATAGTGCCGGCAGCATCCGGCACGTTTTGTGGGGTGATGTTTCGTCCCTTTTGCTGCTTAGGGCTCTAAGCCCTCGCGTTCCATCATAGTCTTCAACTCCATCGTTATCGCTAATGCCTCATCCATAGGGGTTCCAGTCCTTAACAAATACTCTTGTCAGTCAATTAGGGCAAAAGACTCCCGAAGACATGAGAAAATCAACTCTAGCTCTCGCGAGGTCAAGCTAAGCAAGATGTCTTTTTCAGCGTTTTTTTCAGATCCATAATGATCTCAATATGGGGCGGTTTGAGTAGGAAGAGTAGAGGTATATTCTTTCCAGTTCTGTGGCTGGGATGGTGTTATTGGTTACCAATTTGCATTGCATTTTATTCCTAGTATGTCTCTATTTGTTATGGCGGCTGTGATTCTTGAAATATACCAGCTGAAGTCTGGTATTTTTCCGGTAATATATATGGTGTTGATTGATATCGAGAAGCTCATTAAATTGCTTGATATTAAGAACTCTCCTCCGTGCTTTCTTTTATATACTAGGCTTATTCCTGCTCTCTTTTCTATTTCTAGCTCTTCTAGGAATAGTGGCATATTGAATTCTTTGAATGAAGATGTTATCCATTCGAATTCGTTGATGTTTTTTCCCGGAATAAACATAACTTCGCCATCAAAGTTAGCACTCCAGCCATTACTAATTAGATCTGTAAGAATAGCTGCGGGGTTCTGCTCTTTGTAAAATATATCGATGCTGGCTTGTCTTGACATGTCAATGCTCTCTAAATGGTATTCCTTTTTTTGTTAGCCAATCTTTTATGTGCTGGGGTATTGGTGTATTTGAGTGAACTTCATATGTGGCTCCAGCGTCATTGGCGATTCTCTTATGCGCGCCTATGTCGGACTTGAACTTTGTAAGCCCAGCAGTGTTCTCTGCTGCATAGTCTTGCCAGTATCGACCTGATTTTGCTTCATACCATATTTTATTATCCTTTCCGTAAGCACCATCAAATTCTCGGCCTTTATAGTAAAAGCTCCCAGTGCCACCAAGAGTTTCATGCAAGTATGCTTCAAACTCCTTCCCGCTCGATTTCGTCCCCCCCGCACAACAATCCCCCGCCAACCCCAACGGATCAACCCACCCCATCGGGTTGTGTACATACCCCTGAGGTCTATTCCCGCCGCCCAATCCCAATGGATCAGGGGTGAGGTATTGCGCCGTGTGCGGATCGTAGTAACGGTGGCGGTTGTAGTGCAGGCCGCTCTCGGGGTCGTGGTATTGGCCGGGGAAGCGGAACGGGCAATCCCAGGTTTCCCCTTCGTCATTGGCCGCCTTCCACAGCCGCGCCAAACCCCACACCTGCGGGCTGTTGGACCAGACGACCTCGCCCTGTTCGCTGAGCAGTTCGCGGGGGCTGCCGAGGTGGTCGGTGACGATGTAGCAGAGCTTGCCGTTCTGCCGCTGGGCCAGCGGAGTAGTGCCGCCGGGGGCGTAGATCCAGGTGGTGGCTTGCTCGTAGAGCACGTCGCCGTTGGCGCACAGCGGGGCGGCCTCGATGAGTTGTTCGCCGCTCCAGAGGTATTCCTCGCCGATGATCTGCCGCCTGGACTCGGGCGTGGTCGTGACCACCCGGAACTTGCACACGCGCCGGCCAAAGGGGTCGTACTGGTAGCGCCAGATTTCGCCCGTGGGCGTACGCAGCTCGATGAGCCGGTTGTCGACGTTCCAGCGGTAGTTCCAGCGCTGCGGACGGAAGCCGTTGCGCTGCACGAGCTTTTCCACCAGCCGGCCACAGGCATCGTATTGGTAGGTGTCCGGGCCGCAGCGCACCACGCGGCCACCCTGTTGGACGACGGGCCGGGCAGTGCCGTCCGCGCCGGAGGGCAGGGCCTCGCTGATGAGGTCCAGCGCCTTGTCGTATTGCCAGTGTTGCGGCTGGGCGCCGCCCAGGTGCGCGGCGATGATCTGGTCGTTGACGTTGTATTGATAACGGCTGTTGCCCCAGCGCTTGTCGTCCACCTGGATGGGGTTGAATGCCTTGTCGTAGCTGTAACTGCGTTGAACGTGGGCGTGCAGTTCTTGCGGCAGGTCGGTTGGGTTTTGGGCTTGGCCGGCAGTTTGCGAAGTAAGCAAACCGACTCGGTCGTACTGCTGCCGCAGCAGAAAGCCCGCCGGGCTGTGGCGCTGGGTGTTACGCCCCAGGGCGTCATGCTGGAAGGCAAGCGGCGCGTGCTCGCCGATGCGCAGGCTGGCCAGCCCGCGATGGTCGTGCTGCCAGTGGATAGCGGGCTGGCCGGCACGGGTTTGCAGGTCGGTTTCCGGCTCGCTGAAAGCCCCGGCCTGTAGCTGGATCGGCAGGCCGCTGTCGCTGGCGAACTGCTGGTGGATTTCCCGGTGGTTGCAGCGCTCGACCACGATGCGCCCGGCGGCGTCGCGCCGGTACTCGATGAGCACGAAGAGATTGTACAGGCTGGCCAGCCGCCCATGCTCGTCATAGGCCAGGTGGGTGGAGCTGGACGGGCCGTTGGCCGGTAGCTGATCGACGCGCTCCAGCCGCCCGGAGGCTAGGTGGTAGTGGTAGAGCACGCGGCCACCGTCGGCGCAGCGCTTTTCCGTCAGCCAGCCGGCGGCGTTGTAGCCGTAGCGGGTGATGCTGCCGGCGAAGTCGCGCTCGGCCACCAGGCGGCCAGCGCCGTCGTATTGGTAGTGGTAGTGCTGGCCCAGGCCGTTGGTAACGCGTACTAGCCGCGTGAGCTTGTCGTAGGCCAGTTGCAGCGTCTGGCCGCCGGGTTGGGTGAGGGTTTCCAGCAGGTCGAAGGCGCCGTAGCGGTAGCGGGTGTTGCGGCCTTCGCCGTCGGTGAAGCAGGCAACGCGGTGCTCGCTGTCGTATTGCCAGTGTTGCTGGGTGCCATCGGCCAGGGTGAGCTGGGTGACCGAGCCGCGCGGATGGGCGTGGCTGGCGTAGCTCAGGCGGGTGGTGTGGCCCAGCGGGTCGGTATGGGCGAGGGGCCTGCCGAAAACATCCAGGCTCAACTGGCTGGTGTGGCCGCCCGGTTGTTCGATGGCGCACAGGCGGTGGTGCTCGTCATGGCGATAGCGGACGACGCTGCCGTCGGGGTTGATCCGCTCCTGCGGTTCGCCGTGTGCGCCATAGCGGTAGCGGGTGGTGCGCCCATCGGGGAGTTGCACGCTGGCGGTGTCGCCGCAGGGGCTATGGAAACTGCCCAACCGCCAAGCGGCTAACGAGGTACTCGCTAGCCCAAGCGCAAGCAGGACGGTAGCAACGATGGAATAGAGACGACGCATTGAATAAGGCCAGCAGGCTGATAGCCAACCCTAGCGAGGCTCTGCGCTCACCCTGCGTCAGTCTTTTCCCAAGTAGCAACGGAATTCGGCTGGTGTAGTCCCAGTATTTTGCAGGCAATAAAAACCCCAGCTAGTTGGCTGGGATTTTTATTTGGTTATGAGTAGTTCAGTCGGTCTCAAGCTCTTCCCGCATAATCCTGATTGAGTCTGGTGCTTCGAATGCCAACCTGACACTAAAGCCCCTTATGCTGGCCACGGATACACAGATTCCTTCTTCCCTGAGTTCACGAAGCAATTCCTCGTCGCTTGCGTCTGGTTTGGCAGTCAATATAACGCCTTCACCTTCGTTTCGTTGTAGTACTAAATATCCCATCGCTAAATTCCTTTGTGAGTTGCTGCTGGCTTATGTCCTGAGCTGCCTTCCGTGGCTTTAGCTTTGAGACATTGAGTTGGCCCTATCTCTCTATGATGTAAATAGTATCCGGAGGACCGTCGTTAATGGAGAAATCATCTAGGATGGTCCTTTCAAAGTTGTGGATTTTGATCGTCTTTATTTTTGAAACCTGATTTGAATCGGTTATTGCGATAACCATCTTTGAGGTTTTGGATATATTGAACATTTCTGTCAAGGTGTTGGTGAGTATTTTTAGTCTTTCAGTGGGGTTGCTTGGGAAGCCCGTTGTGGATGTGAAAGGATCATATTCATAGTAATCAGTTAGATAAGTTGCGTTTTTGCTTCCAGGCCTGTCTCCAATTAAAAATATGTACGAAGACTCTGATGGCTTTAGTTTTTCTGGGTAATTGAATAGTTCTTCTGGCTTTATCTCTTGAACTCCAATTTCTATGCCTTCTATATATTTTTTTAAGGCGTTTGTATTTTCGAATTTAGGAATTTCAATATAGCCGCATACGTCGTTGGACATTTTTAATCCTCTTTTATCCACGGGCCAATAACATTTCCATTCCCGTCGATTTCTCTATATAGGCGTTCTTCTACAAAGCCTCTGGAGTTGTAAATTATACGGTGCTCATGCGGTTTGGCTCTGCCGTCAGTGCCATATCCCAGATTCCCGTGCGACCGCAATTGGCCATAGTCCTCTCTTGAGAAGGCTCTTCCTTGATCGTCATAGTAGGTTATGCTTTTACTTCCGTCGGCGCGCGATACTTCATAAATAGAGTTTGGTGTATTTGTTTTTGGAGCTTTTCCTGAAGGAACAACCGTATGAGGGGTTGGATCGTTCGCACCCCCCGCACAACAATCCCCCGCCAACCCCAACGGATCAACCCACCCCATCGGGTTGTGTACATACCCCTGAGGTCTATTCCCGCCGCCCAATCCCAATGGATCAGGGGTGAGGTACTGCGCCGTGTGCGGATCGTAGTAACGGTGGCGGTTGTAGTGCAGGCCGCTTTCGGGGTCGTGGTACTGGCCGGGGAAGCGGAACGGGCAGTCTATCGATGAGTCGTCGTTAGCCGCCTTCCACAGCCGCGCCAAACCCCACACCTGCGGGCTGTTGGACCAGACGACCTCGCCCTGTTCGCTGAGCAGTTCGCGCGGGCTGCCGAGGTGGTCGGTGACGATGTAGCAGAGCTTGCCGTTCTGCCGCTGGGCCAGCGGAGTAGTGCCGCCGGGGGCGTAGATCCAGGTGGTGGCTTGCTCGTAGAGCACGTCGCCGTTGGCGCACAGCGGGGCGGCCTCGATGAGTTGTTCGCCGCTCCAGAGGTATTCCTCGCCGATGATCTGCCGCCTGGACTCGGGCGTGGTCGTGACCACCCGGAACTTGCACACGCGCCGGCCAAAGGGGTCGTACTGGTAGCGCCAGATTTCGCCCGTGGGCGTACGCAGCTCGATGAGCCGGTTGTCGAGGTTCCAGCGGTAGTTCCAGCGCTGCGGACGGAAGCCGTTGCGCTGCACGAGCTTTTCCACCAGCCGGCCACAGGCGTCGTATTGGTAGGTGTCCGGGCCGCAGCGCACCACGCGGCCACCCTGTTGGACGACGGGCCGGGCAGTGCCGTCCGCGCCGGAGGGCAGGGCCTCGCTGATGAGGTCCAGCGCCTTGTCGTATTGCCAGTGTTGCGGCTGGGCGCCGCCCAGGTGCGCGGCGATGATCTGGTCGTTGACGTTGTACTGATAGCGGCTGTTACCCCAGCGCTTGTCGTCCACCTGGATGGGGTTGAATGCCTTGTCGTAGCTGTAACTGCGCTGCACATCGCCACTGCCAACGCTCTGCTGGGTAAGCAAACCGATGCGGTCGTACTGCTGCCGCAGCAGAAAGCCCGCCGGGCTGTGGCGCTGGGTGTTACGCCCCAGGGCGTCATGCTGGAAGGCAAGCGGCGCGTGCTCGCCGATGCGCAGGCTGGCCAGCCCGCGATGGTCGTGCTGCCAGTGGATAGCGGGCTGGCCGGCGCGGGTTTGCAGGTCGGTTTCCGGCTCGCTGAAAGCCCCGGCCTGTAGCTGGATCGGCAGGCCGCTGTCGCTGGCGAACTGCTGGTGGATTTCCCGGTGGTTGCAGCGCTCGACCACGATGCGCCCGGTGGCGTCGCGCCGGTACTCGATGAGCACGAAGAGATTGTACAGGCTGGCCAGCCGCCCATGCTCGTCATAGGCCAGGTGGGTGGAGCTGGACGGGCCGTTGGCCGGTAGCTGATCGACGCGCTCCAGCCGCCCGGAGGCTAGGTGGTAGTGGTAGAGCACGCGGCCACCGTCGGCGCAGCGCTTTTCCGTCAGCCAGCCGGCGGCGTTGTAGCCGTAGCGGGTGATGCTGCCGGCGAAGTCGCGCTCGGCCACCAGGCGGCCAGCGCCGTCGTATTGGTAGTGGTAGTGCTGGCCCAGGCCGTTGGTAACGCGTACTAGCCGCGTGAGCTTGTCGTAGGCCAGTTGCAGCGTCTGGCCGCCGGGTTGGGTGAGGGTTTCCAGCAGGTCGAAGGCGCCGTAGCGGTAGCGGGTGTTGCGGCCTTCGCCGTCGGTGAAGCAGGCAACGCGGTGCTCGCTGTCGTATTGCCAGTGTTGCTGGGTGCCATCGGCCAGGGTGAGCTGGGTGACCGAGCCGCGCGGATGGGCGTGGCTGGCGTAGCTCAGGCGGGTGGTGTGGCCCAGCGGGTCGGTATGGGCGAGGGGCCTGCCGAAAACATCCAGGCTCAACTGGCTGGTGTGGCCGCCCGGTTGTTCGATGGCGCACAGGCGGTGGTGCTCGTCATGGCGATAGCGGACGACGCTGCCGTCGGGGTTGATCCGCTCCTGCGGTTCGCCGTGCGCGCCGTAGCGGTAACGGGTGGTGCGCCCGTCGGGGAGTTGCACGCTGGCGAGGTTGCCGCGCGGGTCGTAGGCCAGCGTCCAGGTCGCGCCTTCGCTGTTGCGGTAGCGGGTGAGGTTGCCCTGGGCGTCGTAGTCGCTGACTTGCCGGCTGCCGTCGGGGTTGATCTGGGTGAGCAGCTCGCCGGCGTCGCTGTAGCGGTAGCGGGTGACGCGGCCCAGCGGGTCGGTTTCGCTGATCTTGTTGGTGCATTCGTCCCACTCGGTGTGCCATTGCTGGCCCAGCGGGTCTACGCGCAGGGTGACGAGGTTGTTGTGGTCGTAGTGGAAGCGGCTGTGGCCGCCCTCGGCATCGTAGTAGTGGGTGCAGCGGGCGAGTTCTTCGTATTCGAAGCGGTCGTTGTAGTAGCCCTGGGGCGTGCTGACGGTCAGCGCGCGGCCCTGGTCGTCGTAGGTGATGTCGACTTGGGTGCTATCGCTGTCGCGCCATTGCAGCATGTGCCCGCGCTTGTCGTAGGTGTGCTGGAGCCGGCCGAACTGCTGGCTGTGGCAGTTGGTCAGCAGGTCGAGGCCTTCGTAGCGGCATTGCAGGAGGTTGCGTTCGCGCTGCCCGGGTTCGTGCAGGGTGATGGTTTCGAGCAGCCCGGAGCTGGTGTGGCGGATGCTCAACTGGTAGCCGTCGCTGTGGGTGATGCGCCGCAGTTGGCCGTTGTCGTAGTGGAAGCGGATGGCGTTGCCGTTGCGGTCTTCGATGGCGCTCAGCGGGCGGTTGGCGGTGTCGCCGCCGGGGGCGAAGTGCAGGGTCTGGCCGGTGCGCCGGTCGTACAGGCAAAGGTTGGCGGAGCGCCGGCCTGAGAGCTGGTAGCGGCCATTGCGTCGGTTGTGGGCGAGGACTTCATCCTCGGCGGCGAGGTAGACGAGGGTGGTACCGTCGCCGGCGTGGTAGGTGATGCGCTGCGCGTCCAGTTCCAAACGCTGGGACCACTCGTCGCCCCATCTGGCGCCGAACACTCCACGGGGTTTCTGCCGCGAGCGGTAGTACCGGTTGAGGCGTAGCGGGAGGGTGCCGGGGATATCGAGCACGGGCCAGGTTTGCAGGTATTCGCCGGTGGCGACGTCTACCGGCTCGCTCGCCAGCCCGCACTTGCTTGGCTCGGTCCCTTGGCCTTCGGTGGACGAGGTGCCGGGCTTGTCGCCCGTGGCCTGGCCCTCGGGTTTGCCGGCTTCCACATGCACGCCATCGCCTGCGGAGGGTGTGGCGGTTCCGGCATCGCCCGCGTGGCTGGCTTCGCTACCGCCCTTGGCAGCTCGCCCGGCTTCGGCGGCCCTGGCGGCTTCGGCGGCCTTGGCGGCTTCCGCGGCCCTGGCAGCTTCCGCGGCCTTGCCGGCCATGCCCGCGATGCCGGCCTTGACCTCTGCCAGGGGGAGGGTGGCGATCTCCGCTGCGCCGCGTGTGACGGCTTCGCCGTAGTCGCCTTTTTCCCAGGGTACGACCACCGGCTTGACTGCGGCCTTGCCGATGTCGATGGCGCCTTGCCGGGCGTTCGCGTAGACGGTGCCGGGCGTAATGTTCCCCAGGCGGATGTCCTCCGCGAGGATCTGCTGATCGAGTATCAGGGCCTCCACGCCGGTGGGCGTGCCGATGCTCTGGGAGAACTTGGCGACGTTCTTCGCCCCGGTGTAGGCCAGCTCGCCGATACCCAGGGCGGCGTCCTTGGCGAACCCCACCGCGCCACGGGCGACCTGGGCGGCGGCCTGGTTGACGAGGGGGATGTGCTCGGAGAAGGGGATGCCGGGGATCGGTGCGGTCCGGATGCTGGCGATGCTGTCGTCGAGGGCTTTGTGGAGGTCGCCGAAGCGCACCACGCTGTCGGCGGCATCGATGTTGATCAGTTGCTCGTCCAGTGCCTTGCGTCGGGCCTTGAGTTCTTCGAGGGCGGGGCTGGTGCGTTGCCCGGGCGGGGCGTCGGGGTTGCTGGCCTGGTGCGCGGTATCGTCCGGGGCGACGCTCTTGCGGTTGCTGACGATCTTGCCGAGGGTGCCGCCCTGGCCCTGGGCGTCGCAGTTGATCAGGCAGGCGCTGTCGTGCCGGGCCACGGGGATGCCGTTGACCTTGACGTTGCTGTGCCCGTCCAGAAGCTTGACGTGCCCGGTGCCCAGCGAGGTGCCGGCGACGATGTGCTGCCCGGCGTCGGCCTGGACTTGCTGGAACAGGTCACCCACTCGATAGACCGGCGTGCCCTGGGCCTTCACGTTGGGGGAGGCGGTGACGTGTTTGTCCAGCGTGGCGAATGAGTCGAAGGCAATGACCGCCGGGCCGACCCGGCAGAGGTCGGGCATTACGCTGATGGCCATCCACTGGGGGCTGTCGTGGGCGATGTGGCGTTTGCTGCCCCCGGCTGCCGGCGCGCCTTGCAGGGCTGCGCGCTGTCGTTGCAGGCCGGCGAGTTCGCCTTCTACCCGCTCACGGGTGGCCTGTTCGGCGGGGCTCAGTGGGCGTAGCGCGGCCAGTTGGTCGAACTTGCCGAGCAGGCTGCCGGCCAGGGCTTCGCGGCTGGCGATGTCGCTCAACTGGCGTGCGTCGATGAGCTTCTGCTCTGCGGCGGCGTCCTGTGCGGCGGAGGAAATACTCAAGCGGTCGCTCATGGCCGCGCCCCTTTTTTGCCAAACGTTTGCAGGGCCGAAACCGCCACCAGGCCGATGCTCAGGCGCCTGGGGGCCGCCTGCTGCGCGAGGGGCAGGCGCCACAGCAGCGTCGCCTGCCGGCGGTCGAGGTCGATTCGCACGGTGTCCAGCGGCGGGAGCTGGGCGTGGCCGGAAGGGCTGCTCTCGTCGATGAGAACCAGCGGCGCCACGCCGGGCAGGCGCATGGAGCATTCGCCTTCGACCAGGCAGCCCTTGAGCCGGACGATTTCGTCGCCGCCCAGGTACGGGGTGGCAACCAGGCTGGCGGGGGCGCTCTGGTAGAAGCGCGGGTCGAAGTCGGCGGGCAGGAGCGGGGAGCGATGCTGCTGCCACTGCTCGTCGAAGGTGCCCTGCAGTGAGACCCTGGGTTCCCACCAGCGCGCGATGGGGCCGAAGCCTTGCGGGGTGAGCTTCTGGTGAGGGGGGGTGAGGGGGTCTTCCAGTTGCGGGGCGGGCAGACGGCGGATGAGTGACACCTGTTTCTCGATGCGTTGCCGCACGTCGCTATCCAGGCGCTTGAAGTCGGCTGAGCTGGGCAGCCAGCCACATCCGGCGGCGTTCATCGGGTAGTGGACGCTGGCGGCTTGCGCGCCTTCGGCGGGGGCCTCGGGGTCGTAGAAGCAGCCGCCATAGGCGAGCCGGTAGTCCAGAGGTACCTGCTCCACCGGGGTGGCTTCACCCAGCCGCCAGCCGGTGAGGGAGTCGCGTATTTCCCTCGGCCCGTTGACCCGGATCGTCTTGCTCAGGGAGCCCAGGCTCAGTTCGGCCTGCCAGAGTTCGGTCGGGGTGCCCTTGCGCGGGCGCAGGTGGCCTTGCATCAGTACGTCGGTGCCCGGTTTGCCGAGCACCAGGTCGCCTTCCTCGGCGATCACCGCCTTGAGCGGCTGGCTGCTGACCGGGCCGTCGTAGCGGTCGCCCAGGAGGATCGGCCGCTGTTCGGTGGCCAGCGCCATCGGTTCGCCGTCGCGGGCGAAGTCGAAGGTGCCGCGCAGCACCAGTACATCGAAGCGTTCGCCGGACGGTGCGGCCTTTTCGTAGAGCAGGTGCGGCAGGCCGCTGTGATTGTCGATGCGGACCATTACCAGCACCCCTTCGGAGTCTTGACTTTGTCCAGCGGATCGGCACCCGCGAGGGTGGTGCCGCCGCCGCCGAGCATTCCCATCGCCGCGCCGGCAACTCCCGCCAGGTCGCCGCCCAGTGCGGCTTGCGCCAGGTTGGCCAGCCCGCCGGCATCGCTCAGTGGGTTGAAGCCCGAGAAACCGTTGGACGCGGCCTCGACAGTGATGGCCGGCGCGGCCTGCGCACCGCCGCTGTTGAGGTGTACGTCGTCGGGGGCGTCGGCGTTGACGGCAGTGGCGGACTTGATGTGGATGTCCGGGCCGTCGAGGAAGATGCCCTTGGCGGTGATGACGATCTTCGTGGGGCCGACCTGCAGGGTGATGCTGTCGGCATCCATGTGCAGGCTGGAGCCCGGCGATTGCGCGGCGTCGGCCTGTGCCGCAGCCGCGTCGGTTTTGCCGCTGGCAGGCGCGCCGCCAACGTCGAGGGTCATCGAGGTGCCGATGGTGGTGCGGCGGTTCCTGCCGATGCTTTCCACCTGGTTCATGCCGACGATGGTGTTCAGGTGCAGCCCCACGTTCTGGCTGTACACCGTGCCGATGTTCATCATCTTGGCCAGGCCGACGTTCTGCAGGTAGGTGAGCTTCACCGTCTCGGTCTTCATGCGGTCGACGGTGATCGACCAGTTGCGCCGGATGTGGTCGGTCTGGTGCTTGTCCACAGTCTTGCTGCGGTTCTTGTGGACGGTGATCTTTTCGTTGCCGTCCACCGTTTCGGTGCGGTTGTTGCCGATGTGCACGGTTTCGTCGTGGTCGACGGTCTTCTTGCGGTTGTGCCCGACCCAGTGGCTTTCGTTGTGCTCGACGGCGATGTCCTGGTCGCGCTGGGCGTGTATGTAGATCTGCTCGGCGCCCTTGCGGTCTTCGATGCGCAGTTCGTTGGAACCGCCGCCGCCGCGGCTGCTGTTGGTCTTGAATACGCTGCGCGTCTTGTGTTCGGGCAGCGCGTAGGGCACCGGGCGGAGCTTGTTCGGCAGGCAGCCGTGGACCAGTGGCTGGTCGGGGTCGCCTTCCAGGTAGCTGACCAGTACTTCCATGCCGACGCGGGGGATCACGACGTGGCCATAGCCGTCATGGGCCCAGCCGCTGGCGACGCGCACCCAGCAGCTGCTCTTGTCGTCCAGCTTGCCGTCGCGGTCCCAGTGGAACTGCACCTTCACGCGCCCGTAGGCGTCGCAGTGGATTTCTTCGCCGGGCGGCCCGGTGACCACCGCCGTCTGGCTGCCGAGCACGCGCGGCTTGGGGTGGCGCAGTTGCGGGCGGTGGATGGTGAAGCCGGGGATGGCCTCGAAGTGGTTGCGGTAGCCCTGGGGCGCGTCGCTGCTGGCATGTTCTTCGAGTACTTGCGGCTGCTGACCCCGGTGGCTGACGCGGGCGACGGTCCACAGTGCGTTGTTGGCCTCGGCGGGGTGCTCGCTGACGCTGATCAGGTGGCCGCAGTGCAGGGGCCGGTCGCCGCCGCCGATGGCGCGCTGGCGGTCGGCGTTGTGGCGTTGCAGGGCAATCTGGCTGAGCTGCTTGCCGCGCCCGCCGTCGAGGAAGTGGCCGGGGTAGTCGTAGTCTTCGAGGTCGGGCTTGCCGTCGCCCTGGGCCTTGCCTTCCAGCAGCACGGAGGGCTTTTCGAAGTTGTAGTCGCGCCGGGTGACCCGCGAGGTGCGCAGTGCCGCGCCGGCGCCGAAGTAGTTGAGCACCGGGGTGTCGGCCACCAGGCCGGTGTCGCTGTGGAATGGCACCTTGCCAAGGGTGGCCCAGGCGGCGGGGCTGTCGCCGAATACCAGGGTGTGGTCGCCCGGCGCGTGTTCGAAGTGGAAGTGAATGCCTTCCTCTTCGCAGAGCCTGGAAACGAAATCCAGGTCGCTTTCGTCGTACTGCACGCAGTACTCGCGCTCGGGCGGCGGCGCGGAAAGGCGGAAGGCAAAGGCGCTCAGGCCGTGCTCGCCGAGCAGCGTGGCGATGATCTGTTGCGCGTTGCGGTGCTGGAAGATGCGCTGGTTGTGGCGCAGCGCCAGGTTGGCGAGCTGCGGTTCGAGCACCAGGCGCGCATGGCAGAAGCGCGCGTCGCTGGCCCCGAGGCTGGCCTCGCGGATCACGCCGTGGATGCCGTTGAGCTGCTGGTCGAAGGCGAGGAAGGCTGTTTTGCCGAGCAGGCCCTCGGGTGATGGCGCTCGCTCGCAGACGACCTCGATCTCGAAGCGGTACAGCTCATCGAGTGCTTCGTCGCCGTGGAATTCAAGCACCCGCAAATCGCTTGGGGCGTCGCCGATGAACAGTTGGAACTGTGCCTGGTTGGCCGACTGGAACATACGTTTCCCTCCGAAAAGTCCGTGCTAGAGCGGCGGAATTTAGGGAGGGCCGATGCGCTTGGGGAGCCGCAGAACGCGGTATCAGAAGGTGCGTACAACCATTGCGGAAATACCTCAGATTGTCCCGGGCGAAGGCAGGGCGTCGCCCGTCGCACGCGGCGGCACCTTCGGGCATTACCGAATCGTCATGCTCGCCTCAGCTTGCTGTTAGGGGCGGGGCCGTAATGTGGAGTCACTCTCCTGACCACACCGACGAGGTGACTGCCATGAAACTCCAACGCGTACTCCTGCTTACCGCTCTGCTGGGCGCTTCCAACCTGGCGCTGGCTGATGGCGGCGGCGACATCACCTTCGCCCGCATGGAACAGGCGCGCATCCAGGTCATGCAGGCCCGCACCACGCTGCCGGCGCAGGTGGCCGAGGCGAGACAGTACACCTACGGGATGGATCTCGACATCGCCGAAGTGGTAGCGGTGACGGCCATGAGCAACGACTGCGGGGTGGTGCCGATGCAGATGCGCTACAAGGATTCGGCCGGCAACGAACAGACTGTCCAGTACCGCGCCGAGCGCCTGGCCTGCCGCGCCACGCGCTGAGGTCACGACAGCGCGGGCGGGAAGTTCAGGCTGAAGCGCGTAGGGCCTTGCGGCGTGCTTTCGGCGCAGGCCTTGCCCTGGTGCAGCTCCATGATCGAGCGCACGATGGCCAGCCCGAGGCCCGTGCCGCCTTCCGCGCGCGAGCGGTTCTTGTCCACCCGGTAGAAGCGCTCGAACAGATGTGCCAGATGCTCCGCAGCAATACCGGGGCCGGGGTTCTCCATCAGCAGCGCCACTTTGTCGCTGTCGCTGCGCACCCGCACGCGGATTCGCCCACCGACCGGCGTGTGTCGGATGGCGTTGGACAGCAGGTTGGAGATGGCGCGCTGGATCATCAGGCGGTCACCCAGTACCAGGCCGTGTCCGTCGATATCGATTTCCAGCGACTTGTCTTCCGCGCTGATGGCGAACAGTTCGGCCACCTTGCGCGCTTCCGTGCCCAATTGCACCGGCTCCATCGGCAGCAGCGCCTTGGGGTGGCTGACCTGGGCGAGAAACAGCATGTCGCTGACGATGCGGGTGACCCGCTCCAGCTCTTCGATGCTGGATGCCAGCACTGCTTCGTATTCGTCCTTGTCACGCGGACGCGACAGCGTCACCTGTGCCTTGCCCAGCAGGTTGCTGATCGGTGAGCGCAGCTCGTGAGCCAGGTCGTCGGAGAACTGGGTGAGCTGCTGCACGCCGTTGTCCAGCCGATGCAGCATCACGTTCAGCGCGCGTGCCGCTTCGCCCAGCTCCCGGGGCAGGTGCTGCACCGGGATGCGGTGGCTGAGGTCCTCGGTGGAAACCAGCGAGGCGACCCGCCCGAAGCGGCGCAGCGGTTGCAGGCCGCGCTTGGCGACCAGGCGCGCGCCAAGGGCTATCAGCAGTAACAACGGTGGCATCGCCAGCAGGGCGGAGCGCAGGAAGGCGCCAAGCAGGGCGTCGTCGTCACGGCGGTCGAGTGTCAGGAATACCCGCAGCCGGTTGCCGTCGCGCAGGTCTACCAGCATGCGTCCGCTCAACAGGCGGCGGCCATCAGGAGCGGTCCAGCCCAGGGGCTGGCCCTCGCCGCCGAAGTCGTCGAGGGTCGCAAGGTCTGCCACGGGCCCGCTGTTGAAGCGCACCGGCTGGCCGTGCGCGATGTCGAAGAGGGCGGCACTGAGGTTGTCATGCCCCAACAACTGGTCCTGCAGCGCGTGGCCCTGCAGTGGCAGCGCGGCAAGGCCGGGATCGGCTTCCAGGCTGTGGCGCAGTTGTCCGAGCTTGTCCTGCAATGCCCGTTCGGCGCGGGCGTCCAACTGGTGATCGAGGGCCAGGTAGGCGAGCGCCGCCAGCAGGAGCATCAGCACCGAACCGAGCAGCCCGACCCACAGGCCGATGCGTAGCGACAGGCTTGCCGGCTTCATGGTCGGGTCTCCAGCACATAGCCGACGCCGCGCAGGGTGTGGATCAGCTTGGTGGGGAAGGGGTCGTCGATCTTCGCGCGCAGGCGGCGGATAGTGACTTCCACCACATTGGTGTCGCAGTCGAAGTTCATGTCCCACACCAGGGAGATGATCTGGGTACGCGAGAGGACTTCGCCACTGCGGCTCATGAGCAGATGCAGCAGGGCGAATTCCTTGCTGGTCAGGTCGATGCGCTGGCTGTCGCGGAATGCCCGGTGGCGCCCGGGGTCCAGTTCCAGCCCGCCGATCTGCAGCACTTGCGGTTGCGGAATGCGTTCGCTGCGGCGCAGCAGCGAGCGTACCCGCGCCAGCAGTTCGGGGAATTCGAAGGGCTTGAGCAGGTAGTCGTCGGCACCCAGGTCGAAGCCTTTCACCCGCTCGGTCAGGCGGCCGCGCGCGGTCAGCATCATCACGCGCATGTCGCTTTGCCGGCGCAGGCTGGCGAGGACGTCCCAGCCGTCCATCCGGGGCAGGTTCACATCGAGGATCAACAGGTCGTAGCTGCACTGACGGGCCAGGTGCAGGCCGTCGAGGCCGTTGTCGGCGCGATCGATCACATAGCCGCTTTCGCTCAGGCCCTGTTGCAGGTAGTCGGCAGTCTTGTCGTCATCCTCGATGAGCAGGATTTTCATGGATATATACCCGGTGTTCGATTAAATGATGGCGCCGGTATTTCAGGCAGGCGGAAAGTTCGCCGAAGTGGCGGAGGGCGCGCAGTCTAAAAGCTGTAGCGACTTCAGGGTCAACGATCCGGACGTTGCGATTTTTTGCTGGAGCAGAACCGGAAATTGTTCGTATCGCCTTGTTTTTCAATGAGTTGTGGCGATAAGGGTGTTGGCGGGAAATACTCGAATTGTTTCCTGAAGTTTCGCGAAAATCGCTGGGCGTCTTTTTAAATACATACAACGAGAACTAAGCGGCTGGCTAATTACATGTTTGTAATTATCCAGTCACCTTGTCGCTAGAGAGGTGAATCTAGATTCGCCGGTGGAAATGACGGAGTGCCGTCGAAGTTGAATCCACTGAGCGAGGTTCATTGTGCGTTCGAGTCGTGATGGAGGTGCCGCGCGCCGGGCTGGCCGGGTGTTGGGGGTGCTGCTGCTGGGGGGCCTGCCGGTGTGGGCCGAGGCGCGTGACATTGGTATCGAGGATGCGCTGCAGGCCGCTTTCGCCAATAACCCTGACCTGGCCGCCAGCGGCCGCGAGATCGGCATCGCCCAGGGGCTGCGCGAGCAGGCCGGGCTGCTGCCCAACCCCACGTTGTCGTGGGAGCAGGAAGGTACCGAGTCCGCCAACCGCACTACCACCATCGGCCTGAGCCAGCCGCTGGAGCTGGGCGGCAAGCGAGGGGCGCGGGTGGAGTTGGCCGAGCGTGGCCAGCAGATCGCCGCGCTGGGCGTGCAGGCGCGGCGCAACGAGCTGCGCGGCGAGGTGATCGCCGGTTTCTACGCGGCGCTGCGGGCCCAGGAGCGCGAGCGCCTGGCGCAGCAGTCGGTCGCCCTGGCCAGCCGTGGCGCGGAGGCGGCCGAGGGGCGGGTACGCGCGGGCAAGGCTGCGCCGCTGGAGGCCAATCGTGCGCAGGTGCAGTTGGCCGAGGTGCGCCTGGAGCTTTCGCGCGCCCGTCGTGAGCGCGCCGATGCCTACCAGGCGCTGGCCGCGCTGATGGGAGCGCCACGGCCGGAGTTCACCGGTGTGCTCGACAGCGCGGGTGATCGCCTGCCGCGTCTGCCCGCCGTCGACGAGTTGCTGCAGCGGCTGGGCGACAGCGCGCAGATGCGTCTGGCCCAGACTCGCATCGACGAAGGCGAGGCTGCGCTGCGCCTGGCGCGCACCCAGCGGATTCCCGATCTGGATGTCAGCCTGGCCAGCCAGGACACCATCGAAGACGGCAGGAGCGACCGCGTTGCGGTGATCGGGCTGAGCCTGCCGTTGCCGCTGTTCGACCGCAACCAGGGCAACATCCTCGCCGAGGCCCGCCGCGCCGACCAGGCGCGCGACCTGCGTAATGCCACCGAGCTGCGCCTGCGCCAGGAAACCCAGCAGGCCCTGCAACAGTGGGGCACCGCGCAACTGGAGGTGAAGGCGTTCCGCAGCACCATCCTGCCCAGCGCGCAGAGCGCCGTGGAAAGCGCGACTCGTGGCTTCGAGATGGGCAAGTTCGGCTTCCTCGAAGTGCTCGACGCCCAGCGCACCCTGATCACTGCACGTGAGCAGTATCTCCAGGCCCTGGCCCAGGTGAGCGATGCCTGGGGGCGTATCGAGCGGGTTTACGGCGATGTCGGCGCGGCGGTGCGCTAGGAGCTGGCGGGTGCTGGTCGCTCTGTCGCTCGTGTCGCTGGCGACTTCCGCCTCGGCGCCGACCCGCGGCTGGGCCGGCGGGCACTGGTGCATCCACGACCTGTTCCAGCAGTTGAACACTCTTTCCAACAGCCCCGGCACCTGACGCTGCGATGCGTCGCCGCCGGACATTTCCGGAGTTCCCATGATCAAGAGAACCCACATCGCCGGCGCCGTGATACTGGTGTCGGTATTGGGCGTCAGCGCCTTCACCTGGCAGGTTGGCGAGCGCCCGCCCGCCAACCACACGGACGACGCGGCGCACCAGGATGGCGAGCATCACGACGCGAAAGCCGCTGGCGGCCACGGCGAAGCCGAAGCCCACGCCGATGGTGAGCACCATCCGGCTGAGGCGGGCGCGGAGGAAGGCGAGGTGCTGCGCCTGAGCGCCGAGCAGATCGCCGCCGCCGGCATCCAGTTGGTGACGGCCGGTCCGCGCGCGCTGGATGAGACATTCAGCCTGCCGGGAGAGATCGGCTTCGATGAGGACCGTACAGCCCACGTCGTACCGCGCACGCCGGGCGTGGTGGAGTCGGTGGCGGTGGAGCTGGGTCAGCGGGTGGCGAAAGGCGACCTGCTGGCGGTGATCGCCAGCCAGCAGGTCTCCGAGCTGCGTAGCGAACTGGCGGCGGCCCAACGTCGCGTGGCTCTGGCGACCACGACTTTCGAGCGTGAGCGCGAGTTGTGGCGGGAGAAAATTTCGGCGGAGCAGGACTATCTGCAGGCGCGCCAGGACCTGGAGGAGGCGCGGATCGCGCTGGCCAACGCGCGGCAGAAGACTGATGCGCTCAGTGGCGTGTCGGTCAGCGCTGGCGGCAATCGCTACGAGCTGCGCGCCCCGTTCGATGGTGTGGTGGTGGAGAAGCACCTGGTGCCGGGCGAGGTGGTCAGCGAGGCGACGGCGGCCTTCACGCTGTCCGATCTGTCGCGGGTCTGGGCTACCTTCAGCGTCGCGCCGCAGGACCTGGCCCGGGTTCGGGTCGGCAAGCCGGCTCGGGTCGAGGCCCCCGACCTGGATATGCGAGTGGACGGCCACGTGGCCTACGTGGGCAATCTGCTCGGCGAGCAGACCCGCAGCGCCGTGGCTCGGGTCACCCTGGCCAACCCCGATGGCGCCTGGCGCCCTGGCCTGTTCGTGAATGTCCGGGTCAGCAGCCGCTCGCGGCAGGTGCCGGTTGCCGTGCCGGAACTGGCCGTGCAGACGGTGGAGGGTAAGCCCGCCGTATTCGTGCGCGGCGCGGAAGGTTTCGAGGCGCGCGCGGTCGATCTCGGCGCCCGCAGCGATGGTCAGGTGGAGGTGCTGGCGGGCCTTGCCGCGGGGGACCGGGTGGCTGGTGAAGGCAGTTTCGTGCTCAAGTCGGAGCTGGGCAAAAGCTCAGCGTCCCACGCTCACTGACGGGGCGCCGACATGTTTGAACGTATCATTCGTTTCGCCATCGAGCAGCGCTATCTGGTTCTGCTCGCGGTCCTGGGCATGGCCGGGCTGGGTGTGGCCAGCTACCAGAAGCTGCCTATCGACGCGGTGCCCGACATCACCAACGTGCAGGTCCAGGTCAACACTTCCGCGCCGGGGTTCACGCCGCTGGAGACCGAGCAGCGCATCACCTACCCGGTGGAGACCGCGATGGCCGGCCTGCCCGGCCTGCTGCAGACGCGCTCGATCTCGCGCTCCGGGCTGTCGCAGGTGACGGTGATCTTCAAGGACGGCACCGACCTGTTCTTTGCCCGCCAACTGGTCAATGAGCGCCTGCAGCAGGCTCGCGAGCAACTGCCCGAGGGTGTCGAGTCGGCGATGGGGCCGATCTCCACCGGGCTGGGGGAGATTTTCCTCTGGACGATCGAGGCCGAGGAGGGCGCGCGCAAGGAAGACGGTACGCCATACACACCGACCGATCTGCGGGTGATTCAGGACTGGGTGGTCAAGCCGCAGTTGCGCAACGTGCCCGGTGTCGCCGAGGTCAACACCATCGGTGGTTTCGCCAGGCAATTCCAGGTGGCGCCGGACCCGCGCCGGCTGGCCGCCTACCGGTTGACCCTGGCCGATGTGGTCGCCGCGCTGGAGAAGAACAATGCCAACGTCGGGGCCGGCTACATCGAGCGCAACGGCGAGCAGTTGCTGGTGCGTGCGCCGGGCCAGGTGAAGGATCTGCAGGACATCGCCAGTATCGTGGTCAGCAATGTCGACGGTACGCCGATTCGCCTGCGCGATGTCGCCGAGGTCACGCTGGGGCGCGAGCTGCGCACTGGCGCGGCTACCGAGAACGGCCGCGAGGTGGTGCTCGGCACGGTGTTCATGCTGATCGGCGAGAACAGCCGGACTGTTGCCCGCGCCGCCGCCGGGAAGCTTGCAGAGATCAATCGCACGTTGCCGGCGGGCGTGAAGGCGGTGACCGTCTACGACCGCACGCAACTGGTGGACAAGGCCATCGCCACGGTCAAGCGCAACCTCACCGAGGGAGCGATCCTGGTGATTGCGGTGCTCTTCCTGTTCCTCGGCAACATTCGCGCGGCGCTGATCACCGCAATGGTGATTCCGCTGGCGATGCTGTTCACCTTCACCGGCATGTTCAGCAACCGCATCAGCGCCAACCTGATGAGCCTCGGCGCGCTGGACTTCGGGATCATAGTCGACGGCGCTGTGGTGATCGTCGAGAACGCCATCCGCCGCCTGGCCCACGCGCAGCACCACTACGGCCGCATGCTGACCCGCAGCGAGCGCCTGCATGAGGTCTTCGCTGCGTCGAAGGAAGCCCGCAGGGCGCTGATCTACGGGCAACTGATCATCATGGTGGTGTACCTGCCGATCTTCGCGCTCACCGGCGTCGAAGGGCGGATGTTCCATCCGATGGCCTTCACCGTGGTGCTGGCGTTGTTGGGTGCGATGATCCTGTCGGTTACCTTCGTTCCCGCCGCCATCGCGCTGTTCATCACGGGCAAGGTGAAGGAAGAGGACAACGTGCTGATGCGCGGCGCGCGCCGTGCCTACGAGCCGGTGCTGGGCTGGGTGATGCAGCGGCGCGCCTGGGTGTTCGCCGGCGCGGCATTGCTGGTGGTGCTGTCCGGGCTGCTGGCCAGCCGCATGGGCAGCGAGTTCGTGCCGAGCCTGGGCGAGGGCGACTTTGCCCTGCAGTCGCTGCGCACGCCGGGTACCAGCCTGTCGCAATCGGTGGCGATGCAGGAGCGCCTGGAGCGCGAGGTGCTGGCCAAGGTGCCGGAGGCCGAACGCATGTTCAGCCGTACCGGTACTGCGGAGATTGCTTCCGATCCGATGCCGCCGAATATTTCCGATGCCTATGTGATGCTCAAGCCGAAGGACCAGTGGCCGGACCCGAAGAAGAGCCGCGCGCAACTGGAAGCGGAAATCCAGGCGGCCGCCAACGGCGTGCCGGGCAGCGCCTACGAGCTGTCGCAACCGATCCAGTTGCGTTTCAACGAGCTGATATCCGGCGTGCGCAGCGACGTGGCGGTGAAGGTGTTCGGTGATGACATGGCGGTGCTCAACCAGACCGCCGAGCAGATCGCCGGCGTGTTGCGCCAGGTGCAGGGGGCGTCCGAGGTGAAGGTCGAGCAGACCAGCGGCCTGCCGGTGCTGACGGTGAACATCGACCGCCAGCGCGCCGCCCGCTACGGGCTCAATGTCGGAGATATCCAGGACACTGTGGCGGTGGCTGTCGGTGGACGCCAGGCCGGTACGCTGTTCGAGGGCGACCGTCGCTTCGACCTGATCGTGCGCCTGCCCGAACACCTGCGCAGTGACATCGACGCCCTGGCACGGATGCTGATCCCTGTGCCGGCGCCGGCCAGCGCTGCCGATTCGCGCATCGGTTTCATCACTCTGGGCGAGGTGGCGCGGCTGGAACTGGTACAGGGGCCGAACCAGGTCAGCCGCGAGAACGGCAAGCGTCTGGTGGTGGTCAGCGCCAACGTGCGTGGGCGGGATATCGGTTCGTTCGTTTCCGAAGCCAGTGCGAGCATCGAGCGGCAGGTGAAGCTGCAGGCGGGCTACTGGACTAACTGGGGCGGCCAGTTCGAGCAGTTGCAGTCGGCCTCTCAGCGCTTGCGGATCGTGGTGCCGGTGGCGTTGCTGCTGGTGTTCACGCTGCTGCTGATGATGTTCAACAACGTGCGCGACGGCCTGCTGGTGTTCACCGGGATTCCCTTCGCGCTCACCGGCGGGGTGGTGGCGCTATGGCTGCGCGATATTCCGCTGTCGATCTCCGCTGGCGTCGGTTTCATCGCGCTGTCGGGCGTTGCGGTGCTCAACGGTCTGGTGATGATCTCCTTCATCCGCAGCCTGCGCGAGGAAGGCCGCAGCCTCGACTCGGCGATCCGCGAGGGCGCACTGACCCGGCTGCGCCCGGTGCTGATGACGGCGCTGGTGGCCTCCCTGGGCTTCGTGCCGATGGCGCTGGCCACCGGTACCGGAGCGGAGGTGCAGCGCCCACTGGCCACGGTGGTGATCGGCGGTATCCTGTCCTCGACCGCTCTGACGCTGTTGGTGCTGCCGGCGTTGTACCGGTGGGTACACCGCAAGGACGAGGATGCGCAGAGCGCCTGAGACGGCATCTGCCTTGCAGGAGCGGACTCCGTTCGCGATTGACCCCGCCGTGGAGTCGATCGCGGACGGAGTCCGCTTCTGCGTGGAGGCCCCGGCTCTTACGTTCGCGCAGGAGCAACCGCTTGGCAGGTTCGTAGGATGGGTGGAGCGAAGCGATACCCATCCTACGGTGAGTCTCAATTGTGGGAGTCGATGCGCTAGTAAGAGCGGCCTCGGCGCTTTCGTTCGCGCAGGAGCAACCGCTTGGCAGGTTCGTAGGATGGTGTGGAGCGAAGCGATACCCATCGTGCGGTGCAAAGCGGTGAGTCTCTGCGTGAGGCTGCTGATTTCGCTCCACCCGTCGTGCGGCTGGCTTTGACTTCGGCAGGCACGAACAAGGAGGCGTTCTGCAGCGAAAAAAAGGCGCCCATTCGGGCGCCGAGTGTTCCTCTCCCCCCAAAGGGGCACGTGGAGCGCCAGGGAGAGGAGCGGTTTGCAAGGGAGATCATCAAAGCCTTGGGGGCGGTGACACGTTCTGTTATACGCGGCGGCGCCTAACGGGAGGCTGAGCCGGAGCTGACAATTCCGACATCTGCCCGCAACGCGCCCCGCTTCACAGCACGTACAGCGGGTATTCGACGATCAGCCGCACTTCGTCCAGGTCGGACTCGAAGGCGGTGGCGCGGGTGGTGGCCTGGCGTACGCGCAGGGAGAGGTCTTTCAGGCGGCCTTCCTGGAATACGTACTTGGCCTCGATATCGCGCTCCCAGCGCTTCTGGTCGGTGAGTGGGGCGCCGTTGCCGTCGCGGCGCATATAGACGTCGTTGGCGTTGGAGTAGTCGGCATCGGTGCCGCGGGCGTAGCGGGTCATGAAACTGAGGCCGGGAACGCCATAGGTGGCCATGTCGAGGTCGTAGCGGACCATCCAGGAGCGTTCCTTCGGTGAGTTGAAGTCGCTGTACTGGATGGAGTTGTCGAGGTAGATGGAGTCGGCCTGGCGCAGGTAGTCGAAGTCGTTGTTGCCGTTGTTGCGCTGGTGGCTCACGGCGATGCGGTGCGCGCCGAAGTGCACGCCGGCGCTGGCGCTCCAGATGTTGGTGTTGAACTCGCCGAGCAGCTCGCGGCCTTCGTCCATCGACTTGTAGTAGTTGAAGCCGCCGAACAGCTCCACCGACTCGCTCAGCGGGAAGTTCAGTGCGGTGCCGAAGTAGTACTGGTTCCAGGCGTCCTTCAGGCGGCTGCTGTAGAGGCTGACACTGGCGTTGTCGTTGATACTGTAGTCGCCGCCGCCGTAGGCGATCCACGGCGAGTCGAGCGGACCGGCGTAGAAGGTTTCGAAGCCATCATCCATCTGCCGCGACTGCGGCTGACTCATCGAGTGCAGCCGGCCGCCTTGCAGTGTCAGGCCCTGCAGGCTGGTGTTTTCCAGGGTGAAGCCGCGGAACGATTCGGGCAGCAGGCGCGAGTCGCCGTAGTGCACCACGGGCGTTTCGGGAAATACGTCGCCTACCTTCAGCACGGTATCCCACAGGCGCACCTTGGCGGCGCCGCCGGCCTTGGCGTAGTCGCTCTCGGTGCGGCCATCGTTGTCGGTCGGCAGTACGTCCACCGAACTGCCGGCGCCGTTGCGGCCATCGCCGGTATCGAGCTGGAATCCGAGCATGGCAAAGGCGTCGACTCCGACGCCAACCGTACCCTGGGTGAAGCCGGATTCGAACTTGCCGATGATTCCGTGCGCCCAGACCTCCGAGTAGCCGTTGCCGCGTGGCGGTGCCGACTGGCCGTGGCGGCTATCGCGGTTGAAGTAAAGGTTGCGGTTGAGGATTTCCAGACTGGCGCCGTCGAGGAAGCCTTCGGGCTTTTCCTCGGCCAGCGCTACCGGCGAGGCGACACCCATTGCGAGCAGCGAGGCTGCCAGGGGGAGTTTGCGTTGAAACATGGTGTGCTCCTAAGGGCAGGATGGTTGGTTACCGCCTGCTGTTGTTGTTTTCGCCCAGGCGTGGCGAGGGCCACGAGAATCGTGAAGGAGCACGGATAACGGGCAGATGAGGCGCAGGTGACAAATTTGTCAGCTGGGAATGGTGCTATTGCCGGGCTGGCGCCCGGCTCACGCGGGGGAGTGTTGCGGCGGCAGTTCCAGGGTGACGCACAGCCCGGTGCGAGCCGCAGGATCGGTGAAGTCCAGGCGTACCGTCAGGCCGATGCGGGTGGCGATGGCCTTGACGATCGACAGCCCCAGCCCCGAGCCGATTTCCTGGCTGCCGGGCACCCGGTAGAAGGCATCGAACACGCGTTCGCGTTCGGCGTCGGGGATGCCGGGGCCGGTATCGCGCACTTGCAGCGCCACGTGGTCGCCCTGGCGCAGTACCAGCAGGTCGACCTTGCCGCCTGCGGGGGTGTAGCGCACCGCATTGTCGACGAGGTTTTTAACCAGCGCCTGCAGGTCGAGGGGGTTGGTGACGATCTGGCAGTCGTCGCCATCCACGCCGATATCGATGTGCTTTCTCTCGGCGACGGGGAGCAGGTCTTCCAGCACCGCGCGGTAGATCCCGTGGACCGACACTGAGGTCTGCGCCCTCTGTGGGGCGGACTGCGCGCTGGCGAGCATCAGCAACTGGTCGATCAGGTTGCGGCCACGATCTATGCCCTGGCGCAGCGTCACCAGCCGCTCTCTGGCTTGCCCGGACATGTCGGTCGCTGCCAGGCGCTCGGCCTGGAGCGACAGCGCGGCGAGCGGCGAGCGCAGTTCGTGGGCGGCGTCGGCGACGAAGCGACGTTGCGATTCGATGGTCCTGGACACACGCCCGAGCAGGCGGTTGATCGCCAGGGCGAACGAGCGCACTTCGGTGGGGAGGTGGCGCTCGTCGATTGGCGCCATGTCCTGGTCGTCGCGCCGGTCGATTTCCTCGGAGAGCGTGGCGATGGGGCGGAACAGCTTGCGCACGAGGTCGGCGACTACCAGCAGCAGGACGGGGATCAGGATCACCAGCGGCAGCACGCCACGCCAGGCGCTTTCCCGTGCATCGCGCTCGCGGCTCTCGGTTTCCTGGGCGATGGCGATGCGTTCGCCGCTGGCCGTGGTCCTGACCAGCACGCGGAACTCCTCGCCCGCCACGCTGGTGGTGGAAAGACCGTCCGGGAGGTCGGTCGGCAGTGGTAGCGGCAGGCTGTTGTCGCCGCTACCCGGTGCCTTGGCACCATCGGCGAGGTACTGGACGACCACGCGGGTTTCTTCGTTGTCGCCGGCGATGGATTGCGTGGCGCCCGGGTAGTGCAGGGTCATCTGCTGGCGCTCGAACAGCGCGGCGACCTGCTTGAGGGTGTTGTCCTGCATTTCCAGTGCTTCGTCGTAAGCCGAGACGAAGGCGAAGATGCCCGCCAACAGTGCGACGATCAGGATGGTCACCGAGAGGGCGGCGGAAAGACGGAGCTGTACCGACTCGCTCAGTCGCCTTTTGAGACCATCCATCCCATGCCCCTGACGTTTCTGATGATGTGGTTGCCCAGTTTTCGCCGCAGTGCGTGGATGAGGAATTCGACCGCGTTGCTCTCCACTTCGTGCCCCCAGCCGTAGATGCGGTCTTCCAGTTCGCTGCGCGAGAGTATGGCACCTGGCCGTATCAGTAGGGCCTGCAACAGGCTGAATTCGCGGTTGGAAAGGAGAACGTCGCGCGCCTGGGCGGTGCTGGCCTGCTTCGATGCGGGGTCGAGGGTGACCACGCCATTGCTCAGCAGGGGCGAGCCGCTGCCGCCCTTGCGGCGCATCACCGCGCGCATGCGGGCGAGCAATTCGGCCATCTCGAAGGGTTTGAGCAGGTAGTCGTCGGCACCGCCGTCCAGGCCTCGCAGGCGGTCGTCGAGGCTGTCCCGTGCGGTGATGATCAGCAGCGGTACGGGGTTGTCCCGGCCCCGCAGGGTTTCCAGCACGCCGAGGCCGTCTTTCCTGGGCAGGCCGAGGTCGAGCAGGACCTGGTCATAGGCGTGGGTGCCGAGGGCTGAGAGCGCCATCAGCCCGTCGTTGACCCAGTCGACGGCGTACCCGGCGTCCTTCAGGGCGCCTTCGATGGCTTCGCCGATCATGGGGTCGTCTTCGACCAGCAGAATTCGCATACCGTTGCCTCGGAGCGCGTGACGGGCGAGGCCGGCCAGCTACCACGGCTGCTGTGCCTCGCCTGGATCATCCGACAATAGACTGGATTCGCGCAATCACGCCTGGCGTTTGCCCTGCAGCATGTCGAAGGTCTTCATCAGGTCGTCGATCGCCGCCTTGCAGGTGGCCTGCTGCGGGCTGCCGTCGCGCAGTGCGTCGAGGGCGCGGTCGATGGCTTTGTCGAGGGCGTGCCAGTCGCTGACGGCGCGGGGCTTGATGCCTGCTTCGGCGGAGTCCCAGGCAAGTTCAAGGTCCTTGATCCGTGCCTTGGCCTTGGCCAGGTCGTTGCTGTCCACCAGCGCGGAAACATCGGCGGCGATAGCGCGGAACTCGGACAGATCACCCAACTGGGTGGCGCCACGCGGCGCCGTGGCGGCCTGCGGGCTGGCGGCGTTCCCGGGCTCTTCGGACTTCGAGCAGCCGGCGGCCAGCCCCAGCAGGGCGATGGCGCAGGCGAGGGCGATCTTGCAGGTCACTTTCTTGATGTACGGCATGGAGTTTCCTTCAGGAGGCATTGGAGTGGGTGAGTTGGGCGGATTTGCCCTTGTTGGCGCCAAGTTGCGCAACCGTTACCAGGATGAGAATCACGCAGAGGAAGATGGCGCTGGTCCAGGTGGCGCCCATTCCGAGGCCGCCGTAGGTCTTCGCCTGGGTGAGCAGGTCGCCCAGCGATGCGCCGAACGGGCGGGTGAGGATGTAGGCGATCCAGAAGCACAGCACCGCATTGGCGCCGAAACGCCAGGCGGCGAACGTGGCTGCGATCAGCGCGCCGAACAGTACGACACCGAGGGTGAAACCCATGCTCAGGGCTTCCGTGGCGAGGTCTCCGGCGGCGGTGCCCAGGGCGAACGTGCAGAGCACCGTGGCCCAGTAGAACAGTTCGCGGCGCGGCGTGACGATCTCGCGAATCGAGAGGTTACGCTCCACGGCGTACCAGACCATGAAGTTGATGGCGAGCAGGACGGAGAACACGGCGGTGCTGGCGTACAGGCTTACATCGAGCTCGTCGGTGAGGATGTCGGTCAATTGCGTGCCGAGGATGCTCACCACTACCACTGTCAACCAGTAGATCCAGGGGGTGTAGGCGCGGGTGCGCAGTTGCGCGGTGAGTGCCGCCAGCAGCAGGAGCGCCATTGCAGCGGTGGTGATACCCAGCCCGAGCCCGGCATCCACGGCCAGGAAATCGGCGAAGGTTTCGCCAACGGTGGTGGACATTATCTTGATGACCCAGAAGGCCAGGGCGACCTCCGGGACCTTGTTGAGCCAGTCGGCTTTTGTCGTGGGGTTCATGGCGAGGCGTCTCGTTGGCTGCGCGTCGGTTGGCGTGGTGGAGAGCCTACGGAGCGAAACTTAGCTGAGACTGAGGGCGGCGCCCGGTTGGCGCCGCCGTGCCGGGAGCCCTCTGCTCAGCGGCCCCGGGCTTGCGCGCGCCAGTCGAGGCCGCTGGCCGGGAACAGGTGCGCGCCACCGCTGACGAACAGGTGTACGCGGTCGCCGATTCCCGGGCAGTGCATCGCCGGTACCCTGACGTGGATCGCCAGTTCCGGCGAGTCGGCGGAGGCATCCGCCGCCTCGAGGCGGACCAGCACCGAGCACTTGTCGCCACCGAAGTCGCTGCCCAGCACCGTGCCGTAGCAGCCATCGGCAGGCTGGCGGATCATTTCGCTGTGGCTCAGGTGGATCTGCTCCGGGCGCAGCAGGATCTGCGCGTGGCCGCTGGCCCCCGCGTCGTCGACCATGACGTTGCCCAGCGGGCAGCGCGCCCAGCCGTCATTGATGTAGGCGGGGAACACCAGGGCGTCGCCCAGGAAGGCGGCGGTGTCCTCGTCGACGGGCCGGAAGTAGAGGTCCTTGGGCGCGCCTGCCTGGACCAGGCGGCCCTGACGAATGACGGCCAGGTGTTCGCCGAAAGACAGAGCCTCTTCCTGGTCGTGGGTGACCAGGATCGCGGTAACGCCGGCATCTTCCAGCACCCTGGAAACCGCCTTGCGCATGGAGGCGCGCAGGCCGCTGTC
This sequence comes from Pseudomonas triclosanedens, assembly GCF_026686735.1. NCBI lineage: Bacteria > Pseudomonadati > Pseudomonadota > Gammaproteobacteria > Pseudomonadales > Pseudomonadaceae > Pseudomonas > Pseudomonas triclosanedens. The sequence goes on along the minus strand of NZ_CP113432.1, from coordinate 3,319,431 downwards.
CAGCGCCGAGAACGGTTCGTCGAGGAGCATCAGGCGCGGGCTCTGCGCCAACGCGCGGGCAAGCGCCACGCGCTGTTGCTGGCCGCCGGAAAGCTCATGGGGCCAGCGCTGCGCCATGTTGCGTGGCAGGGAAACCATGTCCAGCAGTTCGTCGATGCGCCGCGCTCGCGCCTCCATCTTCTTCGGCAGGCCGAAGCCGATGTTGTCCGCCACCGACATGTGCGGGAACAGCGCGCCGTCCTGCGGGACGTAGCCAATGAGCCGGCGATGGGCAGGGATGAAGGTGGTGTCGTCCGCCAGCGTGGTTTCGCCAAGGCTGATGCTGCCGTGGTCGGGTACCTCGAAACCGGCGATGAGGCGCAGCAGGGTGGTCTTGCCGGAGCCCGAGGGCCCGACGATGGCCGCTCGGCCGCCGGCGTGGATTGTCAGGCTGAAGTCTTCGATCGCGGCATAGGCACCGAAGTACCGGGAGACGGACTTTAGTTCGAGTGTGCTCATCGACCTGCTACTCGCTTGGATTGATGGTAGAGAAGCCCGGTAAGCGGAAGTGAAAGCAGGATCATCATCAACGCATACGGCGCGGCTGCGGCGTAATCGATCTCGCTGGTCTTCGACCAGAAGGCGGTAGCCAGCGTGGCGGTGCCGCTGGGTGACAGGAGCAGGGTGGCGGTCAGTTCGTTGACGATGGCAAGGAACACCAGGGCGACGCTTGCCGCCGCGCCCGGCGCCGCGAACCGCAGGGTGACGCCGCAGAGTGCCTGCAGCGGTGAGCGGCCAAGGCTGCGAGCGATGTTTTCCAGTTCTACCGGAGCCTGGGCCAGCCCCGCGCGCAGGCTGACCAGCGCCCGTGGCAGGAACATCAGCACATAGGCCAGCAGTACGGTGAAGACTGTCTGGTACAGAGGCTGGGCGAATTTGATCGTGACGCTGACCAGCGCCAGCGCGACGACGATACCCGGCAGCGCGCTGGCAACGTAGTTGCTGCCTTCCAGCATGCGTTGAAGCCTGCTCGGCGCACGCACGGAAATCCAGGCGATGGGGATCGCGGCGGCGGTGGTGAGCAGCGCGCCCGCGGTACCCAGCAGCATGGTCTGGCCGAGGCAGAGCAGCAGCTCGTCGGAACGCCATACCGCCAGCCCGCCAGCGGCTAGCCACTGTCCGAGGGTCGCCAGGGGCACGCCGAGGGAGAGGGCCGTGAAGGCGGCGCAGCAGGCCAGGGCGAACAATGTGGCCGGTGCGCCCAGGCGATACTGCCGTGGCGGCCTGGGACTGCCGGCGCCGATGCGCGCGTAGCGAGCCGAGCCGCGGGTGGTCGCTTCGAGCGTGAGCAGCGCCAGGCAGGCCAGGGCCAGGACACCAGCCAGCATGTTTGCGGCGGGGCCGCTGAAGGACGATTGGAACTGGTCGAAGATCGCTGTGGTGAAGGTGTCGAAGCGGATCAGCGCGAACAACCCGTACTCCGCCAGCAGGTGCAGTGCGACCAGCAGCGATCCGCCCCAGATCGCCACGCGCAGTTGCGGCAGCACGACGCGCAGGAACACCGTGGCCGGCCGATCACCGAGCGATTCGGCCACGTCTTCGAGCACGGGGTCCAGGCGGCGGAGCGCCGCCGCCGCGGGCAGGTAGATGAAAGGCGAGTAGGCGATGACCGAAACCAGCACGGCGGGGAACAGGCCATGCAGCGACGGCGCCAGGCTGACCCAGGCGTAGCTGTGGACGAACGCCGGGATCGCCAGCGGCGCGACGACCAGAAGCGACCACCAGCGCCTGCCGGGAAGATCGCTGCGCTCGGTCAGCCAGGCCATTGTCACGCCGTGCAGCACGCATAGAGGGACGGTCAGTGCGATCAGCAGCAGGGTGTTGTACAGCAACTCCGCTACCCGTGGCCGGAACACCAGCTTGGCGATGAGCGGAAATCCTGCCTGGATGGCGGCCATCGCGACGAAGGCGAGCGGAAGCATGGCAAATACTGCCACCAGGATCGCCGCCGCCAGCATCCAGCGCTGGCCGCCAGCCCTGGCCGCGCGGCCTCGGGCGAACGCGGGGTTGGCCCTCCGGGAGGTGTGCGCCTGGGGGCCGAACTGTTGCGCCGTCACTTACAGCAGACCTGCCTGGGTCATCAGTTCCACGACTTTCTGGCTGTCAAGTTTGGAAACGTCGACTGCGGGCGCGTCGAGGCGGTCCAGCGGGACGAGCTTCGGGTTGGACGCCACGCCTTCGCCCACTGCGTATTCGAACGAGGTGCCATCCCTGAGGACAGCTTGTCCGTGCGGGCCGGTGATCCATTGCAGGAACGCCTGGGCCTCTTTCGGGTGCTTGCTGGACGCCAGCACACCACCGCCGGAGAGGCTGGTGAAGGCGCCGGGATCCTTGTGCCCGAAGTAGTGCAGCGCTGAGTTGTTGCTGTTTTCGCCGGTCTTGGCCTGGTCGCCGAAGTAGTAGTAGTGATAGATCACGCCGCCATCGATCTGCCCGGCGTTGACTGCCTTGAGGACCGCGTTGTTGCCGCGATAGATTTTCGCGCCGGACTTCATCGATTCCAGCCAGTCGAGGGTAGCGGCTTCGCCTTTCTGCTCCAGCAGTGCGCCGACGATGGCCTGGAAATCCGCACCGGCCGGAGAAGCGGCCCAACGGCCGATCCACTGCGGTGCAGCCAGGTCGAGGAGCGACTTGGGCAGGTCCGCTTCCTTGACCATGTTCCTGTTGTAGACGAAGACCGTGGAGCGGGCGGCGATGCCGACCCATTGCCCATGCGCCGGGCGATATGGGACGCCGACCTGTGACAGGGTCGAGGGCGCGACAGGGGCGAGCAGGCCGGCGTGATCGACGAGGACCATCGCGGGCGAGTTCTCGGTGAGGAATACATCGGCCGGGGATGCCTTGCCTTCCTGCACGAGCTGGTTGCCCAGTTCGCTGTCGTCGCCATTGCGCAGGGTCACCTTGATGCCGGTCTCACTGGTGAACCCTTGGGCCCATGCCTTGGTCAGCGATTCATGTTGTGCGTTGTAGACGACGATTCCGTCGGCATCCGAGGCGGCCATCGAGCCCCTCGCGCCCATCAACGCCATGCTTGCGACAGCTACCAGAATGACCAACGAGGCACCGCGTATTTTCATCAATCGCCACTCCATCAGGTTCTTTCAAAGGCGATATCCGTGGGGACGTCGCTTGCGAGTGGCGGCGATGATCGCTCCGGAGTCGTTAAGAAATTGTCATTCTCATTTGATGCCGAGGCGCATTGCGCTGCTGGCATTGGCCGGCAGGCCCGCGCAGCAGGGCTGGGGAGGACTCATTTGCGGAGGATGTAGACGCGGACGCCAGCCACCCCGGGGGTGAAGTTGTAGTGCTTGATCTGCGAGAAACCGACGCGCTGGAACTCCTGTTCCAGGGCCTTGGCGCTGGTGGAGTCGGGCATCAGGGCGTGCTGATCGGCACTGCAGGTGCATGGCGGTATCGCGCCGGAGAGGGACGAGCGGCTGCCGACGCGGGCGAAGAGAATCACCGTGTCCCGCGTGACCCGGCTGAGCTGGCCCAGCAGGCGGATGTTCGCCGCGTTGCACGACGAGGACGGGACTTCGGATATGAGTATGCAGTCGACCGACCCTGCGCGCAGTTCGGCGTAATCCACGGGGCCGGGCAGGGTCTTGATGCGTTGATTCATCCCGCTTGGCAGCTTCCGGTGCGCCGCGAGCAGGGAGTCGGTTGCCGGGGAGGTGGCGACGATGATCCGGTTGTTGTGCTCCATCAGCACCGGCCAGAAGCTGCCGGGTGATTGCGAGACTTCGAGCATGAGGATCGGCTCTTCGGCCATGCGCAGGGCGAGCCGCAGCAGGCGTTTCTTCCTCCAGTCGGCGATGCGCGTGCGCAGAAAGGCGCTGAGCGTTCCGCTGGCAACGCCGCCGTTCTCGTGGTGTTCAGCAGAGGCTGATAGGCGTTGGGGTTCGTTCATGGGCCGCGACTCGATGGTTGCCCTCATTATCGAGTCGTCCGATCAAGCCGCCGTCAAAGACATGTGAAAAAGACGTGGTGGCGCTGTGGGAAACCCCGCCGCTGAACCGTAACGGCCCAACGCTGCACCGATGGCTCCGGCGAGCCGCTGGCTTCGGGCGCTATTACACAACTTGAAATAATCACTCGCCGCGCTTTGACAATTTCTTTTCCTTTCACTTTATAGAGTCGCGCCGGTAGCCGGATTCGGCACTTTACAGCGCGATTGCCGCCCAGGTTCGCGCATAACAACAAGGGTGTTTCCATGCAACTTCTGCGTTCGGCTCCGGTGCGTTTCCTCGCACTGATCGCCTTGCTGTGGCTGATCGTTTTCTTCCTGACCCGCGCTGTCCTCATGGCTGGTCACCTGCAGGATCTAGGCGCAGGCCAGTTGGCGGTGTTCGCCATAGGCTTGCTCTACGACCTGAGCTTCCTGGTCTATGCCCTGCTGCCGCTTGGCGTGGCGCTGCTGCTGATGCCGGCGCGAGTCTGGCGCGCAGCATCCTGGCGCTGGCTGCTGTCCCTCGTCCTGTTCGCCAGCGTTTACCTGATGCTCTTCACGGCAGTGGCCGAGTGGCTGTTCTGGGATGAGTTCGGCGTTCGGTTCAACTTCATCGCGGTGGACTATCTGGTCTATTCCGATGAGGTGCTGAACAACATTCTGGAGTCCTATCCCGTCGGGACGCTCCTGGGCGCCCTGGCCCTGATTTCGCTGGCGGTCACCTTCGGGATGTCCAGGGTCGTGCGTGGTATCGCCACATCCCCGGTGCCGAACCTGGGCAGGAGCCTGGCGGGATGTGCCGGCCTGCTGGCGCTGGCGCTGGCCGCGCTGTTCCTGGTCGACCAGGATCGCCCGCGCTCCGAGGGCGGCAATACCTATGCCCGCGAGTTGTCGAGCAACGGCCCGTACCAGTTCTTCGCCGCGTTCCGCAACAATGAGCTGGACTACCCGCAGTTCTATGCCACGTTGCCGGCCGAGGAGGTGGCCCGGCGCATGCGCGCGGAACTCGCGGAGCCGAACGCGCGCTTCATTGGCAGCGACCACCTGGATATTCGCCGGCGCATCGAAAATCCGGGGACGCCGAAGAAGCACAACATCGTCCTGGTCACCATCGAGAGCCTCAGTGCCAAGTACCTGGGCAGCAATGGCGATGGTCGGAATCTCACCCCGAACATGGACGAGCTGCGGCGCAACAGCCTCTATTTCAACAACTTCTACGCCACCGGTACCCGTACCGACCGCGGCCTGGAAGCCATCACGCTGTCGATTCCGCCGACACCGGGACGCTCCATCGTCAAGCGCATAGGCCGGGAAAGCGGCTTCGCGAGCCTGGGCCAGCAGTTGCAGGCAGTCGGTTACGACGCTGTGTTCGTGTATGGCGGCCGTGGCTACTTCGACAACATGAATGCCTTCTTCGGCGGCAACGGTTACCGGATCGTGGACCAGTCGAGCGTGAACGAGGCCGACATCCACTTCAAGAATGCGTGGGGAATGAGCGACGAGGACCTGTATGCACAGGCGATCAGGCTGGCGGACGAGAACTTCGCCAGGAACAAGCCTTTCCTCCTGCAATTGATGACCACCTCGAACCATCGTCCATACACCTACCCGGAAGGGCGCATCGACATCCCCTCTGGCAATGGCCGTGACGGTGCGGTCAAGTACACCGACTATGCCATCGGCAAGTTCCTGCAGGACGTGAAGGGCAAACCCTGGTTCGACAACACCATCTTCGTGTTCGTGGCCGACCACACGGCCGGCAGTGCGGGCAAGGAAGACCTGCCAGTGGCGAACTACCAGATCCCGCTGTTCATCTACGCGCCCAAGCTGTTGCCCGCTGGCGAGCGTGGGGAGCTGGCCAGCCAGATCGATCTCGCGCCCACGCTGCTGTCGATGCTGAACCTGAGCTACGAATCGACCTTCTTCGGCCGCAGCCTGATGACGCCCAGCTCGCTTGAGCCGCGCGTGGTCATTGGCAACTACCAGCACCTGGGCCTGTTCGATGGCAAGGACCTCGCCATCCTGAGCCCGCGTGCCGTCCTGCGCCGGCATAACCAGGCCCTTGGGGCGAGCGAGGAAGTGGCCGCCAGCCTGAGCGACCCGCTGGTGGACCGTGCGGTGAGCTACTACCAGTCGGCGAGCTATGGCTTTACCCGCCATCTGCTGGACTGGAAGCCGACGGCGACCCAGTGATCTTCCTTCACCCTGATCGAGGTTCCGATCCGGGCTGGAGGTAGACCGTACCCGCGACGGTGAGCGGCGCAATGCTGCCGCGCACCGTGCGCGTGCGCCCCGTGTGGCGCTGGCTATACTCATTTCCGCGTGCAAGCGGGATGAGCTGTAGGCGCGTTCACTTCGGCGGAGGATGGTCAATGAATGAGCCTGGTCCCGTTGTCCGGCCGACGATCCTGATCGTCGACGACACCCCGGAAAACCTCACACTGCTCACTGAGCTGCTCAAGCTGCTGTATCGCGTCAAGGCAGCCAGGACCGGCGAGAAGGCGTTGCAGATCGCCACGTCCGACGATCCGCCGGACCTCATCCTGCTGGATGTGATGATGCCTGGCATGAGCGGCTTCGAGGTATGCCGGCGGCTGCGCGAGCAGCCACGGACGCGTGATATTCCGGTGATCTTCGTCACCACCCAGGGTTCGGTCGAGGATGAAATCCGGGGCCTCGACCTGGGGGCGGTGGACTACATCACCAAGCCGATCAACCCTCCCGTCGTGCTGATGCGGGTGGACAACCAGTTGCGGGTCAAGGCCGCGGCTGATTTCCTGCGCGACCAGAATCACTTCCTGGAGCAGGAAGTGCAGCGGCGCACCCGGGAGCTGGCAGCCATCCAGGATGTCACCATCCTGGCGATGGCCTCGCTGGCGGAGACCCGCGACAACGAGACCGGCAACCATATCCGGCGCACCCAGCACTACGTGGTCGCCCTGGCCAGGCACCTGCAGGCGCATCCACGCTTTGCCGCCGAGCTGGACGACGAGACCGTGCGGCTGCTCTTCAAGTCCGCCCCCCTGCATGACATCGGCAAGGTCGGGATTCCGGACTACATCCTGCTCAAGCCGGGGCGGTTGACCAGCGATGAGTTCGAGGTGATGAAAAACCATACCACGCTCGGGCTGGAGGCCCTGGAAAAGGCCGAGGAACGCTTGGGCATGGACGTGCCGTTCCTCCGCCTGGCCAAGCAGATCGCCTACAGCCACCACGAGAAATGGGATGGCAGCGGCTACCCCCAGGGCCTGGCGGGCGATGCGATTCCCGTGGCGGCGCGGCTCATGGCGCTGGCGGATGTCTACGACGCACTGATCAGCCAGCGCATCTACAAGACCGGCATGCCCCATGCCGAAGCGATGCAGCTCATCGAGATGCAGCGTGGCCGGCACTTCGATCCCGACGTGGTGGATGCTTTCGTGGCCCTGCACGGAGAGTTCCAGGGTATCGCCGAGCGTTTCCGCGACAGCCGGCCCCAGGGAAAGCCTTGAGCGCTCGAGCGCAGGTCCGGTAAGGGGGTAGGTTCGATGAGTCCGCTCGGATTTCTCCAGCGCCTGCCGCTGCGTACCCGACTGTTGCTGGGCTTCGGTGGCACGCTGCTGCTGGCGCTGGTCATCGGCCTGTACAGCCTGAGCGTGCAGCAGAAGCAGAACGAACAGATCAACCAGATCTATGAGAAGGAAATGCTCGGCCTCTCGCATATCGAGGCGGCACGGGTCGCGTTGGCCGGGTTGGGCCGTAGCGTCCGCCAGGCGGTGCTGGCGTCGGATCCGGGCGGTCGGGAACTGGCGTTGCAGGAACTCAAAGAAGGACAGGTGACCCTGCGCCAGGAAATCGAGCAGGCGCGGCCGCTCATCTATCGTTCGCGGGCGCAGGACGGGATGGTTCGTTTCGAGTCGGCCTATGAGGAGTACCAGGCGCAGATCGAACGTGTGCTGGAACTCGATGGCCAGGCTTCCGGTATGGGGCGTTCCTCGGACCTTGCGGCGATCTCGCTGCTGTCGTCGGCGGCGCTGCAACGCCCCGGCGAGGTGGCCAACCAAGCGCTGGCCGAGGTGGCGCAGATCAAGCGCGCCGGCGCCGACCTGGAGGTCAAGCTGGCTTCGGAGCGTTTTCGCCGCAGTGTCGAGCTGACCTTCTGGCTGATGGCCCTGGGGGTCGGCGGTGGCCTGTTGTTCGGCATCCTGATCAGCCTGTCGATTCGCCGGCCAGCCGATTCGCTGCGCAACTCGGTTGATGCACTGAGCAAGGGCGAACTGGACATACGGGTGCCGTTCCAGGACTACCCCAACGAAATCGGAGATATGGCGCGGGCCATCACCGAATTGCAGTCCGAGGCACGGCAGATGGCCAGCCAGCGCTGGGTCAAGACCCAGGTGGCGGCGCTGAGCAGCGAGATGCAATCGGTGGCGGGTTCCAGAGAGTTGGGCGACCGGATCCTGGCTGTCCTCGCCCATTCGCTGCCACTCTTCAGCGCGACGATCCACGTGCAGGCGGAGGGCGAAAGCGACCTCCTGCTGCTGGGCAGCTATGCCGCGTCGGCCAGTGTGCCGCGTCGCCTGGCGCCGGGAGAGGGTCTGGTCGGCCAATGCGCGAAACAGCGTCAGCCCATCAACCTGAAGCTGCCGCCACCGCCGGAGTCGCACGAAGGCGCGTGGGCGGCATTCAGCGAACTGCTGCCGCTGATACACGGCGAGCGCCTGGTGGGCGTGCTCGCGCTGGAAGTCACCGAGGCACCGGGCGCCAGCCAGCGTTCATTGCTGGATGAGTTCGTGCCCCTGCTGGCGATGAACCTGGAAATTCTCGAACGGACATCGCACACCGGGCAGCTTCTCGCGGAAACCCTTGCCCAGGCGGAACTGATGGAGCGTCAGGCCGCCGACCTGCAGGCGCAGACTCGCGAACTGGAGTCGCGGCAGTTGGAAATCCAGGCGACCAAGGCCTGGTACCAGGGCATCCTCGAATCGGCGCCCGACGGCATGCTGGTGGTAGACCAGGAAGGCTGCATCATCCTGGCCAATCCCAGGCTGGAGGTGCTATTCGGCTACTCCCATGACGAGCTGCTCGGGCGCTCGGTGGATGAACTGGTGCCGGAAGCCCATCGGGCGAGCCACGGGCGTCTGCGCGGCGGGTTCTTCGCCGAACACAGCAGCCGCCAGATGGGCCGGGGCGGCTCCGACCTGCTCGGATTGCGCAGGGATGGCAGCCAGTTCTCCGTGGAAATCGCCCTGGCGCCGTTGCCGGATCTGCTCGGGCACGGGCCGTGCGTGTGTGCCTCGGTGCGTGACATCAGCGAACGCCGGGTAATGGAGGCGGCGCTGCAGGACAGCGAGCGCCGCCTGCAATACATCCTCGATTGCAGTCCGGTGAGCGTGGCCATCGCGACGCATGGGGAGATTCACCTCGCCAACCCGAAGTTCGTCGAGACCTTCGGGCTGAACGTTGGCGGGGAAACTGTCGCGCTGTACGTCGATCCCGCCGATCAGCAGGCCATCTGGGACCATATGCGCGCCGGTGAGCAGTACCTGGAGCGTGAATGTCGGATGTTTGACCGCAACGGCAACGAGCGGGAAATCCAGGCAACCTGCCTGCCTATCCAGCACCACGGCGAGTTCGCCGTACTGGGTTGGTTCTACGACATCACCGAGCGCAACCTCGTCGAGCGCGAGATGCGTCGCGCCAGGGACCTGGCCGAAGAGGCGACGCGGGCCAAGAGCGAGTTCCTGGCCAACATGAGCCATGAAATCCGCACGCCGATGAATGTCATCATCGGCATGAGCAGCCTGGCCTTGAAAAGCGATCTCGATCCCCGCCAGCGCAACTACATTCACAAGGTGCATCGTTCCGCCGAAGGGCTGCTGGGGATCATCAACGACATTCTCGACTTCTCGAAGATCGAGGCGGGGATGATGACGGTGGAGCGCATCGACTTCCGCCTGGAGGATGTGCTCGACCAGTTCGCCAGCCTGATCGGCTTCCGCGCGGAAGAGAAGTCGCTGGAACTGTTGTTCCAGCTGAGCGCCGACCTGCCGACCGCGCTGATCGGTGATCCGTTGCGCCTCGGCCAGGTGCTGCTCAACCTGGGTAACAACGCGGTGAAGTTCACCGAGCGCGGCGAGATAGTTCTCGGCATCGAGGTGGCGGCGCTCGCTTCGGACAGCACGGATCTGCACTTCTGGGTGCGCGACACCGGGATCGGCATGACTGCCGAACAATGCGGACGCATGTTCCAGTCTTTCATCCAGGCCGACTCGTCGACCTCGCGGCGCTTCGGTGGTACCGGTCTGGGCCTGTCGATATCGAAGAACCTGGTGGAGCTGATGAACGGCAGGATCTGGGTGGACAGCGAGCCCGGGCGTGGCTCGGTGTTCCACTTTCTCGCCCGCTTCGGCCTTCAGCCGGGGCCTGTGCCGCGCCGGACCCGGCGGGCGGATGAATTGCTTGGCGTGCGCGCGCTGGTGGTCGATGACAACGCCTCGGCGCGGGAAATCCTCTCGTCGATGGCGGTGAGCTACGGCCTGGAGGTGGATCTCGCGCGGGGCGGAGTGGAGGCGCTGGAGTGGATAGCGGAGGCTGACGAACGCGGCCTTCCGTATCAATTGATGCTGGTCGACTGGCAGATGCCGGGCATGGATGGCATCGAAGTCGTCGAGCGGCTGCGGGCGGCGGACGCGGCAAGCGTTCCTGCGGTGATCATGGTGACCGCCTTTGGTCGCGAAGAAGCGTTGGCCGAGGCTCGGGAGCGTGGCGTGGATCTGGGCATGGTGCTGACCAAGCCAGTCACGCCATCCACGCTGCTCGAAGCGATCAACCTTGCGCTGGGCCGGCAGGCGCTGCTCGATCCGCGCAGCCGCGAGCGCGAGACCGCCAAGGCCGATGCGCTGGCCGGGGTGAGCGGCAGCCGGATGTTGCTGGTGGAAGACAACGAGCTGAACCAGGAGCTGGCCCTGGAGCTGCTCGGCGAGGCGGGCGTCGAGGTCGTTCTTGCCTGCAACGGCCAGGAAGCGATCGACCGGCTGACGGTGGACAGGGATTTCGACTGCGTGCTGATGGACTGCCAGATGCCGGTTCTCGATGGTTATGCGGCGACTCGCGCGCTGCGGCAGATGCCCGAGCTTAGCCAGTTGCCGATCATCGCCATGACTGCCAACAACATGACCGGCGACCGCGAGCTGGCGTTGGCCTCGGGAATGAATGACCACATTGCCAAGCCGATCGACCCGGGTGTCATGTTCCGCACGCTTTCGCGCTGGGTCGTGCCGCATCGCCGAACAGTGGTAGGCGCACTGCCAGTGCCTGGTCCCGACGCCGCCGGTGCGCCGCTGCCGGGGATCGATACACGTGCGGGGCTTGCTACCTGCGCGGGCAAGGCCGCCCTGTACGAGCGGCTGCTGCGCCGCTTCCACGGGAACTACCAGGATTTCGCCGCCCAGTTCGAGGCGCTGGACGATGAAGTCGACCCGTCCGCGAAACGTCGCTCGGCTCACTCCCTGCGCGGGGCGGCGGCGAACATCGGCGCCCTGGCCGTGGCCAGGGCGGCGGAGGCGCTGGAGGATGCGTGCCGACAGCACTTGCCGGCGCAGGTGGTGGCGCCATTGCTGGCCGCGCTGCAGGTGGAGCTCGACCTGGTGCTGGCCGGATTGGCGCTCCACCTCATGCCCCCCGGGGAGCCCGCGGCGGAGCCTCCCTGCGAGCCAGGTGATGGGCCCACCTTGCTGCGTGAGCTCGCTGGGCTGTTGCTGCGCAGCGATACCGCTGCCGAGGATGCCATCGCCAGGCTCGGCGGGATCTACCGGGGCAGGCCCGAGGCTGCGCAACTGGCTGGGGTGGCACTGGCGATCGAGTCGTTCGACTACGACCTGGCTCTTCAACGCCTGCAGGAACTCATGGGGCTGGGCGGCCGGTGATGGGCGCCGTCTGCGTGCGCGCCGGGTCATGGCGCCGGCGCTGTCCGGCTGATTACGATGAGCAGGTTGTTTTCACGGAATACCTGCGAGCCCGGCGGAATCCACGAGGGTGGCGTGCCGCCCTCCTTGCCGGAAAGGCTCAGCACGATACCTACCGGGCCGTTCGCAATGTGCCGGGCCAGCCAGGCCTGCACCTCCTGAGTGGTGATCCGGCGGTCGCTGGCGTCGGGATAAGCGAGGCCGTACTGCAGCTCGCCCGTCACGTCGAGCAGCGTCACGTCGCTGCGGTTCAATCGCCAGGCCAGTGCCGATGCGGCGCCAAGCTCGTTGCTCAGCAGGCTCCTCGACGCTTTCAGCGCGTCCAGGTGGCGAGCGATGAATTGGTCGGGCATCTTGTTGTCGACCACCGAGGAGGGCATCGCGGCGGGCAGCAGCGCGATCAGCACCCATAGCCCGAGAGCGGGGGCGAGCCAGTAGCGCGACGGACGTAGCCACTGCGCAAGGCCGCACAGTACCCATGTCAGGCACACCAGCACTGCCAGGGCAATTTGCAGGGGCTGATGAAGGTAGACCGGGTGCACCGCCTGGACGACGCCCAGGCCGAGCAGCGCAAAGCTTCCCAGCATCAGGTTGAGCAGTCCGTTGCCGCGCAGTGCCAGCAGGTCGCGCTGGCGCAGTTTGTCCACCAGGGTGTTCGCCATCAGCAGGGCCAACGGTACGAAGCACGGCAGGATATAGGTCGGCAGCTTGCCCTTGCTCAGGCTGAAGAACAGGAAAGGCATGGCGAACCAGAGGGCGAGATAGGCGCTACGCCGCTCGCTGCGTTCGCGCCAGCTGCGCCGGAGGCTGGGCACCACCAGCAGCGCCCACGGCAGGGCGCCGGCGAACAGCAGGGGTATGAAGAACCAGATCGGCGCGGCGTGCTGTGCGTTGCTGCCGGCGAAACGGCGGATATGCTCGTTCCAGAAGAAGAATTGCCAGAAGTCCGCTTCGCGCCGACTGACCGCGATGGCCCACGGCAGGCTCAATAGTATGGCCAGCAGTATCGCCAGCGGCCCGCCCTTGAGTACCTCGCGCCAGCGCTTGTGCAGCAGCGCGTAGGGTGCCACCACGATGACCGGCAGCAGCCACGCAAGAAACCCCTTGGTCATGAAACCCATCGCGCATGCCACGCCCAGCAGGCCCCAGCCCGACCAGCGTTCGCGCGCGTTGACGCCTTCCAGCGCGTACCAGCAGGCGACCAGGCCGAGGGTGATCCACAGTGTCAGCTGCGGGTCGATGTTGGCGTAGCCGGCCTGTCCCGCGGCGAGCCCGAAGCTCATGTACAGCAGGCCGGCAGTCCAGGTCTTCCAGGTGTCGTTCCACAGTTTGCGGGCGAGCAGGAAAATCAGTGCCGCGGTGGCCGCGCTGGTCAGCGCCGAGGCGATGCGTGCGCCGAACAGGTTGTCGCCCAGCAGCGCCTGGCCGAGCGCGATCAGCCAGTAGCCGCCGGCGGGCTTCTCGAAGTAGCGCAGCCCCATGAAGTGGGGCGCCACCCAGTTGCCGCCGTGCAGCATTTCCTGGGCTGCCTGGGCGTAGCGAGTCTCGTCCGGTATCCAGAGCCCGTGGAAGCCCAACGGCGCCAGGAAGAACAGGGCGAAGACCAGCAGCAGTGCCGGGTAGGCCAGCGCCGGCAGCGCGCGCTCGATGGATGGATAAGGGGATTTCGGGATGCGCTGCGAAGTGAGCGTTATGTCCGTCATCGGGTCGTTCCTCGATGGTCTCCTGCGCCCGCGTTGGCGCGATGACGGAGGCTACGAGGCGAAACTTAGCTGGGACTGAGGGCGGCTTTCGACGCGGCGTTCAGGACTTCGGCAGACGGCGCTGCTTCAGCGGCGGCAGGCCGAACCCGCGCTGGCGCGCACGGCAGAATGAGGTGGCACGCCGATAGCCCGGTTCGTTGGCGATCTGGCCGACAGGCAGGCTGGAGTGTCCCGCCCGGCGCCGGCGTATTTCGTCGGCGAGTCGATGCCATCGTTGGCCAGGCGCCGCTGGAGCTCGCGCGGGGCAGGGTGTGGAGCTCGTTGTGGCCGACGCTGCCTATCCTGTTGTCGTGCTGGGGCTGCCGGCTCAGAAGCGCCAGGTGGCGCCACCGCCGATGATGTGCAGGGCAGCATCTTTGTAGGTGCCGGAAAGCGTCGTGCCGGAGCGCGACTTGGTCTGTTCGACGTCCATGTCGCCCATCCACACCAGGGTGTAGGCCAGGTGCAGATCGAGCCCTTCTTCCACCTGGTAGTTGATGCCGGTGGCCAGGCGCCAGGTCTCGCCCATCGGGTTGTCGACCGTGCGGTCCTTGTCATCCACCGCCGAGCTGTCGTAGCCCAGGCCCATGCTCCAGCGCAGGCGGGGGTTGGCCTGGTATTGCGTACCGAGGGAGGCGTGCCAGGTGTCCTTGTATTGGCGGTCGACGGTGCGGGACACGCCACTGGCATCGGCATCCACGTCCACACCGATGTTGCCGAACTCGCTCCAGTCCTGCCAGCCCAGGCTGCCCAGCAGCTTCCACTGCGGATCGAGCTGGTGCGCCACGCTCAGCAGCACTGTCTGCGGGACATTCACATCCAGCTCCAGCGAGTTGACGTCCAGGCGGCGCAGCGCGGCGTTGATGACCGGGTTGCTGACGTCGCGCACGTCGGGGCTGTCCTTGAATTCCAGTTTGACCTTGCTGGTGTACGCGAGACCGACCTGGGTGCGCCCGCTGAACTCGTACAGCAGGCCGAGGTTTACCCCGGTGCCGACGTCGGTGTCCTTGTACTCGAGCTGGCCGTCGGGGCGGTCCGCCAGCCCCAGCAGGTTGTTGTTGATGGCCATTTCGGTGCGGTAGTAGCCATACATGATGCGCGGGCCGATACCAACGGAGAGCTGGTCGGTGAACTTGTGCGCGATGGTGGGCTGGAACGACACGCCGATGATTGCGGCTTCCTGGTTGAAGTAGCGGCCGGCCCAGTCGTCGTCGTAGTTCAATGCCAGGCCGAAGTTGCCGTACATGCCGAAGCCGATGGCGGAGCGGTCATCGACCTGATGGCTGATGAACAGGCTCGCGCCGGGCAGCCATTGCAGTGCATTGCCGCCTTCGTTGCCGTCGAACTGGTTGTTGCTGTCGCGGGAGAAGTGCAGGTCGCCGAGGATCAGCTGGGCGTTGGCGCTGATCTGCGTGCCGGCCAGTCCGGCGATGCCGGCGGGGTTGTTCATCAGCACACTGGGGTCGCTGGCCAGTGCGGCCGCGCCAGCGTTGGCCAGGGCGGCGCCTTCCTGTCCCGCTTCGTAGATCATGATGCCGCCAGCGAACGAGTTCCCGGCGAACAGCCCGCAGACCAGCCCCAGAGCGCTGGCACGCATGTTTGCCTTCATTTATTTCCCCCGCAGTTCTGCTATCGGACACGACGATGCTTCGACGGGCCTCGCTCCGAATGCGAACTGGAGGCGGCGATCCATCCCGGTTGGGAAGGGCCTTGAAGGACAGACTAGATAGCGATGGGCGATGTGCAACTTTCCCGGCGAAGCCGATGCGCATTTCATGACACCTGGCGGCTCGCAAGAAGCCCCAACCCTTTGGATGCGCTGGGAATGGATGTCAGCCGCCGTTCAGCCAGCTCCTGGCAGTATCTGCGCATTTCCCGAACGCGGCCTGTCGCGAGAAGAGAAGCATTGGGAACAGGATGGCTAACCGATGAACGCATCTGGCGAACCTTCGGGTCTGATACTGCATCGATCGGCCCGCGCGATGGAGCGCAGGTTGCAGTGCGGGGGGGCCGGGCATCCATGATGTCGCGCAAGAGCGGGGATTGATCATCGGATCGGAATATCCATGAACAATTTCTTCACCTTTTTGGTTATAACATTGCTTTATTTTCTTGCGGCCGCCCACCGGGACAGGCCGGTATTGACCTGTTCCGCTTGCCGCCAGTTACGCCTGGCATTCCTGGAGTCTTCATGAGAGTCGATCTGGACACCGAGGCAGGGGGGCTCGATGGGCTTCCCCGTTTCCAGCGATCGGTGGTTCTGGCGCGCCGCTTGGTGCTGCTGACCTGCCTGCCGGCGGTGACCGCGCTACTGTTCTGGCTGCTGGGCTACATCGTCGGCCTGTTCTCGCCCGACTCTCACTGGACCGCGCTGCTGGCGGTCAACGCGGCGGCACTCTTCCTGCTGGCCGCAACGGCGCAGTCGGCGTGGCGGGTGGTTGGCTGGCGTGTCGCCGCCATCGGCCATACACCGGCGCCATTGGCGTTCTGGCGCGGTGCGCCTGCCGAGCAGGGCGAGCCCGAAGTGCTGGCCGGCTACGAGCGCTGGCTCGAACGCATGGTCAGTGCCTGCCGGCGGCAGGTCGAGCGAGTCGGTGGCGATGCGCTGTGGCTGATCGGGCTGGCGGGCGTGGCGCTGTTGCTGGTCAGGAGCATCTGGCGTTTCGATCTGCCGGTGCCGCTCGCCTCGGGCCAGGTCACCTGGGTCGCGGTGGGCATCCTGGTGGTCTCTGCGTTCTGCCTGGTGGTGGTCGAGCGCCATCTGGCCGCCGAAAGCGATACCGCCTGGCCCGAGGCCGAGGCGCTGGCCGCCATGTTGCGGTTGGTCATCATCGTGCAGGTGGCGAGCGTCGCCAGCCTGGTGTTCATTGATGGCGTGCGCGCATGGCCAGGCCGGCTGGCGGTACTGGTCGGGGCATTGCCCGCCCTGGCTGCACTGGAGTTGATGGTGCGTGCGGTACTGTCGGTGTTCAGCCCCCGGCGCCCGCGCGAGGAGCCAGTACTGGTGGCGCGCAGCCTGGTCGCCGGGCTGCTGCAATGGCCACCGCGCCCGCTGGCGGTGCTGCAGGGCGAGCTGCATCAGCGTTTGGGCATCGACCTGCGCCAGGTCTGGGCGTTCGACTTCATGCGCCGGGCATTCCTGCCGGTGGCGGCGCTGGTGGCGGTGGTCGGCTGGCTGCTGACCGGCATTGCGGAAGTGCCGATGAACGCGCGGGGCGTATACGAGCGTTTCGGCAAGCCCGTGGCAGTCTATCCGCCGGGACTTCATGTCGGCCTGCCGTGGCCCTTCGGCAAGGTGCTGAGCGTGGACAACGGCGTTATCCATGAGTTGGCGACATCCGGCGCCGATGCCGCGTCGGAACCGCTGGCCGGCGCCGAGGGCGCGGCACCGGTCACGGCCAACCGGCTGTGGGATGCCAGGCACCTGAGCGAGAATTCGCAGGTCATCGCCGGCGTCGATGGCGCTCGCCAGGGCTTCCAGATCGTCAACATGGACGTGCGCTTCATCTACCGCATCGGCATGAGTGACGAGGCGGCGCTGGCGGCGACCTACCACAGCACCGACGTCGCCCAATTGCTGCGCAGCATTGCCAATCGCGTGCTGGTCCACGACTTCGCGGGCCGCTCTCTGGACGGTGTGCTGGGGGCCGAGCGCGAGGCGCTCGGGCGGGATATCGGCCAGGCCGTGCAGGCCGACCTCGACCGACTGGGCAGCGGTGTGGAACTGCTGGCGACCTCGGTTGAGGCGATCCACCCGCCTGCCGGCGCTGCCAATGCCTACCATGCCGTACAGGCCGCGCAGATCACGGCTCAGGCGCTGATCGCGCGCGACCGCGGGCTGGCCGCCCAGCGGGCCAACCTTGCGCAACTCAACGCCACCGCACTGACCGACAAGGCCACCGCCACCGCCCACGAAACTACCGCCCAGGCGCGCACCGCCGAGCTCCGTTTTGGCGCGGAGCGCACTGCCTGGCAGCGCGCCGGCCAGGCCTTCATTCTTGAACAGTACCTGGGGCGCCTGTCCCAGGGGCTGGCAGGCGCGAACAGCCTGATCATCGACCACCGCCTGGCCGCCGACCAGGCTCCGACCCTCGACCTGCGCGGTTACGCGGTTCCGGCCGACCCCGTATCCAGCCGCACCCAGGAGCGCACCAATTGAGCTCGAACTCCACGCATGCCCACGATTGCGCCCATGGCCATGCTCACCAGCACTCCCACGATCATTCCCACCAGGGGCATTCCCACGACGGGCCTGACAGCCCCGCAGGGCCGGCCTGGCGACGAATCGGCATGGCGGCGCTGCTGGTGCTGGCGATGGCCGCGACGGCGTGTTTCGTCCAGGTCCGCGTCGGCGAGGCGACCGTCATCACGCGCTTCGGCAATCCCGCGCGGGTGCTGACCGATCCGGGCCTGGCGTGGCGCTGGCCGCTGCCGTTCGAGGCGGCGGTGCCGGTGGACCTGCGGTTGCGGACCACCTCCAGCGGCTTGCAGGATGTCGGTACCCGCGATGGTCTGCGGATCATCGTGCAGGCCTATATCGCCTGGCAGGTGGCGCCGGATTCGGAAAGCATCCAGCGTTTCATGCGCGCCGTGCAGAATCAGCCGGACGAGGCCGCTCGGCAGATCCGCACGCTGGTCGGTTCGGCGCTGGAAACCACCGCCAGTGGCTTCGAGCTTGCCGACCTGGTCAACGTGGACGCGAGCCGCGTGCGCATCGACGCCTTCGAGCAACGGCTGCGCGAGCAGATCGAACGGCAACTCATCGACACCTATGGGGTGCGGGTCGTCCAGGTGGGGATCGAGCGCCTGACCCTGCCCAAGGTGACGCTCGACGCTACGGTCGATCGCATGCGCGCCGAGCGCGAGACCATCGCCACCGAGCGCACCGCCGAAGGCAAGCGCAAAGCCGCCGAGATCCAGTCCGCCGCCGAACGCGATGCGCGGATAATGGAAGCCGACGCGAATGTGAAGGCCGCCGAGATCCAGGCGCAGTCGCAGGTCCAGGCGGCGGAAATCTACGGCAAGGCCTATGCCGGCGCGCCGGAGCTCTACAACCTGCTGCGCTCCCTCGATACGCTCGGCACCATTGTCACGCCGAACACGCGGCTGGTGTTGCGCACCGATGCGGCGCCGTTCCGTGTCCTGGTCGACGGACCTGCGCTTCCTGCCCACGCCGGCGCCGGTCACGACCATGAGTAGCGCTCAGCGGGGAAGGGCACGCGAAACTGCGGGCGGGCCCTGGTTGCAAGCCGGACGCATCGGTTTCATCGCGTTGTACGCGGTGACGTTGCTGGCGGCTCTGGGCTGGCTGTTCGGCAACGTTCGCGAGGTGGGGCCGGAGAGTCGTGCGGTAGTGCTGCGGCTGGGAGCCCAGGACCGTATCCAGAACGCCGGCCTGCTGCTGGCCTGGCCGCGACCGTTCGAGCAGGTTGTGATGCTGCCGTCGGCGGGACGGGTAACGGAGCGCCGGGTGGAGCTGCTGCTGCGTTCGGAGCTTGCGCAGAAGTCCGACTACGACGGATCGCTGGCCAACGATGCCACGGCCGGCTCGGGTTTTTTGCTCACTGGTGATTCGGGGACGGTGCAACTGGACGTCCAGGTGTTCTACAAGGTCAGCGATCCTTATGCCTTCGCACTCCAGGGGCCGCATGTGGAGCCGGCACTGGACCGCCTCGTGGAGCGCAATGCGGTGCAGGTTTGTGCGTCCCGCGACATGGACGCCATCCTCGTCGCGCGCCCCGAACTGGTCGGTGGCGATGCCAGCCTGGCGGAGCGCCGCGAGCGGCTGCGCGGCGACCTGCAGCAGGGTATCAATGGCAGCCTGGCGCGATTGCGCGAGGCCGGCGCCGGCCTGGGCATCGAAGTGGTACGGGTCGATGTGCAGTCGTCGCTGCCGCTGTCGGCGGTTAGCGCCTTCAACGCCGTGCTGACGGCCAGCCAACAGGCCGAGCAGGCCGTCGCCAAGGCCCGCAATGAAGCGGCGCGGCAGCTCCAGCAGGCCACTCAATCCGCCGACCGCACGGTCCAGGTAGCACAGGCCGAGGCGACCGAACGGCTGTCCCGCGCCCGCGCCGACACAGCGAGCATCGTCGGCCTGTCCCGGCAGCAGGGCCCGGAACTGTTGCTGCGTCTCTACCGCGAGCGTGTACCGGCCATTCTTTCCCGTGCCGGCTCGGTGAGCGCGGTGAACCCCGACGACGCCGGGCGCTTGATCGTACCGGGGCCGAAGCCGTGATCGAACCGTCCTTCCGTCCGGCGCCAGTGCCAAACTCTCTTTGCAGGAGGCGCCCGGTATGAGCGCTCACCACCACGGGCATGGCCATCACCATCATGCCCACACGCATCTCACCTCCGGGCTGCTGTCCGCCGACGAGCGCCGGAGTGCCGCGCGCCAGTTGAGCCTGGCGATGCTTGCCCTGGGGCTGCTGGTCCTGGGGTTGATCTGGCGTTGGCTGGCGCCTGCCCAGGAGGGCGTTACCCAATTGCTGCTGGGCGTCGCTTCCCTGCTGGTGGCCATTCCTGTCCTCCGCTCGGCCTGGCACAGCCTGCGCCAGCCGAGCCTTCACGGCATCACCGACCAACTCATCGGCCTGGCCATGCTGGGTGCCTGGGCTACCGGCGACCTGGCCACCGCGGCGTTGCTGCCGATCATCATGATCTTCGGCCACGTGCTCGAAGAGCGCAGCGTGCTCGGCTCGCAGGAGGCGATCGAGGCGCTGGGACGCCTGACGCGCAGTCAGGCGCGCCTCATCGAGGCCGATGGGCAGGTGCGCGAGGTTGACAACGCCCGCCTGAAGGCGGGAGACCAGGTGGAGGTCCGCGCAGGCGACCGCGTGCCGGCCGATGGCCGGGTACTCGAAGGGCAGGCCAGCCTGGATACCGCGCCCATCACGGGTGAAGCGGTGCCGGTGGAGGTGGCTGCGGGCGCCGATATCTATGGTGGCGCGATCAACCTCGACGGCCTGCTCCGTGTAGAAGTGACACGCACTGGCGACGACTCCACGCTGGGCAAGGTGATCGCGCTCATGCAGCGTGCGGAACAGGCCAAGCCGCCCATCACCCGCCTGCTCGAACGCTATGCGGGCCGCTATCTGCTGCTGGTCCTGCTGATCGCCGCCGTGACCTGGTTCATCACCAGCGATGCCCAGGCGATGCTTGCGGTGCTGGTGGCCGCGTGCCCATGCGCGCTGGTGCTGTCGGCACCGGCCACGGCGGTTGCCGGTATTGCCGTCGCGGCGCGCCACGGCATCCTGATACGCGGCTCTGCCTTCCTCGAAGAACTGGCCGACCTCTCCTCGCTGGTGATCGACAAGACCGGAACGCTGACCTATGGCGACCTGCGCCTGCACAGTGTCATCGTGGAAGCGGCGGCGGAGTCGGAAGCCGACGTCATGCAACTGGCCGCCAGCCTCGGTGCGGCCAGCAGCCACCCGGTGAGCCGGGCACTGGCGGCACTGGTGCCTCATGAGCGGCAACTGCCGCTGAACGAACTCCATGAGCGCCAGGGTTTCGGCGTGGTCGCTCGAACGAGCGGGGGCGAGGCGGCGCTGGGGCGTCCGGAGCTGTTCCAGCAGTTGGGCATTGCCATGCCACCGATTCCCTTGCACGAAGGGCCTATCGCCGGGCTGGCGCTGAATGGCCGCTTCCTCGCCTGGCTGCTGCTGGCGGACAACGTGCGCGCAGAGTCTGCCGAGGCAATGCAGCAATTGCGCGAACTGGGCCTGCGCCGTCAGTTGCTGCTGACCGGAGACCGGCGCAGCGTGGCTGAAACCATCGCCGGGCAGGTCGGCATCACCAGCGTCGTGGCGCAGGCGCTGCCCGAGGACAAGTTGCGGCAAGTGAACCAGGAACTTGAGGTCGGCTTCCGCCCGCTGGTGGTCGGCGACGGCATCAACGATTCGCTGGCGCTCAAGGCTGGCGTGGTCGGCGTGGCGATGGGCGCGGGCGGCGCGGATATCGCCCTGGCGGCGGCGGATATCGTGCTGATCAATGGCGACCTGCGCCGGCTGGGCACCTGCATCCGCCTGAGCCGCCTGTGCCGGCGCACGCTGCAGGTGAACGTGCTGATTGGCCTGGGTTGGACGCTCGCCATCGTGGTGGCGGCAGCCTTCGGTCTGCTGGGGGCGGCTGGTGCGATGGTCGCGGCGCTGTTGCACAACCTCAGCACGCTGCTGGTGCTGGCCAATGCCGGCCGCCTGCTGCGCTATGACGAGAAGCTCCCGGAGCGCAACGTAGCGGCGCCGCGGCAACTGGGCGGCGGAGCGTCAGAGAGGCTGGATGGGGTGCTGCCCGGCAGTTAGACAGGGCTATCGGGTGGGCACACCGGCATACATCGTTTCCGCCGCTGTCGTCGCGGTCACCCCGCGAGGTCGAGGTCGCCAGATATTTTTGCTGAATGTGTTGACCTTGCCATGATGTCAAGGTTGAGACTGGTTCCGTCAACTACTCAACCGGAGTCTCAATACATGATCAGCATCGAAGTCAAAGACATGACCTGCGGCCACTGCGAGTCCACTCTGCGCAAGGCAATCGCTGCGGTGGATGCAGGCGCAACGGTGAAGGTCGATCTGCCAGCGCGTCGCCTCGATATCGAATCCTCGGCCGCGGCCAGCGACCTGCTCGAGGCTGTGCGCAGCGCAGGCTACACTCCCGGCTCCGTCCTCAGCGCCGCCGCAAAGGCGCCGGCTCAAGGGCAGCGAGGTTGCTGCTGCGGATAATGGCTGCACGGCGTCGGCCCGGCGTCGACGCCTTCCTCCTCCAGGCGATGCAAACCATCGAATGAATACGCCAGGGACTTCGCGGCGGGGGCTCCGGGCCTGCTTCGCCGCCTCGGTCGCAATGCCTCGGGCCGCAAGGTGTTCACCGGTCGACAAGGGTTCCAGCGGAATCAGCATGCTGCGCCCGGCGCTCTCTTTCACGTCTGATCCGGGGCGATTGCCCGGCCAAGGCTTCCTGGCTGGGTTCGATCATCAGTGCAGAGTGGGGAAGCGCTCCTTGACCAGTACCTGGGCCTGGTAGGCCATCTGGTCGAGCAGGCGATCACGCTTTTTCTCGGCTTCGCTCATGGCCTTCTTGCCGTGTTGTTGCAACAGGTAGGCATGGATCTGCCGCACTTCCCTCGATTGGTATATCGGTGCCAGGTCCTGCACTGCCACCATGCCGTCCGAGCGATGGTCTCGGGTATTGAGCAGCACGTGCGGCCCTTGTGCTGCCAGTACGTGAAACCCCATCGACTCGAAGATCGGCACTTTGTCCGCCGCACAGGCCAGCTCGACATGGGGCCGCTGCCGGACTACACGTTGCAGCATGGCTCGACCAATACCTCGCCGGCGGTGGCTGTCCCTGACGGCGACATAGGCCAGCGTGGCGGCTTCGGTATCGTCCAGGCTCGGCAGGTAGAGCGCAAACCCAAGCACCTGTGAGGGATCTTCATCGTCCAGCGCCAGGATCAGCCTCGCAGTGCCTTCCGACGCTGCGTTCATGGCTTGCAGATACAGGTGTGTCTCGTAGCCGATCACGTACTGGTACAACTGGAAAAGCGGATTGCTGGGCGTGAGCGGCACCGGGCTGACGTCGCTGAAGTAGTCCACCATCATCTGTAGAACCTGATTCTTCAGGGATTCGGGCGGGGAGGTGTCGAGGTGGGCGAGGGTGAACATCTGAAGCTGGCTCCGTGCGTGCCCGATCCGGGGAATCGGCGCGGGCGCCATTGTAGCGCCCGGGAGCATCGGGAGGTTCCGCTGCTGTCAGCCTCGCAGGCAAAAAGGTCAGGCACTTCCTGCATGCCTGACCTGCCAGGCCGCTCCTTGGCGTCACCGCAAGGGCGGGGCGTTTCTAGTACAGGTACCGCAGTCCTCCGTTGAATACCCAGGATTCCACGCCTGCGCTGCCAATGTCTTCCTGGCGAGACACCTCGCCATACACTGAGAACTTGTCGTTCATCGTTCCGTTGACGCCCACCGCGAGCCGCAGCGAGTCTCCATACTTCCCGGCACGGAAATCGGTATCCCCCACCGCGACCGTACCGCCATCGACGAACCCGTGGATCACATCCGCTCCCACGTATGCCGTAACCACACCTCCCAGGTCGACGTTGAACGGGCGAGTCACGCGGGCACCGAAGCGACCGGTGACTTGATTCTGCGAGCCGATGTTCACATCCAGGCCATCGGCGTCCTCGCGGCGATCGAAGAGCAGGCGCTGCGCGATCACTTGTACCTGGGGTTCCAGGTTGAAGTCATCGCTCAGCGCGAACGGATAGCCCGCTTCGACCGAGGCTGCGTAACTTTCGCCGCGCAGGTCCAGGACCTTGCCACGCGCTTGTGTCCTGACGTCGCCCGAATAGTGGGCGGCAGAGAGGATGGAATCCACATACCATCCCTGCTGGCTCTGGTAGGTCGCGTAACCGGAGAGGCGATAGATGTCTGTCTTGCTCGTGCTTTTGCCATCGACCGCATCGGGCGAAAAGTTCAGCCAACCCACCGAGCCCGCTGCGCCAAAACGCCAGGTCCCCATGTCGTCGCGCATCTTGAAGAGGTTCCCGCCAAGCTGGACGGCGCTGTAGTCGCCGTTGGCGTCATAGCCGAACTGTTTGAAGCTGCGCTCGGTGGAGTAGTCGAAGTCACCGCCATAGGCACGAAAGAACATTTCGCCGGGGCCCGTGTCCCGGCTTAGCGTCCGATCGTCGCGGACTTCGCCCAGCCGCCGATGCAGGGAATCCAGGTCGGTGACCGTTGCGTACTGCAGGGCAATCGGTGCCGTCAGATACGCGGCAACCTGCGGTGCGACGGCCGGGCGCGCGTTGGGCGGGATGATGCCTTCTTCATCCGGGTCTCCAGGGGAGGGCGTATCGGGATCTACAGGGCCGTCGGGGGTGACGAATGAGCTTTGCAGCCGATAGTCCCAGAAACTGGCGCCATTGCCGACCAGTGACTGGCTGGGGTCCGCCGCACCATGCACGGAACCCGGCCCGTAGGCATACAGGCGATAGGCATAGGGCGAGTCGTGCGTGACGGCATAGCCGCCGGCCAGCGTGAACGCCCGCTGTGTGGATTCTCCCGCTACCTGCACGATGGATATCCCTTCGTGTGCGTTCAGCGACCCGTCGAGCGTGGTCAATCCCCCGGGGCTCCCCGCTACCGGCGTCACCCGGATATAACTGGTACCCGATGCGTCTCCTGCGATCAGCAGGCGGTCGGTATGCTGTGCAGCCAAGGCACCGCCAGCATTGAGATAGGTGTTGATTCCTATATGGCCCTGCGAACCGAAGTAATTGCCGGTGACCTGAAGCCGCCGATAGGACGCGGCGCTGGTCGGGTTCTGGGCCACGTCGGCGGCGGGGTGCAGATTGATCGTGCTGTCGGTGTTGTTCAGTGTGGTGACGATGGAGTCACCGGTGACCTTCCACAGGCTGTCCTCCGTCAGGGAGAGATTCGTCGTACTGCCCGGCTGCGTGAGGATGCGCCCGTCGATCTGCGTGTTGCTCGCGCTGATGTCTGCCGTTGCGGCAGCGTTCGTGCCGATATTGATGGCGGCATTGCCGCCCGTTATGGAAGATCCGCTCAGTATGAGTGTGGCCGGGCCACCGGTCAGGTGAATGCCGTCGGCTTGTGCGGAATCGATCGTGGTATCGGTCAGTTCGAAGACCTTGGCGGCGGTTCCGGCAGTGCCGGTCAGATGCAGGCCCTGGGCATTCGCCCCGGTTGTCTGCAAGGTGGCGCCCGTGGCGCTGAAACGGGTGGCGTTGGGTGATACACGTACGGCATCGGCCCCCGTGCCCTGGGTGCTGACGAGCGTGCCGGTCGAGCCGTCGCGCCCGAGGTTGATCGTTCCCCAACCCTCCACATGCACACCGTAAGACGCCTGGCCCACGGTACGCACTTGTGCTCCGTTGATGGCCATGACGGCGCCCGACTGGTTGCGTACTGCCACCGAGTTGTTGCCCTGGGTCTGGATGACTCCACCGGTAACGGTCGCCGGCGGGGAGCCATTGATGAAGAGCGCAAAAGTGTTCGGGTCCACGACGGTGACCTCGGTATCCTTCAGCGTCACCTGCCCTCCATTGGCGTAAACACCATAGCTATGGTCGGACTGTATGTTCATTCCATCGGCTGCAAAGACGCCATTGCTGTCGACATAGACCCCCATTGCGCTCGGGCCCTCTGCGTGCACGACGGTGCCGGTGCCCGAGAACTTTCCGCTCGCTTGAACAGTGACGGCGTGAGCCGACGCGCCTTGTGTCGTGATGGAGCCATCGGAGGTCCGGACTTCGCTGCCACTATGGAAAACGTGCACGCCGTATGCCTTTTTGCCCTCGGTCAGAATGGCCGTGTCGCGCAGTTCGACTTTGGCGCCCTGCCAAACTTCGGCGCCTTTGGAATCGTCGCGCAGCGTTGTCAGGGTGGAGTTCCGCAACACTGTCGTCGCCATCGACCCGTAGGTACGCAATGCGTATGAGTCGACGTAGTCCGTGGTGATATAAAGATCGGCGCCGTCGAACTGTGAGCTTTGCGCCGTGGTGCCCACGTTATAAATTCCTCGCACGTCGCCACCCCCGGCATATATATATGTGCCACCGGGATTCACGTTGATCAATCCGCCACTGACATATAGCCCGTCAATTGCATCGCCATTTACGTTAATTCGAATTGGGGTGCCCAGGCCGAGTTTGGGATCAAGAATGGCGGTGCCACCGAAAACCTGAATGCCCGTTCCGCCCAGTTGGGCCGGATAAGGCGGAGTGGGGCTGATGACTGTGCCGCCAACGAAGGTTTTTTCATCACCCGCGCGGATCTGGAAGGGAGTGCTGTAATTATTGACGGGCACTTCATCCGCGCTTGCCGATGCACTGCCGATAGCGGCCAGAATGGCGAGGCTCAACGGAGTCGGGCGGAACAGGGAGCTGGGGCCAGTGCAGTTTCGTCCACGGCGGAATGCCACCCGTAGTGCTGCAATGCGAATATCCGATGACAATTCCCTTAATGCGGTTGCCAGCTCTGTATATCTCATGAGGCGCTCCATTCTGAATCCAAGCCAAAAGAACCGTGGATGGAACGCAGCGACTACATATGATGGTGCGAACAATCCTTGTCAGTTCGCATTTCAAGCTAGTACGGCTTTAGGGGTAGGGCAAATTGGCGGATATATAAGTCCCGGAGTTTCGACGATTTTTATGGATTTCGGCTGCGCTGCGCGAAGTGGGGTCCGATTTTGAAATCAATGGAACCGATAGGTGAGGTTATATGCTGGCTATATGGCATATGCCGGGTAGCCGCGCGGGGCGTTTCTTTTCGCTGGAGCATTTCGATCGGCAGGAAATCGAGGTCTTTGGGGCTGGATATCGAGTGAGCGGCTTGGCCGATTGCTGGTGGATGCGCTATCCGGGAAAATCGCGCCTCAGATCAACTGACCCTCCAGAGTGGAGATGCGTTTCTACCCGGTTCTCATCGCCTTGCTCATGATCTCCGGCCCAGCCACGGCCTCTGTTCCAGACCAGGGCACCGCGCAACCTGAAACCCAGGCGGTCCCCAGGGCCTGCATCAATTTCGGCCTGCGTGCCGGTCAGGTCATGGCTGCGCGGCAGGCTGGCGAGCCATTCCAGCAGATCATCAGCGAGGATGCCCGCCGCTATCCCTCGGCCGCATCGAAGGCTGTCGCCGACATGCTCATGCAAGCCCTGAACGCCCCCATCGAGGAGACTGATGCCGCCAGGCAGCAGCGCGTACAGGAGTTCGCGACCTACTATCTGAGCCGGTGCTCGCAATGGGCACAAAACCGCTAGCCCTGGAAAGAAAAAGGCGAAGCCACGTGGCTTCGCCTTTTTCTCGTCCTGTACCGCAGCGGGTCAGGTGAGGGAAAGCACACCAGTCGACAACAGGTAGGACGCATAGACACCGGCACCGACCACCAGCAGCGCCAGGACCACTTCCACCGGCTTGAAGATCTGCGCACCTTTTTCTTTCCGTGCCCAGATGTAGAACGCGATGCCCACCGCGTAGAGGATCATCGACAGCAGCAGGTATTCCAGGCCGGCGGCATAGACCAGCCAGGCGCCGTAGAGCGTGGCCAGCGCGCCGATGATGATATCGCGGGTGACGGCATGGCCTTCGCCAGCCTTGTAGCCATCCTTCTGCACAGCCACCTTCAGTGCGTACAGACCACTGAGGAAGTACGGAATCAGGATCATCGAAGTAGCCAGCAGGAGCAGGGCGAGATAACCGGCCTGTTCGAAGTGGGCGATGATCAGGAACACCTGGGTCAGGCCGTTGGTGAGCAGCAGTGCGTTGATCGGCGCCTTCTTGGCGTTCTCCTTGCCGAGGAACTTCGGCATGGTGCCGTCCTTGCCCGCCGTGTAGGCGGTTTCAGCCGACAGCAGGGTCCACGCCAGCAGGGCGGCACCCACGGAAACGATCAGGCCGATGTTCATGAGGGCGGCGCCCCAGGGGCCGACGGCGGCGGCCAGAACTCCAGCGGTGGAAGGGTTTTTCAGCTCTGCCAGTTCCGGCTGGGAAAGAACGCCGAGGGACAGCACGGAAGCCGCGACGAACAGCAGGATGGAGATGAAGAAGCCGATCATTGTGGCCTTGCCCACATCGGATTTCTTCGCGGCGCGGCCGGAATACATCGCAGCGCCTTCAATGCCGATGAACACCCAGGTGGTCACCAGCATGATGCCTTTCACCTGGTCCAGCACCGAACCGAGCTTCGCGTTGCCCCAGAAGTCGATCTTGAAGGTATCGACCTTGAAAGCCAGTGCGACCAGCACGATGAACATGATCAGCGGGACCACCTTGGCGATAGTGCCGATCAGGTTGAGCAGCGCGGCGGTCTGTACGCCACGGCAGATCAGGAAGTGCAGGCTCCAGAGCAGGATCGAGCTGACGATCAGCGCTGACAGGGTAGTGCCGTCGCCGAAGAAGCCCAGGGCGCCGAACGAGCCGAGCGCCGAGCAGATCACCACGTAGTAGGAGACGTTGCCGATCCAGGCGGAAATCCAGTAGCCCCAGGCCGAATTGAAGCCCATGTATTCGCCGAAGCCGGCGCGGGCATAGCCGTAGACGCCACCTTCGATTTCACTTTTGCGGTTGGCCAGTGTCTGGAACACGAAAGCAAGCATCAGCATGCCAACGAAGGTGATGCCCCAGCCGATCAGGATCGCGCCTGCACCGGCCTTGGATGCCATGTTCTGTGGCAGGGAAAATACGCCGGCGGCGACGAGTGCGCTGACGACCAGGGCTGTCAGCGCCGGGAGTTTGAGTTTGCCTTCGGTCTGGGCAGTGGTGGCTGCCGCGATCGGTTTGCTTGTGTCGGCGGTCATGGAGATTCTCCTTAACCTAACGAGTTGTGTTTCCAAGTTTCAGTTAAAAGTAACCGTATTGCTTTCCAACATATTCGGATGTCATGCACTGCAATACGCCACTGTATCCAAGGGAGAAATAGACGACGTCTCCGACCTGGTATCCAGACTTGGAGTTGGTTACATCCAGTATCAGGTGATCTGAACTGGCGCCAAGGACTTTTACGCCCGGGTCAAGCGGTCTTAGTTGGGGAAAGGAAACATCTTGCTCGCCAATCGCACCTAGCGCGCGACGGTGTACTCCAAGATTTTCGAAGACAGGTTTTCTACCCATCGCATCCAGTGCCGTGGAGTGTTCCGGGACGGAGGGTTTGTCTTTCAGTTCGATGATTTCCACGCCAATTCTCACGGCATCCTGGCGGGTATTGGGGATGGGTTCGTCATTCAGGCCGAAGCCCATGATCAGCGAGGCGCCCAGGCGTAGTTGATTGACGCCTTCGGGGAGCCCGCCATTCATGAGCAGGAACAATGCGGAAGAACTTGCGCCGGAGATGGTGCGCAGGCGGGTGCCGAGTTCATCCTCGATCTCGCGGGCGAGGTCGACCAGCCGCTGCTGGTTCTCGGTAGTCGGCTCCACACCACCATAGCAGGCGAGGTTGGCGCCCAGGCCCTCCAGGGTCAGGCCGGGCAGTTCCTCATGGGCGAGATGGGCCAGGCGTTTGGTTTCCCGGGGGTCGAAGCAGCCTTCGCGCAGGTCGCCGAGGTCGTGCATGATGATCACGCGGTGTTTCTTGTGCTGGGCAACCGCCGCAGCGGAAAGAGCCCTCAGGGTATGTTCTTCGGAATTCAGCGAAATATCGGAGTAGGCGACTATGTCATGCGCCATGCTTATTTGCGGAAGGCGCAGGAGAAGTTTGTCTACGGGCAGGTTTTCAATCTTCTTGAGGTTCTGAATCCTGGAGTCGGCGATGGTCTTTATGCCGCCCTCTATCATCGCTTTTGCAACATTCGCCGCCTCACAACTCAATTTATTTACGCCGATTGGCTCAACGCCGTGTTCTCGACATAGTTCGATCATTGCCCGGGTGTTGTCCCTGATCACGGTCAGGTTGACGAACAGGCACGGAAAGTCCTGAGTTCTCATATTCGGTCTCCTAGCATGAGAATCTGGTTACTTTTGGTGATGGCCGGGCCAGGAGGAGTGTGGTCAGGTCGTCTGCATCTGTCCGCCTTGTTGCCGGTGGCGACAGATATGTTGATGAACTGAAGATTACTCGCTTGCCTTGTTCACGGTAGTGCAGCTTTGCGGAAGATTGATTTGTGGCAACTTGGCAAGTTCGGGATATTGATATCGGACAATTATTTTCAGGTGAATTATAAGAGCGTAATTTCTAATGCCTGTTCCTGTATATACAAGTTGGCTGGGCGGCTTTCCTGCGCCGGATGCACCGGGGCATGGTGAGCTGCCGCGGTGCGCCCTGCGCACCATCAGCGACAGCTTGGCCGGTCGTGGAGAATGGGGGGGCCGATGATTGCCAAGGGCGACAGCAGCAAGCACGCCAAATCCGGCACCACCACGTTCAATCGCGCGGTCATCAATAGCTGCAAGGGCATTGCTGATCTGCCGCTCAAGGCCGTTGCCGACATCGTGTGCAAGTAAACTTGCCCAGCGCGTGCCGTCGCCTGACTGATGCTTTCGACAGCTCAGAACCAGTACTTGAACCCGAGCATGGCATCGTAGCCGTGGCTGTCGCCGTCGAAGGCTTCGCGGTAGCCGGCCGAGACGGTGAAGGTGGTGCGTTCGCTGGCCTGGTAGTCCACGCCCAGGTTCACCTCGCCCCAGGTACCGTCGATGTTCGCCTCGAATGGGATGTACCCCGATTGCGAGGAGAATTCGGTCTTCGGCTGGCCCTTGAATTCGTGCCACACGCTGGGTCGGATCCAGCCCTGGGTGCGGCGCCGGGTCTTGTCGCTGCCTTCGGTTTCCCAGTCCTTGGCGATGCGTATGCCCAGCCGGCCGATAAGTGACTCCACATCGCGGAAGCGTACGTCCGCGCCGATGTCGTCGCTATCGTCCAGGTCGATGTAGCCATAGATCACCTGGGCCTGTGGCTCGACCCACAGGTCCTTGTCGGCCTCGTAGGGATAGCCGCCTTCCAGGGAGGCGGTATAGCCCCAGCCTCGGGTCTTGAGCTTCGACAACTGGTTGGGGCGTGCCTCGATTTCATAACGGCTGGCCTGCAGTACGCCGTCCAGGTACCAGCCTTCCGGGCCGAAGTGCGTCCAGTAGCCGCCGAGGCTGTAGGCGCGCAGGGTGTCGTCGCCGGCACTGCGCCCGGTGTAGTGGCTGACGCCGGCGTCCATGCTGCCTACACCGAGGGAAAAACCCGCCTGGTCGTGGCTGCCGTCGGTACGCTCCTTGCGGTAGAGGTCCGCGCCGACCTGGAAGGCGGTCAGGTCGTAGTTGTATTGCGGCGTGTTGCCGACGGCGTCCTTGCGGTCGCCGTCCTGCTTGCCGCTGCGGTAGATCACCCGGCCCCAGCCCATCGATGGACCCCAGGTCGCCTCGTCCTTGTCGACGGGCGAATCCCAGGCATTGGGCCGCTCCTCGCCGACACGCTCATGCAGGGTGTCGACCATCGTGCGCCCATACACCAGCGCGAGGGCCGGAATCGCTCCGTAGAGCGAGACTTCGGGGCGGAAGTTGGGTGTGTGATGGTGGGGCTCCGGCGGAGCCGGTGGCGTCGGTTCGATATCAGAGCGCAGGTACCAGGTGTCGGTGCCGCTGCCGTCTTCCGCGCCGCGATACAGTTGGTATTCATAGGGCCCGGCGACGACCCGCCGGGCCAGGCTGAAGGCACCGGGGTCGCTGGCCGCGGGGGAGGAGTCCAGCAGGTTGACCACGGCGATGCCGTTGCCCTCGGTGAGTTCGCCGCGGCCGCCGACGTTGTTCACCAGCAGCCCTGTGGCGCCGCCGCTGCCGGTGCTGGTCGAGTCCACCACCAGCATGTCGGAACGGCTGTTGGCGCCGCCTTCGTTCAGCTCGGTGTTGAGCACCAGGCGGCCGCCGTTGGAGACGAACACGCCTCCGCCAGAGCTACCGGCTACCTGGGCGTTGCTGATGAGCAGCACGTTGCCGACGGCCTTTGCGCCGCCGGTCAGGTCGATGGTGCCGCTGTTGCTGAAGCTGCCCACGCCCAGCAGTTGGCCTTGCACCGCGCCGCCCTGGGTCGGCTGGTTGGCGGATTGCCCCAGCGGCAGGTAGGCGCCGGTGCTGTCGAAAGCCTGGATACCGCTGGCCGGTTGGGCTGCGAGGGTCAGGGTGCCGCTGTTGTCGACCAGGTTGCCGCTGGCGCTGCCCAGGTTGCTGAGCGCCACGCCCCAGGTATCGCGGCTGCCGTCGCCGTTGCTGTCGGCATAGTTGCGCAGGGTCCAGGCGCCCTTGTTGGCGACGCTGACCTGGGAGGTGGCGGCATTGACTGAGCCGACGATCAGGCCGCCGTTGTCGATCGTCACCGTTGCATCCGGGCCGCTGGCGTCGCCCAGCACGGCGCGGTCGCTCAGTGCGCCGATGGAGCCGGTATTGGCCAGTGTCTGGGTTTCCCCAGCGAGGGATACGCCGGTGCTGCTGCCCCAGCCGCCGAGGATCGCCGCGCTGTTGCTGACGCTGGCGGAGCCGCCCTGGGTCAGGGCGTTGATGCCGGAGGCAATGCTGCCGCGGGTGGTGATGTTGCCGCTGTTCTCGACCGTGATACTGGCCGCGCCCGACGCCAGGGCGAGGATGCCCTGGCTGTCGACGTCGCCCTGGGTGGTGATCGCGCCACGGTTGACGATGTGCTGGTCGCCAGTCACCGACAGGGTACGGATACCGCGCTGGGAGTTGCCGCGGGCAATCAGCTCGCCGCTGTTGTCCACCATGATGGCGCCCTGGCCGTTGCCGGAGGCGTAGGTCGTGCCGGCGAAGATCGCCGCGCCGCTGCCGTTCACGTCGATGCGCGAGCCAGTGAAGGTGACGCTCACGTCATCATTGCTGCTCTGCGCCTGCAGGCCGAAGGAAAGAACGCCGCGCCCTTCTCCTGCGTCGGTGGCGGAGTGGGTGGTGATGCTGCCCGTGGCGTTGATCTGCACGGTTCCCTGGGTGGTCGTGGCATAGATGCCGTTGGCGTTGCTGTTGAAGGTCTCGATGCTGTTGCCGGTGTAGTTGACCCGCACATCGCTTCCCGTGGAGTCCGCGCGGATACCTCCTGCCCCCGGGCCGCTGGCGCTGATGTTGCCGCTGTAGTCGACGAGGATCCTGTCCGTCGCGGCGATGATGATGCCGTAGGCGCGCGAGGAGTTGATCCCGCCGTGCACGCGGATGTCGCCCTTGCCGGTCACCGTGGTGCTCCCGGTGCCGCGTTTCATCACGTTGATGGCGCGGGAACCGGCCGAATTGGGCGTGGCCCCGACTTCCAGGAGTCCATCGTTCTGGATGCTGATGTTGCCGGTCGCACCTACGTTGTCGTTGACGTAGATGCCGTGACCACCTTCGCCGGTGGTGGTGATGTTGCCGCTGTTGACGACGTTGATGCTGCCGCTGGTGGCGATCGAGCGAATACCGAAGCCATTGGTGCCGTTGGTGTTGATGCTGCCGGTGTTGGTCAGGCTGGTATTGCCGGCGCCACCCTCGGTGAAGATGCCGAAGGCGTTGGTGCCCATGCCACGAATGACGGCGGCGTTGTTCACCGTGGTGTTGCCGTTCACTGCGCGGGTATGCACGCCGGCATGGTTGCCGGTACCCGCCGTGGGGTTGCTTTCGTCACCGATATTCGGGTCGCCCGCCGACAGCGGGTCATTGTTGTCGACCGTGAGGCTGACGGCCGAGCCCACCGTGGCGTTCACGTTGCCGCTGCCGATGGCCTTCAGCCAGATGTTGTTGCCGCCGTAGGTGGTGATACTGCCAAGACCGTTGTGCTGGAAGCTGATATCGCCACCCCCGCTGGCGTTGATGTCGATACCGTCGTGTTCGCTGCCGCCGACGGTGTTGCGGATGTTCAGGCCGGTCCCGTTGGCCACCGAGAAGCTCGACGGGCCGAGGCTGGCGTTGCTGATGCCGATACCGTCCAGCCCAGCGCCGCTGACCTGTACGCTACTGGCGCTGCCGATCAGTTGGACGCTGGCGGTGCTCTGCGCCGCCGTTCCCAGGATCTGCACCAGCACGCCGTTGGCCGCCGTGGTGGGCGTGTGCTCGATCGTCGTGCCGTCGAGCAGGAGCGTGGCGTCGGCGTTGGTGGTGCGTTCGAGAAGGCTTACACCGGTCGAGTTGCGGATGACCGTACCGGCCTGGGTGCTGAGGCTGCCCGCGCTTCCGGCGGTTGGCGTGCAGGTCTGGCTGGCGGTGTAGGTGCTGGTGGCGAGTGTGCCGCAGGCGGCGAGGGCCGATCCGCCGGGAAGGATGGCCAAGGCACTGGTAACGGCCAGGAACAAGGCACTGTAGCGGGCGTCCGGCAGTGCAATACCACTGCGTGAAGTGTGAATCGACATGCCACCTCCATGTAACCGATGCGTCCCTTGGAACAGCTATCCCGCCATCTCCAACGCCGTACATCCTGCTCGTCGCGGCAATCGACCGAATATCTCCGGGGTGTCTGGTACACAGAATGTAGATGACCGATGCGAAATTGCTACGTGGCCGTTACAGCTGACCGTAATGCGTGGCGAAGGCGGCGGGAGATGCTTGCGGGGTGGCCGGCAGCCCCATCCAGAGGCTGCCGGCGTACTTCGCTCCGGAATCGCAGCGTATCAGCGGATACCTGCGTTGCGCAGGGCGGTAGGGGTGTAGTCGACGCTGCTGGCCTTGAAGCCGAACTCCACCTGAGTCTTCTCCTGGTTGGTCATGCCCGACACCAGGTAGCGGCCATTGATGAGGTCGTAGATCGCCTCTACGCCGAGCCAGGGGATCTGCTTATCGTACAGTGGCGTCATGAAGCTTTCGCCAACGCGCCAGAGCGTGCCGCGGCCGTCATAGTGGTCGGCGAGCACGGCCTGCCAGGTGTCTTCGTCGAGGAACAGTACGCGACGGGCGTAGATGTGCCGCTCACCCGGACGCAGCGTGCCCTCGACTTCCCAGACGCGGTGCTTCTCGTAGCGCATCAGGTCCTGATTGAGATGGCCAGGTTTGACCAGGTCTTCGTACTTGTGCGCGGTGGATTCGAGGCCGAAGGCGTTGTAGGGGATGTAGATCTCCTTCTTGCCCACGAGCTTCCACTCGTAGCGGTCCGGCGCGCCGTTGAACATGTCCAGGTTGTCTGCCACGCGCAGGCCGTCAGAGGCCGGGTAGGGGCCGTCGTAGGCAATCTGCGGGGCACGCCGCACACGGCGCTGGCCGGCGTTGTAGATCCAGGCCATGCGCGGTTCGCGTACCTGGTCGAGGGTTTCGTGGACCAGCACCACATCGCCGGCCAGGCGTGCCGGCGCGGTAACCAGTTGCTTGTAGTAGAAGAGGACATTGTTGTCCTTGTCGGGGCTGTAGTCGGTCAACTGGTCGCGGTAGCTGAACTGCTGCTGGAAGTAGGTGGGCGTGTAGGCCCCGCTGGCGGTGGGCGTGGCCTGCACATGCAGGCGCTGGGCGCTGCCGCCGCGGTAGCGGGTGATGTGGTTCCACAGCGCCTCGACGCCACTTTGCGGAATAGGGAAGGGGATTGTCGTGCGGAAGTCCTTCAGGCCGTTGCCACCCTCGGCCAGGCTGGCGCTGCGGGCATTGCTCGCCACGGCCTGCAGCACCTCGGCCGGGTAGGTCGCGGAGCGATGGGACGGGTAGACGGTGAGGTGGTAGTCCGGGTAACGCTGGAGCATTGCGCGTTGCCCGGGTGTCAGGTTCGCCGCGTACTGCGCCATGTTCTGCGCGGTAATGGTGAACAGCGGTTTGTCGGCGGCGAACGGGTCGCTCAGCCGGCCATCGGCGCCACGGCTGCCGGCATTGACCGGCAAGCCACCGTCCCATGCCGGAATGCTGCCGTCGGCGTTACCGGCTCGCAGCGCGCCCAAGGGGGTGAGTTCGTTGCCCAGCTTCGCCGCTTCCGTTTCCGGAACGGCGGCCTGGAGGCTGAAGGGCAGGGCCAGGAGAAACAGGGAAGCGCACGCAAGTTTCTTGTTCATCGGGTTGTCTCCGCTTAGAACGACACGCCAAGGCTCAGGGCAAGGAAGTCCCGGTCGGTATTCACGTTGTACTTACCGCCGAAGAAGTTCGTGTAGGAAAGGCTCATGTTGTAGGTGTTGAGGTAGGTGCCATCGATACCGACGCTGATCGCTCGCGCGCCCTGGTTGAAACCCGGCTCCGGGGCATAGCCGTGGACGTCGTGGGACCAGGCAAGGTTGGGGCGCACGGTGGCGCCGTCGATGAGGTTGGCGTACTCCCAGATCGCTCGCGCCTGATAGCCCCAGGCGGTGCTGGTGACGAAGCCCGAGTCGTTGCAGTACTGCGGGGTGGCGCTGTTGCCAGTGCAAAGGCTGTTGTCGGGATACAGCGCGCCCTGGCCGAACACCGGGCTGCGGCCGTAGCGCAGTTCGTCGTCGCCACCCAGGCCGCCAACGTGGGTGACGCCAATCTCGCCAATCACCGTCAGGCGGTCGGCGCCCATCACCTGGTCGAAGAAATGCGTGGCGGTGACCTGCGCCTGCGTCACCTCCTTGCGCCGGTAGCCCTTGAGCAGCGTGTCGTTGGACGGCGCGGGGGCGTCGCCGTACACCGGCGTCAGTGCCGGAATGCCCAGGGTCGCGGTGACGAGGTCGACCGGGTTGATCTGCACTGGCATGTTCGGCCGATAGCTGATCTCGCCGGCCAGCGTGGTGCCGGTCGGCAGGCTGGTGCTGAAGCTCAGACCGTAGAGCTGGATGTCTTCGGGGTAGTCGGCGAAGTACTCCGCGCTGCCCAGGCGGTAAGCCGGGGTCAACTGCTGCCCGGCGGCGCCGCTCATCAACGCACCGCACATGGCGCCCGGCACGCCGAGGTTGCCGCACAGTTGCGGAGCGAAGCCCAGGTCGGCGGCATGCGGCCCGCTGCGCACGCTGAGGTAGGGCTGGCGGCTGTGGTAGTTGATGAAGTAGCCGGCGAACTCGCTGTCCAGCTCCGGGGCGAACCAGCGCAGCGCGGTGCCCCACTGGCCGCCGTCGCGGGCCTCGCGGTCCTTGGCGCGGGGAATGACGATGCCTTCGTCGGTCAGGTTGACGCCCAGTGGCGCCAGTGCCTGGACCGCCAGCGGGTTCTGGTTGATCACCGGGCCTGCGGCCAGGCCGTCGCAGCCGTCGGCCATCACGTCGGTGGTGGAGAAGAAGGTGCCGCAGTTGTCGATCACCGTCTTCTGCCACTGCAACTGGTAGAACGCCTCGGCGGACAGGTGCTCGCTGAAGTTCTGCGAGACGTAGAACATGTTCACCGGGATCAAGCCTTCCTTGATCTCCGAGCCGGGGCGGCGGAACGCGGCGACGTCGATAGGGTTGATGGTGTTGATGCCGCCCTGGATGAAGGTGCTCTCGCCCCAGCTCACCACCTGCTTGCCCAGGCGCACCGTGCCGGGCAGCTCGCCGATGCTGTAGTTGTGGTAGAGGAAGGCGTCGAGGAACTCGCCGCCGGACGACTTGGCGCCTTCCTCGCGGCCGTGATCGTCGATGTCCTTGAAGTGCAGGTGCTCGTCCTTGAGCTTGAAGTCGTACCAGTACTTGCCACGGACGAAGGCGCCGGAGTCGCCGTACTTCAGCTCCAGATCATGGATACCCTTGAACACCTTGGAAAAGGTGTCGCCCTCGCGGAAGTTGCGCTTGCCATCGTCGGAACTGTGGCTGTGCAGCAACTCCGCATCGGCGTTGCGCATGGCCCAACTGGCGCCAACCGAGAGGCTGGAGTCGAACTGGCCCTCGATCTCGCCGAGGGAGAAAGTGAATGCGTGCGCGCTGTCGCCATAGCTGGCCAGGCCGATGGCGGCGGGTAGCGCGAGCAGGTGCAAGGCGGTTGATTTGCGGTTCATCTGACACGACCTCTTGTTGTTGTTCTGTCGTATGCCGGCCACTTTTCGGGCGCAGCAGGTCCCCGCTGGCCCGAATCGCGCGGGCCAGTTGATGAAGTTGTCGCGGTATCGCTCTAGAGGCTCAGGTCGAGGGCGTCCTCCCCGAGCGTGATTTCGCCCGAATACTCATCGGCCATGCCGCTGACGAAAAGTCGCCGGGCGAGGAAGTTGTCCGGGGCCGGAATCAGGTGGGTGAGCAGCAGG
This sequence comes from Pseudomonas triclosanedens, assembly GCF_026686735.1. Classification (NCBI taxonomy): domain Bacteria; kingdom Pseudomonadati; phylum Pseudomonadota; class Gammaproteobacteria; order Pseudomonadales; family Pseudomonadaceae; genus Pseudomonas; species Pseudomonas triclosanedens. The sequence goes on along the minus strand of NZ_CP113432.1, from coordinate 3,281,215 downwards.
TGGCGGACGCCCGCACGCTGGGCCATGCGCGCCAGTTCCAGGGTGTCGGCGTGGTAGTCGAGTACGTGCAACGCCTGCTCCGCGCGGGTTTTCTGGCCCGTGCGTTCGAGGGCGGCGGCACCTTCGTGGATGAGGTGGGTGTTGATCGCCTCGTGCACCACCAGGTCGGCGTCGCGCATCGCCTCGAAGTAGCGCTCGCTGACGCGGGTATCGCCGCTGATGAACAGCTTCTTGCCCTGGTAACGCAGCACATAGCCGTAGGCCGGATCCACCGGGAAGTGGTCGACGCGGTAAGCATCGATGGTCACGCCGCCCTCGTCATAGACCCGCACCGACTCCTGCCCGGCGGCGATCTCCACCCGGCGCGGTTCGGCGAAGGCCAGTTGCCGCGACGTACTCGGCAGGCCGTGGGCGCTGCGGAAGCTGGCGTCCTGCCCGTAAGCCTGGGCCAGCCCGCCGACGACCGCCTCGACGCCTGGCGGGCCGTAGACCAGGAACGGCGTCCGCCGGCCGTCGACCCAGCCGTGGTTGATCAGCGCGCCGAGGCCGTTGAAATGGTCGGAATGCCAGTGGGTGATGAATACCTGGGAAAGCGCCTGTACCGGCACGTGGCTGGTTTCCAGGTTGCGCATGGCGTTTTCGCCGGCATCGAAGAGGAACAGCCGGCCGCCGGCGGCCACCAGTGTGCAGGCCTGGCCGCGCGTGGCGTTGACCTGGGGCGACCCGGTGCCGCAGAGGATCACCCGCAGGCCGTTGCCCGATTGCAGCAGGGACTGGTCGCTACGGTCGCGTGCCATCGCATCCAGGGCCGCGTCCTGCACGCGTTCGCAGCCGGGCAGGATCAGGACGAGCAGCAGGGCGAGAGCAGGGGAGAATCGGTTTCGCATGGCACTTCCTTTGATTATTGTTGTTCTGCGGTGCGTAGCGGGGTGGGTCAGCCGTGCCAGTCCACCGCGAAGCTGTAGCGGCCCAGCGCGCGGGCCAGGGCATCGCGCCCGGTGCCGGCGCGGACTTTGGCCACCATGCCGCGCCGTGCGTCCTGCACCACCTCCACGGCGATATCGGCGAGCCCCTGGTTGTCGGCCTCCTGGCGGATCACCCGGGCGATCTCGCGCTGCTGCAGCGCCGGCTTGAAGATCTTGCCCACCGGCGTCACCGGAAGCGCGTCGAGAATCTCGATGCGCTTGGGCACTGCGGCTCGCTCGCTGATTCGCTGGTTGGCGAAATCCAGCAGGTCGGTGCTGTCGGCGCGCTGGCCGGTGGCGAGCTGGACGTAGGCCACGGGAATCTCGCCGGCGTGCGGGTCGGGACTGCCCACCGCGGCCACCAGGGCCACCGCCGGGTGGGCCTGCAGCGCTTCCTCGATCTGCTTCGGATCGATGTTGTGTCCACCGCGAATGATCAGTTCCTTCTTGCGTCCGGTCAGCCAGAAGTAACCCCGCGCATCCTGCCGGCCGAGGTCGCCGGTGTTGAGCCAGCGGCGGCCTTCGATGTCGATCCACAGCCCCTTGTTGTGGCTGTCGTCGAGATAGCCGAGGAACACGTTCGGCCCGTGGATGGCGATTACCCCGACCTCATCGGTGTCGGCGTCGCGGCGATAGGCACCCTGTTCGTCGAGGATCACCGCGCGCATGCCCTGGTAGGCCAGGCGCAGGCCGATGGAACCGATCGGCCGTTCGCCGTCCGGCGGGTTGCTCGATGAGACGCAGGCGCCTTCGGTGAGTCCGTAACCCTCCAGAATGCGCACGCCGACGACCCGCTCGAACTCGCGGAACAGCTCAACCGGCATGGGTGCCGCGCCGCACAGCGCATATTGCAGGCTGGACAGGTCGTGGCCGGCGCTGGGCTGTTGCAGCAGGGCCGAGTAGACGGTCGGCACACCGGAGAAGAAGTTGATGCCGAAGTGCTGCACCATCGCCCAGAACGAGGCGATCACGCCGTCGCCGCGATAGCCCTGGGGCGTGCCGATGATCACCCTGTCGCCGTGGGTCCAGGGCATCAGGCCGGTGACCAGTTGGCCGTTGACGTGGAACAGCGGCAAGCCGCAGAAGATCACCTGGCCGGGGCGGCGTGGCTGCATGTTGGCGGCCATCGCCCAGGCGTTGAAGACTTCCGAGCCGTGGCTGCGCATGGCGATCTTCGGCAGGCCGGTGGTGCCGCCGGTGCAGAAGTACGACGACGGCTCTTCCGCGCGGATGACGCGCCCGCTGCTCAGGCGCTCGCCGCTTTCACGCCGCATCAGCGTCTGCAGGTCGTGGATGCGCAGTTCGCGGTGGCGCTTGCGTTCGCGCCGGGCCATCCAGCGCAGCGCGAGGGCGGGCACGGCACCGACGTAGGGCGCCATGCTCACCCACAGCACATCGCGTATGCCGGGCAGGCGATCGAGCTGGCTGGCGAGCTTTGGCCACAGGTCGGTGCCGGGCGTCGGCGCCAGGGTCACTACCACGCGGGCGTCGGCGGCGCGCAGCAGGTCGGCGATCTGCGTGGCCTCCAGTAATGGGTTGATCGCCAGGACGATCCCGGCGGCCTCGCCGCCCCAGATGACGAAGTGCGTTTCCGGCAGGTTTGGCAGGAGGAAGGCGACCACATCCTTCGGGCCGATGCCCAGGCGGTGGAACGCATTGGCCGCGCGGGTTATGTCGGCGAAGAGTTCGGCGTAGCTCCAGTCGTGTGTACGGCGGAATTCCCTGGCTTCGAGGAAGAAGCTCAAGGCGGTCGCCGGACCATGCTGCGCGGCGCAGCGGCGCAGAGCTTCGTAGGTGCTGGCGGGCAGTTCGCGGCGGGCCAGCGGAACGCTCTCCAGCTCGTGGATGTCGGCTAGGGTCTTGACGGCCATCAGGCTTGCTCCACCACGCGGTTGCGCTGTACGCCCAGGTCGATGGCGCCGTCAGCGCTGCGAATGCTTGCCTCGACCAGGTCGCCGGCCTTGAGGTATTGCGGACGCTGGGCCTGGGCCTTGAGGAAGGCTTGCCACTTGACGCGCTCGGGCAGCAGCGCAGCGATGCGCTGCTTGGCCGGCGAGGGGATCGACAGTGCGCAGCCGGCGGGGGTGCCGGTGGCGATCAGGTCGCCGGCGGCGAAGTCCTGTACGCCGGACAGCTCGCTCAAGGTTTCTGCCGGGCCATGCACCAGGTTGGCGGTGCTGTCGTTCTGGCGCACCTCGCCGTTGACCGTCAGGCGCAGTTGCAGGTCCTTCAGGTAGCGCATGTCGTTCTTCTGCAACAGGCACAGGTAAGGGCCAACCGGGCCGAACGTACGGAAGCTCTTGCCCTTGTAGAACTGCATCTGCGGTATCTGGATGTCGCGGGCGGAGTAGTCGTTGACGATCACCACGCCGGCGATGAACTCGTGCAGGTTGGCGTCGTTCACCGTGACCTTGCCGGTGATTTCCCGGCGCAGCACCAGGCCCAGCTCGATCTCGTAGTCGAGGAAGCGCACTTGGCGCGGTTTGATCAGGTCACTGTCGGCGGCCACGATGCAGCTCTGCGCCTTGGTGAAAATCATGTTGAAGTGCTTGGCGTCCGGGTCCATGCCGGACTCGATCATGTGCTGGCGGTAATTCGCGCCCTGGCAGACGAACTGTTGGTCGCGGGTGACAGGCGAGAGCAGCTTCACTGACTCTACCGCCAACTCGTCGCCGCGCAGGTCGATCAGGTCCTCGGCGCGCACCTGGCGGATCAGGTCCCCGGTACTGGCGAAGTTGCCGGGCAGGGGCGTGATGCGACCCTGGCGGATAACGCCCCAGCGGGTTTCGTTCTGGTGTTCGAAGCGGACTACGTGGACAGGCATGGGAGCGACTCCTGGTACAGCGGTTGGCCGCGCCGGGGCGGCAATTGTTGTTGTCTGGGGTTGTCCGCCGCGCCCCTGCAGCGCCGCGCCGATGAGCAGGACGGCGCAGCCGGGCGGACGGCGGCGGAGCACGCGGGCTGTCCTAGCCGAACATCCTCGCCAGCGTGACCAGCTTGCGCAGCGTGAGGTCCGGGCTGTGCCGCAGGTTGTGCAGCAGGGCGCGGAACTTCTGCAGGTTCATCGCCGGCTTGGTGAAACTCCGGGGCATGCGCTGGCCCCATTGCGACATGGCCTCGGGGCTTACCGCGTGCAGGCCGGTGGGGCGTTCGGCGGTGAACAGGTCGCCGTCGCAGTAGTGCTCATGCTTGTCACCCCACGGGTCCTGCCAGTAGTCGAAGATCTGGCTGCCGAGGATGTGCCGGCCCATGCCCCAGGCATGCTTCCAGCCGCGCTCGCGCAGTACCCGCTGGCCCATGCCCACGGCGTCGGCGTCCACCACTTCGTAGGCGCTGTGGCTGTAGGCGGCCATGAAGCCCTGAGCCAGAGCCAGGGTGTGGTGGTCGGCGGGGGCGTCGCCCAGGTCCAGGCGCATGAAAGCCACCGCGGGGGAGCCGTCGGGCAGCACCTGGACATCGCTGGGTATGAGACCGAAGTGCTCGGTGTACCAGGCGCAGGTGGCCTGGTAGTCGGCCACTTCGAGCACCACGTGGCCGAGCTTGATGATCTCCGGCGGCGCCACCGGCGGGCGCTGGGTCGCGTTGATCCGCGGGGTGTCGTCCACCTGGTTCAGCGGCAGGGCCGGGCGATGCACAAGCTCCTGTGCCGGCTGCTGGCCGTGGATCGCCTCGACGACGAATCCCGACGGGTCGCGCAGGCTCACCCGTTCGCCGCCCCCCGGAGTGGTCAACGGCTGGATCGGTGTGGCCCCCGGCAGCCGGGCCAGGCGTTGCAGGTCGTCGCGAGTCGCCACGCAAAGGCCGAAGCCGACGAAGCGCGCCTGTTCCCCCCGTTCCACCCGATAGCAGTACGGCGCCGGCCCGGTGCCGCGCAGATACAGACAGTCGGCATCGCGGCGGGCCAGGTTCAGGCCGAAGTCGCCGAGAAAGCGTTCGGCCTCGGCGAGATCGGGCCGCTGAAATATCAGGTGGGCCAGCGCGCGGGCCTTCACCGTCGGCTGCGGATGGCGGCTCGGCTGCGGCGTGGCCAGAGTGGCGTGACGGCTCATGTTTGTTGTTCTCCGTGGCTTTCGTCAGGCAAGGCTTCGCCTGCGCCCCTGAAAAGGGGCGTTGGCTGATGCGTGGGTATCAGTCCGGCAGCGGTAGCGCCGGCAGTTCGCCAGTGGACAGGCTGCGTGCTTCCTCCGGCGCGATGCCAAGCGCGCGCAGGGTCAGTTCCGCCGCGTCGCTGCCAGCCTGGCGCCAGGTACGGTGACCCTCCAGAACCAGGAACATGGCGCCGAGCACGGAACCGGCGATCATCGAAATGGCCGAGGTCAGTTGCTCCTCGCGGAAGTTGTAGCGCCCGCTGGCCAGACCGCTGAGCAGGTCGGCGGTCGGCGGGCCGTACCACATGCCGCGCAGCGACTCGTCGCTCATCGAGAAGCGGTTGATGAACGCTCCCCAGTGCGGCTCTTCGTGGGCGCGGCGAATGAAGAAGCGCATGCCGTTGGCCAGGCGCAGCGCCGGGTCGGAAGTCGCGCCGAAGCTCTTCACCACGCGCTGGTGCATCTCGTTGGCGAGATGGCTGGCCACATGCTGGAAGAGATCGTCGATCGATTGCAGGTTGTTGTAGATGGTGCCCCGGGCGACGCCGGCTTCTTGCGCCAGGTCGCTGATATTCACCTGATTGGCCCCTTTCTCGGCGAACAGGCGCAGCGCGGCCTGGTGGATGCGGCGTTGTACGGGGTTGAGGGTATCCATGAAAAGACGGCTCCAACGTCAAGCTTGGAGCGATTGAACACGTGCGTTCAAAATAAGTCAATAAGGTCTATCGGTCGCCAGTTTTTCCGATTTCCGCAGCCTCTCCGCGCTGTCTGGCGGAAAAGCGGATTCCGAACGAATGCGAGGAAGGCTCTGGCAGACGGGTCGTGGGCGGTTGCTGGTGGAAGAGTCGATCTCCGATTGACTGAATTGAACACGAGTGTTCAAAATGGCTCGGCGATGTCTTCCCTTGGAGCAAGCAATGCAAGAGTCCACAACAATTACAACATGTGACGTCATCATCGTCGGCCTCGGCCCCACCGGCGCCGTGCTGGCCAATCTGCTGGGCCGCTATGGCTGGTCGGTAGTCGGCCTGGAGCGTGACGAGGATCTTTACTACGCGCCGCGTGCTGTGCATTTCGACGACGAGATCATGCGCATCTTCCAGTTCGCCGGCCTGGCAGAGGACATCGGCCGTACCAGCGAATCGTTCACCGACATGGAGATCATCCTGCGACCTGGCCGCAAGCCGGTGTCCCGTTCGCGCATCGGCAGCCAGGATCGCCGCTATGGCCATCCCGGAGCCTGGTGGTTCCACCAGCCGACCCTGGAACGGCACTTCCACGATGGACTCAAGCGCTATCCCAACGTCACGCCGGTCTATGGATGCCGCGTCACCGCGGTGGCCCAGGACGCCGATGGCGTGCGTGCCACCGCCGTGCAGCGCGATGGCAGTGAGCGGGTGTTCCACGGCCGCTACCTGATCGGCTGCGACGGCGGCAAGAGCTTCGTCCGCCGCGAGGCGGGGCTGCGCCTGGAGTCGGCCGACTTCGATGAAGCCTGGGTGGTGGTCGATACCAAGACCCGCTCCGGGCAGAAGGACGCGCTGCTGCCCGCCAACCATTCGCAGGTGTGCAACCCGGCCCAGCCGGTGACCTACGTGCCGATGGCCGGCCCATACTACGAGTGGCAATTCATGGTGACCGGTGGAAAGTCCGAGCGCGAAGCGACCGATCCCTATCTGGTACGCCAGCAACTGCGCGAGTTCGTCGATCTCGACAAGATTGAAATCACCCGCATCGCCTACTACAAGTTCCACGGCCTGTGGGCCAACGACTGGCGCAACGGCCGGATCATCCTGGCCGGCGATTCTGCACACCAGATGCCGCCGTTCCTTGGCCAGGGCATGTGTTCGGGTGTCCGCGACGCCAGCAGCCTGTGCTGGCGCCTGGACCTGGTGCTGCGCGGCATCGCCCAGGAGCGGCTGTTCGATGACTACGAGGCGGAGCGCTCGGCGCATGTGCGGGAAATCATCAATGGCGCGATGTTCCTGGGCAACATCATCCAGACCCGCCACCGGGGCGTAGCCTTCCTGCGCGACTGGCTGCTGTTCCGCACCGCCGGCCTGCTGCCATTCGTCAACAAGGCGTTCGCCGACAAGGCCAATCGCAAGAAGCCTCTGGCCGCCGGTTTCTGCGGCTGGGGCCACAGGCTGTCCGGGCACCTGGCCCTGCAGCCCCGGGTAAGCCGGGGCGAGGAGGGCGAACAGGTGCTGCTCGACAATGCCCTCGGCCACGGTTTCGCCGTGCTGGCCCGGCGTGGTTGCCTGGACGGGCGGCGTGCGGTGCTGGAACGCCTGGCGCAGGCGGTGGACCTGCGCCTGCTGGAGTTCGCCGACGACCCGGCCGGCGCGGTGCTGGGCGACCCCAGCGGTACATTGCGGCACTGGTTCGACGAAGCCGACATGGACTTCGTGCTGATCCGCCCTGACCGCTATGTCTTCGACGCCGGCCGCGCCGGCCAGCTCGGCAGCGTTGCCGAACGCTTCCTCACGGGGCTTGCGCTGGCCCGCCAGACCAATCAACTGCAAGGAGTGGCGGCATGATCGACATCCCCGTTCTCATCAGCGGCGCCGGCCCCGTGGGCATGACCCTGGCGCTGAATCTCAGCCGCCTGGGCGTGCGCTCGGTTCTGCTCAACGACCGTCGGGAAACCACCAGCCATCCCAAGCTGGACGTGGTGAACTGCCGTTCGATGGAAATCTTCCGCCAACTGGGCCTGGCCGAGCGCATCCGCGCTGCCGGCAACCCGGTGGATGCCAACCAGTATTCGGCGCTGGCGGCTTCCGCCAGTGGGCCGTTCTATTCGGTGATGTCCGACCGCCACCTGATCTATCAGCCGGTCAGCCAGGCCGAGCAGGCAATCCGTGCCTGCCGCGACGGCAGCCTGCCGCTGGAGTCGATGCAGCGTATCGCGCAGATGTACCTGGAGCCGGTGCTGATGGCGGAGGTCGAGGCCGACCCCAACATCGAGCTGCGCATGGGTTGGCGCCTCTACGGCTTCGAGCAGAGCTCCACCGGGGTCGTGGCCCTGGCCCATGAGGTGGATAGCGGTGAGTCGCAGCAGTTCTTCGCCCAGTATCTGGTGGGTTGCGACGGCCCCAACAGCCGTGTGCGCAACTTCCTCAACATCGATTACGACGGCACGCGGGACCTGGTTGGCGAGTTGTTCATCATTCACCTGCGCTCGGACGAGATCGCCGGGCTGTTCCCCAACGCCCAGCCGTACTGGCACACCTGGCTGACCCGTCCGGGTTTCGGTGGCCTGCTGGTGTCGCCCGATGCCAGCCGTAACGACTATGTGCTGCACAGGCCCTTCGCGCCGCGTCCGGGAGAGTCGCTGGAGAGCGTGATCGACAGCGCCCTGGGTGTGAAGCTGAACTACCAGATCGTGCAATCCGGGCCGTGGCGTCCGCAATTCCTGGTGGCGCGTTCATTCGGCCGGCAGCGGGTGTTCATCGCCGGCGACGCTACCCACCAGTTCATGCCCACAGGCGGCCTGGGCATGAATACCGGGGTGGCGGAAGCGCACAACCTCGCCTGGAAGCTTGCCGCCTGCCTGGCCGGTTGGGGCGGGCCCCGGCTGCTGGAGAGCTACGAAGCGGAGCGCCTGCCAGTGGCGCGGCGCAACCGCGACCACGTGAAGAAATGCGCGGCGGCGACCTTCGAGGCGCAGATGCAGGTGGACCACGCCCTGCTCGCCGATGGGCCGGTTGGCGACGCGGCACGCCTGGCCGCGGGCCGCGAGTTCGAGCGCAAGGTGTCGCGGCTCTACGAATCGCTGGGTGTGGAGATCGGCTATCGCTACCACGGCTCGCCGGTGATCGAGGTCGACACCGCCAGCGAGCCGCCCTACGAGGAAATCCACTACAACCCTACAACCTGGTCGGGTGCGCGCCTGCCCAGCGGATTCCGCGAGGATGGCACGGCGCTGTTCGACCAGTTGTCCCGCACTGGCTTCACCCTGCTGGCGTTCGGCGCAGATGCTTCCTCCTGCGTGCCGCTGCAGGAGGCCGCCCGTGAGTGCGGGGTGCCGCTGGAAGTGCTGCCGATCCATGAGAAAGACCTGGGTGCGCTGTACGAGCGGCGCTTCGTGCTGGTGCGCCCGGACCAGCATGTGTGCTGGCGTGGCGACAGCCTGCCGGTCGATTGCTACTCGCTGTTCAACCGCCTGCGCGGAGCCCGCTGACCATGAGCCTGTTCTTCGATTCGCTGAAGCTGCGCCTGCTGTTGCTGGCGTCCATTCCCCTCTTGCGTCGTGCCGAACGCCGTTCGGCGCGCCTGCGCGAGCTGCTGCACGAGGAGTCCTTCGTGCTGCAGATTCGTACCGCCGATGGCGTAGTCGGCTACTACCAACTGCGTGGCGGCGTGCTCAGCCTGCACCGTGGCGAGCATCGCCGGCCGGATTTCGTCCAGCACTGGCAGACCGCCGGCGATGCGCTGCGGGTGATGCTCAGCCGCGACGAGACCGACATGCTGCGCGCCATCGAGGCTGGCCAGTGCCGGCTGCAAGGGCGCTTCGCGGTAGCCCTGTGGTTCAACGAAGCCATGAAGATAGCGCGGGCCGCCTGAGGCCCGTCGGATCATACAAGGACAACAATAATGACGATCCAACAAGGTCGAATCGACGTGCACCACCACATCATCCCGCCGGCCTTCGTCGAGACCATGACGAGCAAGGGCCTGGACATGGTGGCCGGAGCGCCGCTGCCGAAATGGACAGCGCAGAAGTCCATCGAGGTGATGGACCTCAACGGCATCCAGACGGCGATCACCTCGCTGTCTGCGCCGGGTGTGCACTTTGGCGGTGGCGTGGTGCAGGCCCGCGAGCTGGCCATGCGCTGCAACGATTTCGCCGCGCAGATGCGCGACGATTATCCGGGCCGCTTCGGCAACTTCGCGGTGCTGCCGACACCCTTCACCGAAGCCGCGTGCCGCGAGGCGATCCGCGCCCTGGATGAGCTCAAGGCCGAGGGCGTGGTGCTGCTGGGCAGCACCGATGGTGTATTCCTCGGCGACGCTCGTTTCGATGAGCTGATGGCCGAGCTGGACCGCCGCGCGGCCATCGTCTTCGTCCATCCGAACATGCACGAGACCAGCGAGCGGCTGGGCATGGTCGCGCCGGGCTTCCTGGTGGAGTTTCTCTGCGATACCACGCGTGCGGCGGTCAACCTGATGCTTACCGGCACTCTGGAAAAGTACCCGCGCATTCGCTGGATTCTTGCCCACGGCGGCGGCTTCCTGCCCTACGTGGCCTGGCGCGTTTCACTGGCCAATGCACTGCCGCAATTCCAGGACAAGGCGCCGCAAGGGGTGATGACCTACCTGAAGCGCTTCTACTACGACACCGCGCTGTCGCCGTCGCGCTATTCGATGGCTGCGCTCAAGGAGCTGGTCGAGCCATCGCAGATTCTCTTCGGCAGCGACTTCCCGTTCGCTCCGGCGCCGGTCACGACCTTGTCCTGCCAGACCCTGGAGGAGAACCCTCTGTGGTCCGACGAGCAGCGCTACGGGATCAGCCGCGGCCATGCGCTGAGCCTGTTCCCGCAGTATCGCCAGGCCGACGAGCGCGTGGTAGCGGCGCCGATCTACAGCGGCGAGTCCTTCGCCAGCCGCATGAAGCGCAGCCTCACACGGCCCCTGGGCGCCTACGTCGAACGCGTGCGCAGCCGCTGAACCTGGCCGGGAGAACAGCATGAAACGCCGTGAATTCGTGATTGGTGCGGGTGTGCTCGCCAGCGCCTCGCTGCTTGCCGACGAATTGCCGAAACTGGCTCCGGGCGCGGTTCCGGGCGATGCGCCCGGACCCTCGCCGGCGGCCGTGCCGCTCGCTATAGGGCATATCGACGTGCACCACCATATCGTGCCGCCGTTCTATGCCGAGGCGCTGCGCCGCCAGGGGCTGGAACGAGTCACCGGCGTGGGCCTGCCGGAGTGGTCGGCGGAGCGCTCGGTGGCCCTGCTCGATGCGCAGGGTGTGCGTACGGCGATCACGTCGCTGTCGTCGCCCGGCGTCTGGTTCGGCGATGCTCGCGCCGCCGCCGGCCTGGCACGACGCTGCAATGAGTTCGCCGCCGAGCTGGGCCAGCGCCACACCGGGCGCTTCGGCAGCTTCGCCTGCCTGCCGTTGCCGGCTACCGACGCCGCCTGCGCCGAGGCGGTGCACGCCCTGGATGTGCTCAAGGCCGACGGTGTGGTGCTGCTGGCCAGCAACGATGGAGTGTTTCTTGGCGATGCCCGCTTCGATGAGCTGATGGCCGAACTGGACCGCCGCGAAGCCAGCGTGTTCCTCCATCCCAACCTGCACCCGAGCAGCGGGGAACTCGGCCTGGCCGCGCCCGGCTTCCTGCTGGAGTTCGTCTGCGATACCACGCGTGCCGCGGTGAACCTGATTCTCAGCGGGACGCTGGAGAAGTATCCGCGCATCCGCTGGATTCTCGCCCATGCCGGCGGCTTCCTGCCCTATGCGGCCTGGCGCATATCGCTGGCCAACGCCTTGCCGCAGTTCCAGGAACAGGCACCGTTGGGGGTGATGAGCTACCTGCGGCGCTTCTACTTCGACACCGCGCTGGCCCCGGCGGCGCCATCGATGGCGGTGCTGCGCGAGCTGGTGGAGCCGAGCCAGCTGCTGTTCGGCAGCGACTTCCCGTTTGCCCCGCAGCTGCTGGTCGCCGAGCAGATGACGACGCTCGCCGCCAGCGGCATATGGAGCGCCCAGGCGCTGGCGGGCATCCGCCGAAGCCACGCCCTGAGCCTCTTCCCACGCTTCGCTGCGGCGGGCGAGGCGGTGGCGGCGGCGCCGCGTTTCGAGGAAGAGTCCACCTTGCACTGGCTCGGCCGTAGCGCCGGAAAGCCGTTCGCCGCCCTGGCTCAACATTTGAAGGATTGAACCCATGAGTACATTGTTCGAGCCGCTGCGCCTGCCCAACGGGCAGGTGATCCGCAACCGCATCGCCAAGGCCGCGATGGAAGAGAACCTGGCCGACGCCGACCACGCGCCCGGCGACCGTTTGTTGCGCCTGTACCGCCGCTGGGCGGAAGGTGGCGCGGGTTTGATCATCACCGGCAACGTCATGGTCGACCGCCGTGCGCTCACCGGTCCGGCCGGGGTAATACTGGAAGATGATCGCCTGCTGCAGCGTTTCAGCCGCTGGGCCGAGGCGTGCCGTAGTCATGGTGCGCAGGCGTGGATGCAGATCAACCACCCGGGTCGCCAACTGATGGCCGACCTGGGCCAGCAGGCGCTCGGGCCTTCGGCCATCGCCGTGGACATTCCCGGCCTGAAGAATGTGTTCGCCCAGCCGCGCGCACTGTCGGGCAGCGAGATCGACGCGTTGATCCAGCGCTATCTCGACGCTGCGTTGCTGGCCGAGCGCGCCGGTTTCAGCGGCGTTCAGGTACATGCCGCGCATGGCTACCTGTTCAGCCAGTTCCTCTCGCCGCTGAGCAACCGGCGCGAGGATGACTGGGGCGGCAGCCTGGAGAACCGCGCGCGCATCCTGCTGCGTACGGTGGAGGCAATCCGCGAGCGGGTGGCTGCGGAGTTCTGCGTGGCGGTCAAGCTCAATTCCGCCGACTTCCAGCGTGGCGGCTTCGAGGCGCAGGATGCCGAGGCGGTGATCCGCATGCTCAACGGGCGCGGGGTCGACCTGGTCGAGATTTCCGGTGGCAGCTATGAAAGCCCGGCCATGCAGGGGCAGACTCGCGATGGCCGCACCCTGGCGCGGGAGGCGTATTTCCTGGAATTCGCCGAGCGCATTGCGGCCACCGCGCGGATGCCACTGATGGTCACCGGGGGCATTCGCCGGCGCGAGGTTGCCGAGCGTGTGCTCAAGGGCCGGGTAGCGATGGTCGGGATGGCCACGGCGCTGGCGGTCGACCCGGCGTTGCCGCGCCGCTGGCAGGCCGGAGAGGGCGCTGGCGTCGAGCCGATCGTGGTGGCCTGGAAGAACAAGGCATTCGCCGCCGTGGCGACCCAGTCGGTGGTGAAGAAGCAACTCGCGCTCCTCAGCCAGGGCCGCCCGACCAACCCGCGCACTTCTCCGTTGCTGGCTTTGATCGGCAACCAGTTGAAGCTGCGCAAGCAATCGCGTCGCTACCGGCGCTGGGTGGAACAGGCTCGCTGAGACTCAGCCGTCCTGCGGCAGGGGCAGGGCGGCGATCTTCCGTGCCCTGGCCGGGGTGGCGCCGAGCGCCCGCAGGACCATCTCGGCGAGCAGGATGTCCTGCTCGTCGTGAGTGCGGCCTTCCAGCGTGGCGCGGATGGCGCCGGTCGCGCAGGAAATCACCAGGTCCAGGGCGATGTCTTCGTTCGCATAGTGGAAGACGCCTTCGGCCAGGCCACCGCGCAGGTCGTCGCGCACATGGCTGGCCAGCGTGGAGTGCATCGCCTGGTCGAAGTGGATCACTCGCAGCAGCGCGCTGGCCCATTGCGGGTCCGACTGGGCGCGCAGGACGAACATGCGGACACCGATGGCGAGCCGTTTCGAGCCGCTGTCGATGTGCCTGCTGAGCTCCGAGATGGTCTCCGAGAACTCCCCGGCAAGCTCGATGCCCACGGCCTCGGCCAGTTCCTCGCGAGTGCGGAAATAGTTGTAGATGGTGCCGGTGGAGACCTCGGCCTCCACGGCGAGGTCTTGCAGCGCGGTCGCCGCGACATCCTGCCGGGCGAAGACGCGCAGGGCCGCGTCGAGCAGGCCCTGGCGGGTGCGTGCGCGTTTCTTGTGGCCGCGGGTGAGCGGTGCGGTGCTGTCGTCGCGTGTATGGCGGTCGGTCATGGCGCGTGTCTGTCTGCGGGGCTGCGTCGATGATACGGGAAGCCTGGGGCCGACCGGTACTCGCTCATGCCTGGAGCAATGCCTGGCAGTGGCGCAGCATCTCGCCGGCCTGCTCGGGTGCGCCCTGGTGCATGATGATGCGGTCTGGCCGTACCACCGCCAGCGTCGGCTGCGGCCAGGACGCGAGCAGGGTGCCGTCGAGGCTTTCGGCGAAGTCCTGGACGCCGTCGCCACGGCCGTGGCCGATCTGCAGGAAGCCGCCGCCCAGCTCCAGCCACCTGGCTTGCTGCTGTGGGTCGAGCCAGCGCCGGGGGTCTGTGCCCAGGCCGACCAGTTGCAGGCGGTCCCCCAGCAGTTGATCGCTCAGGCAGATGCGCCCGCCGCTGCGTACCCAGGCCTGGGGAAACAGCCCGCCGCTGACGGCGCGCAAACGTCGCGAACCGCGAACGAACAGCCCTCGGCGATAACGGTTCTTCGGCTTGATGTCCAACTCCTCGAAATGCCGCCGGGCCGCCGGAATGATGCGCAGGGTCTTCATGAACCCGTGGATCAGCGCCGCAGCAACGGCGTTGCTCGGCATCACCAGGCGCCCCATCAGCTTGGCCAGGTCGATCATCTCCCGTGCGTGGGGTTGGCGCTCCTGGTCGTAGCTGTCGAGTATCCCTGGCGAGGCACGTCCCTGGAGTACCCAGGAGAGCTTCCAGGCCAGGTTGGCGACATCTCGCAGGCCGGCCACCAGGCCCTGGCCGACGAAGGGCGGGGTGATGTGCGCGGCATCGCCCACCAGGAAGACCCGGCCTTGCTGGAAGCTCTCGCAGCAGCGGGCATGGAAGCGGTAGACCGCCTTGCGCTCGATCCGTAACTGCTGGGGTTCGATCCAGGGGGCGAGCAGGGCGCGGATCCGCTCCTGGTCTTCCATCTGGTCGCGGGTCTCGCCGGGCCTGAGCATGAACTCCCAGCGCTCGCGCCCGCCCGGCGCGGGCATGTGCGGCGTTGGGCGGCGGTGGTCGCAAAGGAATTCCACGTGGTCGATGGCCTTGCCCTGGCGCGACCCGGCATCGACGATGAGCCAGTCTTCGGCGTAGCTCTGGCCATTGAACTCCTGGCCGATCAACCCGCGCACGCGGGAACTGGCGCCGTCCGCGCCCACCAGGTAGTCGCAGCGCACGCGGTGCTGGCGGCCCGCTTCGTCGCGCAGCAGCGCGGTCACACCGGATGCATCCTGGGTGAACTCCTGCAGTTCCAGCCCGCCCAGGCTGCGCAGGTTGTCGAAGCGCCGAGCCTGCTGGCGCATGGCTTGCTCCAGGTCCGGCTGATAGAAGGTCACCAGCTTGTGATGGCCGTCGATGCGGCCGCTGGTATTGGCCTGGCCGAACTGGCCGACGATGGGGCAGTGCATCTTCACGTGGGGAATCACCACGGTGTCGAAGGCGTCTTCTTCCAGCCCGGCGAGCTGGAGGATGCGCAGGGCTTCGTTGTCCAGGGCGATCGCGCGTGGCAGCGGCAACACATCGTGGGCCTTGTCGACCACCAGGGTGTCCACGCCATAGCGTCCGAGCAAGGCGGCAAGCGTCGCGCCCACGGGGCCGTTGCCGACCACCAGGACATCGACCGATTCGGGGGGGAGATCATTGTTGTTATTCATTTGGAATCCCGGTCCAGTGGAGTGCCCCGTGCACCGTTGTGCCAGGGTAGGTGAAATCTAGCAAAAATGACGAAATACTCAATATTGGTGATTGATTCATTTATCCGGGTGATTTCGCACGCCCGGAAACGGTCGTGAAATGACTCGTTACAGGCGAGGAGGGCCGGGCTGAGAAGCGCATCACGAATCCATTTTTGCGCCGTTTGACGGAATTTCGCCGCCAGATTTAGCTGTCGTACGCCCGCACTGCGCCAGCAGGGATGCGCCGGGTCACCCAGCAGATCGCTGATTTTCAAGGACGAAACGATGTCAGCAGACGTACCTCCCGAGGAGCCCGGAAACTCGTCACCGGACTCCGGGCTAGTCGCCCTGTGCATGCTCGCCAGGTTCCACAACATCGCGGCGTCGCCAGAGCAACTGGCCCATGACCACAGCCCCGATGGCGCTCCATTCGAGTCGCCGCAGATCCTGCTTGCCGCGCGTGCCCTGGGGTTGAAGGCGCGCTCCGTGCGCAGCGCGCCCAGGCGCCTGCCGCACCTGCCGTTGCCGGTCATCGCCGCCGATACCGCCGGAGGGTTCTTCATCATTGCCCGCCACGACGACGGCAAGGTGTTGATCCACGATCCGCGCGTCAATCGCCCCGAAGTGCTTGGCCTGGAGCAACTGGCCGCACGCTGGAGCGGCGAGGCGATCCTGGTTCAGTCGCAGGCGGCGGCTGCCCGCGAGCTGGGGCGTTTCGACTTCACCTGGTTCATCCCGGCCATCGTCAAATACCGCAAGCTGCTCGGGGAAGTGTTGCTGGTTTCTTTCGTGCTGCAGATCTTCGCTCTGCTCACGCCGCTGTTCTTCCAGGTGGTGATGGACAAGGTGCTGGTGCATCGCGGCCTCACCACGCTGGATGTCGTGGCCATCGGCCTGCTCGGCATCATGCTGTTCGAAACCCTGCTGTCGGGGCTGCGCAGCTACGTGTTCTCCCACACCGCCAGCCGTATCGACGTCGAGCTCGGCTCACGGTTGTTCCGCCACCTGGTGACATTGCCCCTGGCGTACTTCCAGGCGCGCCGCGTCGGCGACTCGGTGGCGCGCGTGCGCGAGCTGGAGAACATCCGCAGCTTCCTTACCGGCAACGCCATCACGCTGGTGCTCGATGTGCTGTTCTCGGTGGTGTTCATCGCGGTGATGTTCTTCTACAGCGGCTGGCTGACCCTGGTGGTGGTGCTGTCGTTGCCGCTGTACTTCATCATTTCCCTGGTCATCACGCCGATCCTGCGAGCGCGGCTCGACGAGAGTTTCAGTCGTGGCGCGGAGAACCAGGCGTTTCTGGTGGAGACGGTCAATGGCATCGACACTCTGAAATCGATGGCGGTGGAGCCGCAGATCAACCGCAAGTGGGACAACCAGCTCGCCGGCTACGTGGCCGCCAGCTTCAAGACGCAGAACCTGTCCAACATCGCCAACGAGGCGGTGGGCCTGGTCGGCAAGCTGGTGACGGTGGCGACGCTCTGGCTCGGTGCACGGCTGGTCATCGACGGCGACCTGAGCGTAGGCCAGTTGATCGCCTTCAATATGCTTGCCGGGCGGGTATCGCAGCCGATCATGCGCCTGGCGCAACTGTGGACCAGCTTCCAGCAGACCGGCGTATCGGTGCAGCGCCTGGGTGACATCCTCAATACCCGCACCGAGCAGAACGAGGCGGGGCGCAGCGACTTGCCGCCGATCAAGGGACGGATTGAATTCGACCAGGTGCATTTCCGCTACCGCCCGGATGGTTCGGAAGTGCTGCGCGGCGTCAGCCTGGTGGCCGCGCCCGGCGAGGTGATCGGCATCGTCGGCCGGTCCGGGTCGGGCAAGAGCACCCTGACTCGCCTGCTGCAGCGGCTGTACACGCCCGAGCGCGGCCGCGTGCTGGTGGACGGCACCGACCTGGCCCTGGCCAACGTGGCGTCGCTGCGTCGGCAGATCGGCGTGGTATTGCAGGACAACATGCTGTTCGCCCGTTCCATCCGCGAGAACATCGCCCTGGCCGATCCCGGCGCGCCGATCGAGGCGGTGATCCAGGCGGCCAGGCTGGCCGGTGCGCACGAGTTCATCCTCGAACTTCCCGAAGGCTATGACACCGTGGTCGGCGAGCACGGCGCCTCGCTGTCCGGCGGGCAACGGCAACGCATCGCCATTGCCCGCGCGCTGATCGGCGACCCGCGCGTACTGATCTTCGACGAAGCCACCAGCGCGCTGGACTACGAGTCGGAACGGGTCATCCAGCAGAACATGAAGGCCATCTGCCGGGGGCGCACGGTGATCATCATCGCGCATCGCCTGAGCGCGGTGCGCGAGGCCGACCGGATCGTGGTCATGGATCGCGGGCAGATAGTCGAGCAGGGCTCGCATGCCGAACTGTTGTCCCACCAGGCGGGCCATTACTCCCGTCTGCATCGTCTTCAGCAGGGGTAGGGCATGGGAGCCAAACGTGAATTGCTGCGCCGCTACCGCAGCGCCTGGCGCCAGTCGTGGAGCCAGCGAAAACAGATGGACAGCCCGCCGCGGCTGACCCATGAGGTGCAGTTCCTGCCTGCCGCCCTGGCGCTTCAGGAGAAGCCGCCGCACCCGGCGCCACGCTACATCCAGTGGGCGATCCTGGTGTTCTGCGCGCTGGCCCTGCTGTGGGCATGCATCGGTGAGATAGATGTGGTCGCCACCGCCAACGGAAAGATCGTTCCCAGCGGCAAGACCAAGGTGATCCAGCCGAGCGAGGTCGCCGTGGTGAAGGCGATCCATGTCTACGACGGTCAGCAGGTCAAGGCTGGGGAACTGCTGGTCGAGCTGGACTCGCAGATCACCGGCGCGGATGTCGAGCGCCTCAGGAGCGACCTGCTGGCGGCCCGTATCGACAGTGCGCGTGCCAGTGCGCTGCTCACCGCCATCGAGAGCGGGCGCGAACCCGGCCGGGTCGCTGCGCTGCTCGATGGCGTGGACGCCAAGCGCATCGATTCGGCGCAGACCTGGGTGCAGGGCCAGTACCTGGAGCTGCGTTCCAACGTGGCACAAATGCAGGCAGGCATCGAGCAGCGCAGCGCCGAGATCGAGGCGGCGCAGTCCAGCATCGCCTCGCTGCAGAAGTCCCTGCCCATTGCCAGGCAACTGGCCGAAGACTACCGGCGCCTGCTGGAGCGGAACTTCGTGGCCAAGCATGCCTCGCTGGAAAAGGAGCAGGCACTGCTGGACCAGGAGCGTGAACTGGCCGTGCAGAAGGCGCGGCTGCTGGAGCTGCAGGCATCCCGCCGTGAGGCGGAGGAGCGCAAGGAGGGCGTGTTCGCCCAGGCCCGGCGTTCCATGCTCGACCTGCAGCACGAGGCTGACCAGCGCCTGGCGGGACTGACCCAGGAATTGCTCAAGGCACAGCAGCGCGACCGGCTGACGCGGCTGGTCGCACCCGTGGATGGCACGGTACAGCAACTGGCGATTCATACGCCCGGTGGCGTGGTGACCGAAGCCCAGCCGCTGATGGCCATCGTCCCGCGCGACCAGCCGGTGGAGGTGGAAGCGATGCTGGAGAACAAGGACATCGGCTTCGTGCGTGCCGGCCAGGAAGTCGAGGTGAAGGTCGAGACATTCAATTTCACCAAGTACGGCGTCATGCACGGCGTCGTGCAGAGCGTATCGAGTGACGCCATCGAGGATGAGCGTCTGGGGCTGGTCTACAGCACGCGGATACAGCTCAAGGAAAACCTTATCCGGATCGACGAGCGGAGCGTGCTCCTGTCGCCCGGCATGGCCGTGCGCGCCGAGGTCAAGACCGACCGGCGCAAGGTCATCGACTACTTCCTGAGCCCCTTGCAGCGCCACCTGGATGAAGGTCTGGCAGAGCGCTGAACCACCAACTATGGATGAACCCATGAAAAAGACCCGCCTCGCACTGGCCTGCCTTCCCGTGCTGCTGCTCGACCTGACCCTTGCCCGCGCCGATGAGCTTTCCGGCATCCGGGCGGCTGCGGAAAAGGGAGAGTGCGTCATCGTCCACGAAGGACGAGAGGAACCCGCCGTTGCGCTGACCGCATCGGCCTACGACCTTCCCAGCTCCGACAAGCAGGAAGTCCTGAAACTGATATCGGTATTCCTCGCCCACGGTTGCTCCATTGCGCAACCCGATAGCGCGGGGATGTCGCCGCTGAACGTTTCGGTACTGACGGCTGAACCGGATCTGTTGCGCTACCTGCTCAAAGCCGGTGCGGACCCCTCCGAGCGGATCTCCGGATCGCGCCCCTGGGCCAATGGGAAGAACAGCGTCGAACTCGCCCAGGCATTGAACAAGGTAAGCCCCAGCGAGCGGCGCAAGGAAGTGCTGGAAGTACTCAACTCGAACTGAACGTTGCATTGCCGGAATGGAGGCTGCGATGGGTACGATCAAACGTGCGGCGGATGCTGCAAAAGAAGCGATGGAAGGCGGTAGCGAGCCATATTCCTATGAGAACCCCGGCAATGCCGCCGAGGTGATCGACGATCTGCTGGATGTACTGCCGGCGGGCCGGCTGCTCCCCGACGAGTTCTCGGAAAAGGCCGTCAGGGATGTGCGCAGGCTGGGTACCCACGACGATATCGAGCGGATGGAGCGCGAGATGATGGGCAATCCCGACTCGCTGCCCACTCCCGAAACCCCGCCGGACAACGACACGCCGCCACCGCCTCCGCCGCCGGCGCCACCGGAACCTCCCCGCGACCCGCTGTCCATCGACATCAATCGCGACGGCACTATCTCGACCCTGCACAAGGACCACGGCGTCCACTTCGACCTCGACAACAGTGGCTTCGCCGAGAGCACCAGTTGGGTCGCCTCCAGCGATGGCCTGCTGGTGCTCGATCGCAACGCCAACGGACGCATCGACGGCGGTGCCGAGCTGTTCGGCACCGAGACGCTGCTGGCCAACGGCAAGTTCGCCTCCAACGGCTTCGAGGCCATCGCCGACCTCGACCAGAACAAGGACGGCATGCTTTCCGCCGCCGACGAGGCGTTTTCCAACCTGCGAGTCTGGATCGATGGCAACAGCGACGGTGTTTCCACCGAAGCGGAACTGCACACGCTGACCTCGCTCGGGATCGAGTCGATTTCCACTCAGTACCAGGTAACGCCCCGGCGCGATGCCAATGGCGTGGAGCACCGTGAGTTCGGCGAGGTGACCTACGCGGATCAGTCCAAGGGGCTGGCCAATACGCTCTGGTTCAACTCCGACCGCACCGACACCATTCCCATTGAAATCCACACCGGCGAAGGTATTCCGCTGCCCGCCGATATCCTGGCCCTGCCCAATGCCGCGGGCTACGGCAACACCTATTCGCTGCACCAGGCGATGTCGCTGGATGCGTCCGGGCAACTGAAGAGCCTGGTCACTGCCTTCACCCAGGAAACCAGCGCCGCAGGCCGCAAGGCACTCATCGGCCAGATCCTGTTCCTGTGGACCGGCCAGAGCAACACGCCGCCCGGCAGCCGTGGCTCGGATATCGACGCCCGCCAGCTTGGCGTGCTGGAGTCCTTCTGGGGCTTCGCGGCCCTGCAGGAGAACCCCACCGGCCTGTATGCGCAGAGCTTGCGCACGGTCTACCAGCAGCTGGAACAGTCCATCTACTCGCAGTTGATGACATCCGGCTCGGCGCGCGGCGACTTTGCGCTGGTTTCCTCCACCGTCCAGGGCACCACCCGGACCTTCGACTTCACTTACCTGGCCTCCAAGTACGCCTTGCGTATCAGCCAGGGCGACGCGACGGCCACTGCCGATCTCAAGGATGCCATCGACATCGCTGCGGGCCTGAACCCGTACGATCCGTCCGTACGCAGCCAGTTCCTCGCGGCCCTGGAGAGCAGCTCGAACTACCTCAGTTCCGCCGACCGGCACACGCTGTACCAGGTGATCCGGGCCGGTGACGACACCATTGTCGGCACCAGCGGCGCGGACATCCTGCGTGGCTATACCGGCAACGATGTCATCAGGGGGGGCGCGGGGAACGACCTGATCCACGGCAACGAAGGCAACGACACCCTGTATGGCGGCGAGGGCAACGACTTCCTGCTGGGCAATCAGGGTAACAACACGCTGTACGGCGAGGCCGGCGACGACAACCTGTTCGGCGGCGAAGGACGCGACAATCTCCACGGCGGTGCCGGTAACGACGTACTCATCGCCGGCAGCGGGGCGAACTCTCTCTACGGCGATGACGGCGACGACACGCTGTTCGCCGGCGATGGCGCGAGCATGCTGTCGGGCGGCGCCGGCAACGACTTCTACATGTTCGCCGCCGGCAACGGCAATACCATCATCAACAACTGGGACAACCAGACCGGCAACATCGACAAGCTGATCATCGATGACTACGCGCTGTCAGAGCTGTCCATCACCCGCTTCAACGACGATCTGATCATCAGGGTGAAGGAGACCGGGCGGACGCTGACCGTCCAGTCCTATTTCCAGAACGATGGCGCGGGCGGCTACGCGCTCGACTACATCGGCCTGGAAAAGGACGGCACCATCCTCGACGTCGCCGCCGTCAAGGCGCTGGTGCAGGTACCTTCCGAGAACGCCGACCGGCTCTACGGCTATGCGGTCTCGGACACGCTGTCCGGGCTGGGCGGGAACGACCTGATCCATGGAGGTGCTGGCGACGACATATTGTCCGGTGACGCCGGCGACGACCAGGTCACCGGTGGTGCCGGCTCCGATGTCTATCGCTTCGAGCGCGGCTGGGGCCAGGACATCATCGACAACTACGATACCGGCACGGCCAAGACCGACGCCATCGTGTTCGGCCAGGGCATCGCCCAGGCTGATATCGCCATCACCCGCAATGGCTCCGACCTGGTGCTGAGCCTCAAGGGCACGACAGACCGGATCACACTGCGGAACTACTTCGAGAGCGACGGTGCCAGCGCCTACAAGCTCGAGGAAATCCGCTTCGCCGACGGCTCGCAGTGGACCGTCGAGCAGGTCAAGGCGCTGGCGATCCTCGGCACCGACGGCAATGATGTGCTGACCGGCTATGCCAGCGCCGACAGCATTTCCGCTGGCGCCGGCAATGACCGCATCGAGGCGCGTGGCGGCAACGACAGCCTGGACGGTGGCGAAGGCAACGACACCCTCGATGGCGGCGCTGGCGACGATGTGCTGACCGGCGGCACGGGCAACGACACGCTGACCGGCGGCGCAGGCTCCGATGTCTACCGCTTCGAGCGCGGCTGGGGCCAGGACATCATCGACAACTACGATACCGGCACGGCCAGGACCGACGCCATCGTGTTCGGCCAGGGTATCGCCCAGGCCGATATCGCCATTACCCGCAATGGCTCCGACCTGGTGCTGAGCCTCAAGGGCACGACAGACCGGATCACGCTGCGGAACTACTTCGAGAATGACGGCGCCAGCGCCTACCGGCTCGAGGAAATCCGCTTCGCCGACGGCGCGCAATGGAACATCGAGCAGGTCAAGGCGCTGGCGATCCTCGGCACCGACGGCAACGACGTACTGACCGGCTATGCCAGCGCCGACAGCATTTCCGCTGGCGCCGGCAATGACCGCATCGAGGCGCGCGGCGGCAACGACAGCCTGGACGGTGGCGAAGGCAACGACACCCTCGATGGCGGCGCTGGCGACGATGTGCTGACTGGCGGCACGGGCAACGACACGCTGACCGGTGGCGCAGGCTCCGATGTCTACCGCTTCGAGCGCGGCTGGGGCCAGGACATCATCGACAACTACGACTCGTCCGAGGCCAGGGTCGATGCCATCGCCTTCGGCAGCGGCATCGCCAGCGGCGACATCCTGGTCACCCGCAACTACTCGGACCTGATCCTCACGCTCGCGGGCTCAACCGACCGCATCACCGTTCGCGGCTATTTCAACCAGGATGGCGCCAGCCATTCGCGGCTGGACGAAGTGCGCTTTGCCGATGGCACTGTCTGGACCGTGGAAACGGTCAAGACCCTGGCCATCCAGGGCACCGCGGGCAACGACAACCTGCGCGGCTACGCTACCGCCGACAGCATTGCCGCTGGTGCCGGCGACGATTGGGTCTATGGCGAGGCAGGCAACGATTCGTTGAGCGGCAACGAAGGCAACGACCAGCTCTACGGCGATAGCGGAGACGATTCGCTCAACGGCGGTGCCGGCGACGACCGGCTGATGGGCG
This sequence comes from Pseudomonas triclosanedens, assembly GCF_026686735.1. Lineage (NCBI taxonomy): Bacteria > Pseudomonadati > Pseudomonadota > Gammaproteobacteria > Pseudomonadales > Pseudomonadaceae > Pseudomonas > Pseudomonas triclosanedens. The sequence continues at coordinate 3,257,577 of NZ_CP113432.1, read as the reverse complement.
AGGCCGGCGACGATATTCTTGAGGGCGGCGAGGGTAACGACAACCTGGTCGGTGGCGCTGGTTCCGACCGCTATCGGTTCGCTCGCGGCTGGGGCCAGGACACGCTGGACAACTACGACACCGATACGACAGGGCTGGACGCCATCGTCTTCGCCGACGGTATCGTACCGGCAGACATCGCCGTCACCCGCAACGGCGACAACCTGGTGCTGTCGCTGGCCGGTACCGGCGATCGCATCACCGTGCTCAACTTCTTCCAGGCCGATGGCCAGAGCGACTACCGGCTCGACGAGGTCCGCTTCGCCGACGGTACCGCCTGGAATATCGAGCAGGTCAAGGCGCTGGCCATCACCGGCACCGCCGCGAACGATCACCTGCGCGGCTACGCCAGTGACGACGTGATCTCGGCCCAGGGTGGTGACGACACCGTCTACGGTGCCGCGGGCAATGACACCATCGATGGCGGCCAGGGCAATGACGGGCTGTATGGCGAAGCCGGCAACGACATCCTGTCCGGCAACGAAGGCGACGACCGGCTCTGGGGCGGCGATGGCAACGACGTGCTGGCAGGCGGTACCGGCACTGACCTGCTCAGCGGCGGCGCTGGTGCCAACACCTATGTCTTCCGCGCCGGCGATGGCCGGGACAGGATCAACGACGAGTACACCTCCGGCCTGACGCTCAAGCTGCCGGATGCGACCGACGCGAACGTGGTCTTCAGGAAGGTCGGCAACGACCTGCAGATCAGTTTCATCGGCAATGCCGGCGACCAACTGACGCTGGAGGGCTTCTACCAGGGTGAAACGCCGCGCACGACCATCGACCTGCACCTGGGCAGCAATCCGTCGGCCCTCCTGGGAGCGGCAGAGCTGTACCTGCTGACCCTCAAGGGCACGGCGCTGGCGGATGTCATCCATGCCTATACGGCCAATGACATGGTGCACGGGCTGGATGGCAACGACTTCATCGATGCCGGTGCGGGCGACGACCAGATACACGGCGGTTCGGGCGACGACACGCTGCTGGGTGGCGTCGGCAACGACATCGTCGATGGCGGTGTCGGCAGCGATCTGCTCCAGGGCGGCGACGGCGACGATACCTATACCTTCGCCGGCGGCAGTGGCAGCGATGTGATCGAAGACAGTGCCGGGGCGGATACCCTGAACTTCGGCGATGCGCTGGCGAGCGAGCTGCTGCTGCGTCGCGATGGCCTGGACCTGGTGATCACCCGCGCGGCCACCGGTGACCAACTGCGCATTCGCGGCCAGTTCTCCGACCAGGCCGGAGTGCCGGGTTCGACGGCGGTGGAGGCCATCACCTTCGCCGACGGAACGCGCTGGGATCACGCGCAGATCAAGCAGATGGCGCTTGCCGGTACCGAGGCTGCCGACGAGATCTTCGGGCACGCCGATAGTGACCTGATCCACGCCGGCGGTGCCGACGACATCGTTCACGGCCAGGACGGCAACGACCAGATCCACGGCCAGGACGGCGCCGATACCCTCAACGGCGGCGACGGTGACGACCTGCTGTTCGGCGAGGCCGGCGACGACCTGCTCAACGGCGACTGGGGCAACGACACGCTGCACGGCGGTGCCGGCAACGACACCCTTAATGGGGGTGGCGGCGACGATCGCCTGTATGGCGAGGAGGGCGACGATAACCTGGTCGGCTCCGGCGTGCTCGACGGTGGTGCCGGTGACGATATCCTCGTCGGTTCCGGCGAGCTGCATGGCGGCGACGGCAACGACCAGTTGACCGGCGAAGCGTTCGACCTGCTTTCCGGCGGCGCCGGCGACGACATCCTGATCGCCTACAACAGCCCGTGGGACCAGGGCAGCAACATCCTCCAGGGCGGTACCGGCAACGACACGCTGTACGGTTCCTTCGGCGAAGACACCTACCGCTTCGCCCTCGGCGACGGGCGTGACCTGCTGATCGAGCGGCGCCCGGACGAGGCTTACAGCAACGTCGCCGCGACCGCGGATGTGCTGGAGTTCGGCGAAGGCATCTCGGCCGGCGACCTGACCTTCAACCGCCGTGGCCTGGACATGATCATCGAGCACGCCAATGGCACCGATTCGATCACCGTGCAGAACTGGTTCAGGGAACCGACGGATCACTTCAAGCTGGACCGCTTCGTCTTCGCCGACGGCAGCGAGCTGTCGCAGGCCGAGGTGGAAAGCCGGGTGATCCACTGGGGAACCGTGGGGGCTGACAGCTTCCTGGGCTACCGTGCGCAGGACGATCTGATGCGCCTGGGCGACGGTGACGACAAGGCCTGGGGCCGCGCCGGCAACGACACGCTGCATGGCGAGGGCGGCAACGACTACCTCGAAGGCGAGGCGGGCGACGACACTGTCTTCGGTGGCAGCGGTGACGACCAGCTCGACGGCGGCGCCGGCAGCGACTGGCTCGCGGGCGGCACCGGCAACGACAAGTATGTCTACAACGAAGGCGATGGCTTCGATGTCATCGACAACAGTGGCGGCGGCAACGATGGAGTGTTCTTCGGCGAGGGCATCGGCGCAGACCGCCTGAGCTTCCGCCGTGACGGCGACGACCTGCTGATCGAGGTCGATGCCGATCCGGCCCAGGGTGTTCGCGTCCTGGGGCACTTCGCTGGCGGCGACAAGGCTATCGCCTATGTCCAGCCCAACGGCGGCTTCATGATCCAGGCGGCGCGCATCGCCCACATCGCGGCAGCCAACGGCGTGCCCGGTGGCTATAGCGCGGTGATCGACGGCACGTCCGCCGGCGAGCAGCTCTCCGGTTACGACAGCCGCGACCTGATCCGTGGCGGTGCGGGCAACGACACCCTGTTCGGCATGGGCGGCGACGACCAGGTCGAGGGTGGCGATGGCAACGACTACCTGTCCGGCGGCAACGGCATGGCCACCGGTTCGGGCAACGATGTGATCATCGGCGGCGCCGGCAATGACGTGCTGGACGGCGAGGATGGCAACGACCAGTTGGCCGGCGGCGCGGGTGACGACAAGTACTACTACCGCGCCCAGGGTGGCCTGGATGTGATCGACAACGCCGGTGGCGGGTTCGACGGGGTGTTCTTCCTCGAAGGGATCGATCGCAGCCGCCTGAGCTTCCACCGCGAAGGCGACGATCTGGTGATCCTGGTCGACAAGGACCTGGCGCAGCAGGTGCGGGTGAGCAAGCACTTCCTCGGCGGCGACAATGCCATCGACTACGTGCAGCCCGACGGCGGCAGTTACCTGACCACCGCGCAGATCGCCGGGATGCTGACGGCTCTGCCGGACGGATCGGGAGGGCCGACCGACCCGACCGATCCGACGGACCCGACCGATCCTACCGACCCGACCGATCCGGGCACTCCGCCGGTGCCCGGTGTGGGTGGCGACGATGTGCTGACCGGCACCGCAGGGCATGACGTACTGCTCGGCGGCGCCGGCAACGACACGCTCAACGGTGGCGCCGGCAACGACCGGCTGGTGGGCGGCGAGGGCAATGACCTGTACATCTATACCGCCGGCCAGGACGTCATCGAGGAGCAGGGCAACGGTAACGACACGCTGCGCTTCGGCAATGGCATCACCTTCAACCAGGTCGGTTCCGGGCTCACCAAGTCCGGCAACGACCTGATCCTCAAGGTGAACGGCAGCACCACCAACCAGGTGACGCTGAAGAACTACTTCCTGGGCGGCGAGAACCTGGTCGAGACCATCACCTTCGAGACCGGTGGCCAGCTCACGGCGGCGCAGATATTCGGCGCCTTCGGCCTGCCGGTTCCGTCCGCGCCGGCGGCGAGCTACGACAATACGCTCCAGGGCTCGGCCGGCAACGACGCGGCACTCAACGGTGGCGCCCAGCGCGACCTGCTCCAGGGCTTCAACGGCAACGACGTGCTGTTCGGCGATGCCGGTGCGGATCGCCTCGAAGGCGGCAATGGCGACGACACCCTCAACGGCGGCGTCGGCAACGACACCCTCGTCGGCGGTCGCGGTGACGACGTGTACATCTTTGCCGCCGGCAGCGGCCAGGATGTCATCGACAACACCGGCGGTGGCGTCGATACCCTGCGCTTCGAGGGCATCACCTTCAATCAGGTCGGCAGCGGGCTGATGAAGAGCGGCAACGACCTGGTGCTCAACGTCAGCGGCGGCACGGACAAGGTGACGCTGAAGAACTGGTTCCTGGGTGGCGACAACGTCGTCGACAACATCGTGTTCGCCAGTGGCGGCTCGTTGAGCGCGGACCAGATATTCGGCGCCTTCGGCCTGGCCAACCCGGACCCGAAAGGCTCGCCGGTGTACCGCAACGTGCCCGATGAGCGTGCTTTCGGCACGGTGACAGCGGGGCAGGCTGGCGACCAGATCATCCTCGGTTCGTCCGATGCCGACCTGATCGACGGCGGCGCCGGCAACGACCAGTTGCGCGGCAACAAGGGCAACGACTATCTGCTGGGCGGGGATGGTTCGGACACCTATCGGTTCGCTGCCGGCGACGGCCAGGACGTCATCAACAACCTGTCCAACACACCGGCGGACAATGATGTGCTCGCCTTCGAAGGCATCGGTCGCGACAACCTCTGGCTGTCGCGCGATGGGGACAATCTGGTGCTGGACGTCAGGGGATCGGAAGATCGCGTGACCATCCAGGACTGGTACCGCGACCCGGCGCAGAAGGTCGATGCGATCCAGGCTGGCGGTTCGACGCTGTATGCCAACGCGGTCGACAACCTGGTGAACGCGATGGCGGCCTTCGGCGCACCGGCCGGAGGGGAGATCAACCTGACCCAGGCGCAGCGCGACCAGCTCAATGTGGTGATCGCCGCGAACTGGCAATCCTGATCGAGTGCCACTGACAGAACCCGCCGCAAGGCGGGTTCTTTCTTTCCGGTGTGCATGTCGCCTGGCGACGGCGGCCCGGGTTGCATCCGGTATCCGGTGCGTGGCGCTGCCCCCGGCGGGCTGCGGACCGTGGAAAGGCAGGTCGCCCGCTTGGGAAAACGCTACCGCAACTGGCCAGTTTCGGCCCTGAACTTCGTGGCCGGCGACTCCATCCTCAGTTGCGATGCGGCGCTGGAACCGGGCCTGGCTGCCGACGCGCGGTCAAGGCCGTCGGCGTCCCGTTCCGAGACTCCAGCCAGGGCACCGCCAGGTGCTCTGGCTGGCCCACCGTCAGGGCTTCTGCTGCGCCTGCTGGCGCGCCTTTTCGGCGATCTTCTGGTACACCGCCTGCTGCACCTGGTCGATGGTGAAGCTGGCCGGGCGCTGGCTGGGCGGCCATTCGATGAAGGTCTGCAGGAACTGCGTCGATTTCATGGTGGCGATACCCAGCAGGTAGGCGTTCTTCACCAGCCAGTTGTTGTACTGGTCGGAGACGATGTCGGCGGTCTCGTACGGGTCCATGCGCAGGTTGTACAGCTTGGGAATGCGCAGGCACACGAACGGCTCGCTCCACACCTCGAAGCCACCGGGCTTGCGCTGCTCGCAGAACACCGCTTTCCAGTCGCCGAAGCGCATGGCCACCAGTTGCCCGTCGTCGTTGAAGTAGTAGAACTCGCTACGCGCGCTGTCCTTCTGCTTGCCGGTGAGGTAGGCAAGCTGGTCGTAGCCGTCCAGGTGCACCTTGAAGCTCGGTCCGCCCGCTGTCGGCGCCCAGCCTTTGAGCAGGCGCTCCTTGGCATCGGGAACACCCACTGCCGAGAGCAGGGTGGGGAACCAGTCCAGCCCCGAGAACAGCCCGTTGGAAACCTGCCCGGCCTCGATGTGCCCCGGCCAGCGAATCATCGCCGGCACACGGAAGGCGCCCTCGTAGTTGGAGTTCTTCTCGTTGCGGAACGGCGAGGTGGCGGCATCCGGCCAGGTGAAGCGGTTCGGGCCGTTGTCGGTGGTATAGATGACGATAGTGTTGTCGGTGATCTTCAGGTCATCGAGGGTCTTGAGCAGCTTGCCGACGTCGCCATCGTGTTCGAGCATGCCGTCGGCGTACTCGTTGCCGGGCATGCCGCTCTGTCCCTTCATCGAGTCGCGCACGTGGGTGTAGAGGTGCATGCGGGTGGTGTTCATCCAGACGAAGAACGGCTTCTCCGCCTTGACCTGCTTGCCGATGAAGTTGATCGCGGCCTGGGTGGTTTCGTCGTCGATGGTCTCCATGCGCTTCCTGGTCAGCGCGCCGGTGTCTTCGATCTTGCCGTCGGCATAGGAGTGGATCACCCCGCGCGGGGAGAAGTGCTGGACGTATGGGTCCTTGGGATCCTTCGGCCAGTACGGACGCTCGGGTTCTTCCTCGGCGTTGAGGTGGTAGAGGTTGCCGAAGAACTCGTCGAAGCCATGCCTGGTTGGCAGGTATTCGTCGCGGTCGCCCAGGTGGTTCTTGCCGAATTGCCCGGTGGCATAGCCTTGCCCCTTGAGCGCCTGGGCCAGAGTGACATCGCGGTCCTGCAGGCCCACCGGTGAACCGGGCACGCCAACCTTGGTCAGCCCGGTGCGCAGCGATGCCTGCCCGGTGATGAAGGTGGAGCGCCCTGCGGTGCAACTGTTCTCCGCGTAGTAGTCGGTGAACAGCATGCCTTCCTTGGCGATACGGTCGATATTCGGCGTGCGATAGCCGACCACCCCTTGTGAATAGGCGCTGATATTGGTCTGGCCGATGTCGTCGCCGAAGATCACCAGGATGTTCGGCTTGTCGGCGGCCTGGGCGCCGGCTCCGGCAAGCAGGCCGACGGCCAGAGCGAGCCGCGGCAGCCAGCTGCGGTTGCGGGTCATAGCACGGTACTCCGAGATGCTTGTTGTTGTGATGAGTGGCCGGGCCGGAAGGGCGCGGACACTGGGCGTCATTGAACGCGGCATGGGGTGGGGTGCAAATCACCCGATCGGGTGGTTCGCCAAGGCGGATGGGTAGGCGTTTCTGGCGGGTGTTACGCCGGGTACCGCGGATTCTGCCGGTCTGCGGGACAAAAGCACGGGGGCGGCGGGTAAAAGGCGGGGAAAGGCGGCTTCGCCACCCGCACGGGTGAGGTGAAAAATCACCTGTTCAGGCGGTTTTTCGCGCTATCGGCGGCTGACAGCATGCGCACTCCAACACATGGACCACTGGAGTACCGCATGCCAACAATAACAATGCGCGGAAGCTTCCGACCGCAGGCCCTGGCCGTCGCCGTGGCGCTGGCCTGGACCGCACAGGCGCACGCCGTAAACTTCAACATCGGCGAGCTCGAAGGGCAGTTCGACTCGTCGCTTTCCCTGGGCACCAGTTGGGCCCTGCGCAATCCCGACCCGAAGTTCATCTCCAACTACAACGTGGTTGGCGCCAAGGGCACCGCCGCCTCGCGCACCGCCGACGATGGCCGGCTGAACTTCAGCAAGGGCGATACCTTTTCGAAAATCTTCAAGGGCACCCACGACCTCGAACTCAAGTACGGTGACTCCGGCGCCTTCCTGCGCGGCAAGTACTGGTACGACTTCGAGCTCAAGGACGAGGACCTGCGCTACTACAACATCGACGACCGTGGCCGCGACCAGTCGGCCAAGGCCTCGGGCGCGGAATTCCTCGACGCCTTCGTCTACCACAACTACCAGTTGGGCGATCTGCCGGGCAACGTGCGCTTCGGCAAGCAGGTGGTGAGCTGGGGCGAGAGCACCTTCATCCCCAACTCGATCAACTCGATCAACCCGGTGGATGTCTCCGCGCTGCGCCGTCCCGGCGCCGAGGTCAAGGAGGCACTGATTCCGGTGCAGCTCTTCTACCTATCCCAGGGGCTCAGCGAGAACGTCACTGCCGAAGGCTTCTACCAGATCAAGTGGGACAAGACCACGACGGAGAACTGCGGCACCTTTTTCGCCGTGGACGCGGTGGCCAAGGGCTGCGACGACCGCCTGGTGATTGCCGGCCCGGACTTCGCCCCCGGCGATCCGCGCGCCAACAGCGGCAACATCCTCGATGTCGCGGCCAACCGTGCCAACGCCTATATCCCGCGTACCGACGACCACGAGCCGGGGGATTCCGGGCAGTTCGGCCTGGCCCTGCGCTGGTTCCTGCCGGAGCTGAACGACACCGAGCTGGGGGCGTACGTGATGAACTATCACAGCCGCAACCCCTACCTGAGCTTCACCCGCACCACCTTCGCCGGGGCGTCCAGTGCGCTGACCACCGCCAGCCGGGTACGCGGTGCGAGCTACTTCGTCGATTACCCGGAAGACATCCACCTGTACGGCCTTAGCTTCCAGACCAACCTCTCGGGGGTCGCGCTCAGCGGCGAAGTCAGCTACCGGCCGAACATGCCGATGCAGATCAACACCGCGGACCTCAACCTCGCCGCGGTGAACCAGGTCGGCCGGGTCAACGGCGTGACCACGGCGGTATCGCCGGTGTTCCTCGACGGTCAGGCCAGCAACACACCGGGCGCGGCGATCCAGGGCTACAAGCGCCTGCCGTTCACCCAGGTGCAGGTTACCGCGACCCAGTTCTTCGACCAGGTGCTGGGTGCCGAGCGCCTGACCCTGGTGGGCGAGGTGGGCTATGACCACATCAGCGGTATCGACAACTCCCTGGGCAGCCTGCGTTTCGGCCGCAGCCCGACCTTCGGCGCCGGCGAACTGGTCGACCAGTCGGTCTGCGTCGGTACTGCACCGGGCACCGCCGGCGCCAGCAACCCGCAGCAGGAGTGCAACAACAAGGGCTACTACACCACCAGTTCGTGGGGCTACCGGGTGCGCGGCATCCTCGATTACCCGAACGTCATCGCCGGCATCAACTTCAAGCCGAACATGGCCTGGTCGCAGGACGTCAACGGCACCGGCCCGAGCTTCGAGGAAGGCGCCAAGGCCATCAGCCTGGGCCTGGATGCCGACTATCAGAACACCTACACCATGAGCCTCAGTTACACCAACTACTTCGGTGGCGATTACAACACCCTGACCGACCGCGACTACATGTCGGTCAGCGTCGGCGTGAACTTCTAAGCAGGTGACCACATGCAAGCAACCACAATGATCAAGGGCGCCATCCTCGGCCTGAGCCTTCTGGCGTGTTCCGTACAGGCCGCGGTTTCAGCGGAGGAGGCGGCGAAACTCGGCACCAGCCTGACCCCGATGGGGGCGCAGAAGGAAGGCAATGCCGACGGCACCATCCCGGCCTGGAACGGCGGCCTGCAGCCGGGCGCGGCGCACGTCGAGAACGGCTTCCTCTCCGACCCGTTCCCCAATGACAAGCCGCTGTTCGTGATCAGCGCGGCCAACGCCGAGCAGTACAAGGACAAGCTCACCGCCGGGCAACTGGCGATGTTCAAGCGCTACCCGGACAGCTACCGCATGCCGGTGTTCCAGACCCGCCGCACCGCGGCCTCGCCGCAGTCGGTCTACGATGCCGTGAAGCAGAGCGCGGTGAGTACCCAGGAAACCAACGACGGCAACGGCCTGGCCAACTTCACTTCGCACTACTATGCCTTCCCGATCCCCAAGAACGGCGTCGAGGTGGTGTGGAACCACATGACCCGCTATCGCGGCACCAACCAGCACCGCGAGACCGTGCAGGCCACCCCGCAGACCAACGGTTCCTACAACACCATCAATTTCGTCGAGGACGTCGCCTATCCGCAGATGCTCAAGGATGCCGACGCGGCGCAGAGCAGCAACGTGCTGTTCTATTACAAGCAGCAGGTGACCGCGCCGGCGCGCCTGGCAGGTAACGTGCTGCTGGTCCACGAGACCATCGACCAGGTCAAGGAGCCGCGCCTGGCGTGGATCTACAACGCCGGCCAGCGCCGCGTGCGCCGTGCCCCGCAGGTTGCCTACGACGGCCCGGGCACCGCTGCGGACGGCTTGCGCACCGCCGACGACCTGGACATGTACAACGGCGCTCCGGACCGCTACCAGTGGAAGCTGCTGGGCAAGAAGGAGATGTACATCCCCTACAACAACTACCGCCTGTGGTCGACCAAGCTCAAGTACGACGACATCCTCAAGGCCGGCCACATCAACCCCGACCTGACGCGCTACGAGCTGCACCGCGTGTGGGTCGTCGAAGCCACGCTCAAGCCCAACGAGCGGCACATCTATGCGACCCGCCGGATGTACATCGACGAAGATACCTGGTCGATCGTCGCCACCGACCAGTACGATGGCCGCGGCCAGCTCTGGCGCGTCGGCGAGGGCTTCCAGGTCAATGACTACGAACAGGGCATCGCAGTGTATGCCGTGCAGTCGCTGAACGACCTGATCGCCGGTCGCTATATTGCGATGGGGCTGCTCAACGAGGCTCGCAAGGGACCGCAGTTCGGTGTGAGCAGCAGCCAGACCGACTTCACCCCGGCCGCCCTGCGCAACGCCGGGATCCGCTGAAACAACGGCGCCGTCCGCTTCCCTCCCAGGGAGCGGGCGGCGCCGCTTCGGAGCTAGTCCCCCGGCTAGTCCGAACGACCGATTGCCCGTCTATCCCGCGAATGCTCTGCTGGCACCCCGACGCAGCACGAATTACAACGAAAACGGGTGTCGCCATGTCCAGTTTCCCCGCCATTGCCGCCGGCCTTCCGGCGTCCGTGTCCGCCACGCAGCTACCGCGTGAACACCTGCTGCAAGCCTTGCTGGAAGCCCCTCGCCGCCTGAACCTGCTCTGCGCCCCGGCCGGCTACGGCAAGAGCGCGCTGGCGCGTGCCGCGCTGGAGCGCCTGCCGGCAAGCTGCGCGCGCCTCTGGCTCGACTGTGCCGGCCAGCCGCTGAGCATCGCTGCCTGTTGCGCGCAGATCGCCCACACGCTGGGGTTGCTCGACAGCGACCCGGCCAGCGTGCTGCTGGCTTTGCAACTGCGCCGCCAACCGCTCTGGCTGGTGCTGGACGATTACCCGCAGGACCCCGACGTCCAGCTCGATAGCTGGATACAGCGCCTCCTGGGCCTGAGCGAAGCGCCATTGTACCTGCTGGTCAGTTGCCGCCAGCGGCCCGACTGGAACCTCTCGCGTCTGCTGCTCGACGAGCGCCTCTGCGAACTGGGCGTCACGCAACTGGCCTTCACCCGCGAGGAGAGCGATGCGCTGGCCCAGGCCCAGGGCTATGACGCCGAATGCCGTGAACGCCTGTGGACTGCGACCCTGGGCTGGTGCGCCGGCGCGCGTCTGCTGCTCAGCGCCCGCGACGGTGTGCATGCGCCGGGCGAAGTGGCGTCCTGGCTGCGCTCGTACCTGGCGCAGGAACTGCTCGGCCGTCTCGACAGCGAGACCGGGGCAATGCTCTGCGGCCTGGCATACCTGCCGCGCTTCAACCGGGAAATCTGCGCCGGTCTGTGGGAAGAGCAGGGCGGTGAGCTGTTCGACCGCCTGCAGCAAGGGCAGGGTTTCTTCCTCGCGATGGACGCCGACGCCAGTTGCTTCCGCCTGCCGCCGCTGGTGGCCAAGGCGCTGCAAGGCCATCTCCAGGGTCCGGCGCTGACCCGTCTGCGCCTGCGCGCCTGCGGTGTGCTGGGCCAGTTGGGCTGGCTCAACGATGCTATCGAACTGGCCCTGGGGGCAGGACAGCCGGAAGTCGCGGCCAGCTACATGGACCGGCTGGACATGGACTGGCTGTTCGCCGGACGTCACCTCTGCCTGCTGCTGGACTGGCGTGAAAAGCTCCCCGCCACGTTGATGGAAAGCACGCCTCGGCTGATCTGCCTGAACGCCCGCGCGCTGTTGTTCAGTTGGCGGCTGGACGAGGCCGAGGCGTGCATCGCCCGCCTCGGTGACTTCCTGCCGCAGGCCCAGGCGACGCGCAACCGGCGCCTGCTGGCGAACTGGCTGGCGCTGCGCGGTGCGCTGGACGGCATGCGCGGTGACCTGAACTCCGCCCGTGAGCGCTGCACTGCCGCGCTGGCAGAGCTGGAACCGCGGGACTGGCGCTCGGTACTGCTGTGCCAGACCACCCTGGCGCGCCTGGACATGGCCTGCGGCCGGCCCCAGGCGGCGCGGCGCGCGCTGCTGGATGCCGTGGAGCTCGCGCGGCGCTGCGGTTGCCTGGCCAGCGAAGTGCTGCTCGACTGTGACCGCATCCGCCTGGCGCTGCTCGGCGGCGAGGCGGGGCAGGCGCAGGCGTTGCTCGACGCCTGCTGCGAGCGGGTAGCGGCCACCGGGCAGGAACATGGCTTGCTCATCGCTCGTCTGGCCTTCCTGCGTGGCGAGCTGCATCTGCTGCAAGGCGAACCGGCTGCCGCCGGGGCAGTGCTCGAGCGCGGAGTCGCGCAGGCCCGCGCCTGTGCCGATCCGTACATCCTGCATGGGCTGCTCGGCCTTGCCGAAGTCGCCTCGCGCAGCGGCGACCCGCTGGGCGCCGATCGTGCTGCGGAAGAGGCGGAGCGCTGCATGCATCGTTGGCGCGTGCAACCGGCATGCTATGCGCTGCCGCTGCAAAGCCTGCGCCTGCGCCTGCTGGCGCGGCAGGGCCAGTGGCAGCGTCTGCAACAGGAAGGCCAGGCGCTTACCGGGCAGTTGGCGGCGCCGCCGCTGCATGCGCCTTCGCTGCCGCAGCGCTTGCGTTACCTGCT